>NZ_KB911314.1:0-24479 GCF_000383455.1 Methylobacterium sp. 285MFTsu5.1 | reverse complement strand
TGACGAGGTGGTGGTTGATCCGGCCGAACAGCCCTGTGTCGCGCCAGCGGCTGAAGTAGCCGAACGTGGTCGAACGCGGCGGTAGATCCTTGGGGATCAGCCGCCATGCGATACCGCCGCGCAGAACGTGAGACCATCGCGTTTAGGATCTCCCGCGTCGTCCAGACCGGAGGCCGCCCGCGCGGCTCAGGCCTCGGCATCAGCGGCTTGATCACCGCCCACTCGGCATCGGTCAGGTCAGTTTCATAGCGAAGGCCCGCGCGGCTATGCTGCCGCCGGGTGGTCGGGGTCCACATGGCAGGTCCAGGTCAGGCTTCAGCACCCGCCTGGAACCATCGCCATCCCGGCCACTCAACCCCGCCTCAGACCCTTATCGGACGGGTTCTAACAATCGGGAGTGGCATCTTGATCGACATCGACAGGCTGCGGATGGATGTCGGCACGTTTGGCTAGATCGAGCCCTCCGCTGGACAGTCGGCGCTCGACTAGGCGGCCGAGCACGCCATGACTGCACAGCAGGCTATTGTGGAGTTTCTGTATCCGGCTGTCTTTCCGGTTGGATCCCAAATGGTCTTAGGGCATAAAAGATTCGAACGCAGCCCTTGAATGGAACTTACAAGATCCGACACAATAAAATATAAAATTATCTAAGATCCTGTGACCTGCCGATGGTAACCATCAGTTTCGCATGCTACTTCTCGATGTCTTGGGTCGAACTCAGTTCGGTTCGACGGTTTGGTGAGCGGAAATGATCTTGTGCCCGTCATGTGAAATATGCGCGGCCCGGCATCGAGTATCGATTGTTTTGCTGGGTGTGACCAAGGCAGCTGACGGTTCGCAAACAGCGGAGATAAGCAGGAGCACCACTAACAAGGCGCCTGTGCACGCGACCTGTGCCCAGATGTTGCGCTGACCCGCGAGAGCGTTGACGACGTAATCCGGATCATCGTTTCGCGCGCTCCGCCTCATAGCTTGATCTCTCATTGGGAGGGGTGACGCATTCACAGCCCCAGTTCCGTCCTGGCCCTCAAGGCTAAGCCCGACTGACGCGGCGCTGTCTGATCACCGTCTTTGCCTTCGGCGACGAGCTTGGGCCGGACAAAGGCAGTCCGTGCAGCTCGTCAGCGATGATAAGAAATCCGCTTGCATGAGGTGATCGTCGCCCGTTGCGGTTTACGAACGTTCCAGGCCTGGTTCATCAGCTTCAGGGGCCGCCGTTGCCGCGCTCTCGCCAGGACCCAGAACGTCGACTCGCGCCGATAGAGGTTGATCACGTCTTGGTTCAGCATGCGGACGCATCCTGACGAGACCGCTTCGCCGGTGCTCCGTGGTGCCGTGGATACGATAGAGCGTGTTCTTGCCATCCTCAGGTGGAGGGCCCGCGCGCCCAGCGGGTTGCGTTCCCCGCCCGCCGGCCCATGGCCCGCTCCGCTCCGAAGCAAGTCGGGCGTTGGTGTCCAACGCGGCCACGCGGCCTTGCGAGCGACCGTCGCCGTGCCGGTGAACTCGAAGCCGGCCTTACCGACGTCGACGCCGTAATGCATCGCCTGACCGGCCTCCGGAACGAGCTAGAGAAGGCGCCGATACGGATCGACCACGATCGTGCCGTTGATCCCCGGGTCGGATTGTCGACGACGTGACGGACGTTGCGGACCTTCAGGTCTCGCGGGTTGACGGCGGCAACCGGGAACGGCTCGATCGGTGATCGCGGCGTACTGGCGTAAAACACCGGGACTGATCAGCGATCCCACCCTGGTATCTGGCAGGTCGGAGTCCCGTGAAGCCGTTCAGGCTTCGAGCGCTGAGGCGAGCAGCAGAGAGGGTGCGACGTACCGAAACGACCGGATCACGACCGGTCTCTAAGGTCAGCCTTCGCGATGACGTGCACGTGACCGGCTTGAGCATCATGGCTTCGTGAGCAGGCCAGCGCCAGGGTCGAGGCAACGGCGACGAGGATGATCCGCGCGAGGAAGTTTGGCATGAGTGACCACCGGGATCCGCAACAACTCGGTCTGCCTCGGTTCGGAAACGGAACTTAAGCCAAGCTTAAGCCAAGCTTGGACGATGACGGGACTTCAAGGAGGCAGGCATGCGCATCCTCGTCGTCGAGGACGACCCCATTCTATCCGGCAGCCTCAGGGCTTGGCTTGGGAGGGGCGACAATTGACTGCCTCGACAACTGCCCGAACGCGGATGCGGCCCTCGTCACAAGCGTGTTCTCCGCGGTCGTGCTCGACCTGATGTTGCCCGATGGCTCAGGTCTCGACGTGTTGCGCGGCCTCCGCCGCAGGGGACTGAACCCCGGCGGTGTTGTTGACGGCGCGGGACGCCGTGACGGACCGGGTTGCGGGGTTGGACAGCGAGGCCGATGACTATCTCGGTATGCCCTCCGACCTCGATTGGGGCGGCGGGGGCTGGCGCTGGATCAGTCCGCGCCCCTCGTGTTGTATCCGCCCCCTAGCATAACGCGGTCGATCGCCATCGGGGTCCTCGACGCGGCAGGGCGATCGTGGCGGGCGGCCTGCACGAGCGGGAGCTTAAGCGGCATCCACGCGGCGGCGATGGCGGGCTCGGGGCGTCGCGGCTCACGCGCCAAATCTGCTGCCGCTATTGATAGAGCTCAATGCAATTGCAGTGGTGCCATGAGCGGTCCAGAATCAACCTCTTTATGATGCGAGCTTGCGAAGTGGCGATGCTGTCGGATCGGCTGCAATCCACGAGATTTGGCACAAATGCTGGATTGCGTTCCAGCTGGGTCAGGGATCGCCGTACTATGCGGTGTGCTCATGGCATAAGCGCATCATCAAGGATCCTAGCGACATGCACTGCGTCGCGCCCAATCCCGTCATGGATCTGATGCCGGCAGCTTGTGCCGTCAGCGACTAGGAGATCGGTTGGACCCGCCTTTCGTAGCGCTGGCAGCAGTGACAATTCCGCCATCGCCAGCGAGACGTCGAGCGTGTCCGCCCGATAGCCGAACGCGCCCGCCATCCCGCAGCAGCTCGACTCGATGACCCTCACATCCAGTCCGGGCACGGAGCGCAGAACCGTTTCGACGGCGGGCATCGCTCCAAAGGACTTTTGATGGCAATGCCCATGTAGATGCGCCACCTGTCCTCCATGATCCTTCAACCGCAGTTTAACGCGGCCCAGGGGCAGGTCGACGGCAAGCAACTCCTCAAGTAACACCGCTTGCCGCGCAAGAGTTTTCGCCGCCTGACTTGGCACGAGAGACTGGAACTCGTCGCGGAAGGTTAGCAGGCACGACGGCTCCAGCCCGACGATTCGCGCACCGGCTTCGGCGAAAGGTGCCAATGCATCGAGGGTTCGACGCGCCTCTCGACGTGCTTGATCGGTCTGGCCTGAGGCGAGCCAAGTCCGGCCACAACAGGGCGGCCGCCCCCCATCCGGCGACGCGACCCGGTGCAGCCGGTATCCAGCTGCCCGCAGCACGCGCTCAGCCGCCTCGAGATTTTCGCGCTCGAAGGCGCGATTGAAGGTGTCCCCGAACAGGACAACATCAAGCCCGTCGCCCAACACTTCTGACACGGAAGCAGGCGCGCCGGTCTCGGACCAAGGCCGACGCCATTCGGGGAGGGAGCGGCGCGCCGAGAGCCCCAGGACACGCTCGGCGAGCTGTGCGAGCAACGGCATCTTATTACGCAAGTTGAGAAGGGGGGCGACCGTACTCGCGAGCTTGGCGTATTGCGGCAGCTCCGCGATCAGCCTTTCTCGCAGCGGCAGCCCATGACGAGCGTGATAATGATGCAGAAACTCGACCTTCAGCTTGGCCATGTCTACGCCGGTGGGGCATTCCCGGCGGCAGGCCTTGCAGGACACGCAGAGGTCCATTGTCCGCTTCATGTCCGGGCTGGTGAAAGCCTCGGGCCCGAGCTGACCCGAGATGGCGAGACGCAATGAATTCGCTCGGCCGCGCGTAAGATGCTGCTCCTCCTTCGTCACCCGGTAGGAGGGGCACATGGCCCCGCCCGCGAGCTTCCGGCAGGTGCCGTTGTTGTTGCACATCTCGACCGCCGCGCCGAAGCCGCCCCAATCGGACCAGTCGAGGGCCGTTTCGGCGGGCGCCGTCACGGCGTAATCCGGTTTGAAGCGGAACAGGCTGCGGTCGTCGAACTTCGGCGCCCGCACGATTTTGCCGGGGTTGAGCCGGTTCTCTGGATCGAACCCGTCCTTCACTGCCTCGAAGGCGCGGGTGAGCGTTCCGCCGAACAACGGCTCCACGAATTCCGAGCGTGAGATGCCGTCACCGTGCTCGCCGGAGTACGAGCCCTTGTAGCGGCGGACGAGTTCGGAGGTCTCTTCGGCTATCGCCCGCATCCGGCGGACGTCGCTCCCCTCCTTCATGTTGAGGATCGGGCGGACATGCAGGCAGCCCACCGAGGCGTGGGCGTACCACGTGCCCCGTGTACCATGCTTCGAGAAGACCTCGGTCACAGCGTCGGTGTAGTCGGCGAGGTGTTCCAGGGGGACGGCGCAGTCCTCGATGAACGAGATCGGCTTCGCGTCGCCCTTCATCGACATCATGATGTTGAGGCACGCCTCGCGCACCTCCCAGACGGACTTCTGCCGGGACGGCTCCACGACCTCGACCACCGCGTCTGGATAGCCGTGATCGGCCATGCAGGCGTCGAGGCGCTTGAGGTCACGCTTAAGGGCGTCGAGGTCGTCCCCGGCGAATTCCGTGAGCAGCAGGCAGTTCGGCTTGCCACGGGTGATGTCGGCGAGCGTGGTGCGGAACAGCGGGATATCGGCCCCCAGCACCAGTACGTTGTTGTCGACCAGCTCCACCGCCACCGGATCGAGGGCGACGATGTGCTGCGTCGTCTCCATGGCCGCGCGGAATGAGGGGAAGTGGCAGACGCCCATCAGCCGGTGCTTTGGCAGGCGCGAAAGCTTCAGCGTCACCGACGTGGTCGCGGCCAGTGTTCCTTCGGACCCAACCAGGAGATGGGCGAGGTTGGGCCGGTCGGTCACCAGCGCGTCGAGATTGTAGCCGCCGACCCGGCGCTGCACCTTGGGGTAGCGCGCCTCGATCTCGTCCCGGTTGTCATGGGCGAGTTGCAGCATCCGCGCCGCAATATGTTCGACCCGCGACGAACCGGCGACGCCCGTGGCGTCGTTGCCGATGAGCGAGAAGGCGAAGGTCTCGCCGTCATGCAGCAGAGCGCGCATGGCGAGCACGTTGTCGCGCATCGTGCCGTAGCGCAGCGAGCGGGCGCCGCAGGAATTGTTGCCGGCCATGCCACCGATGGTGCAGCGGGTCGCCGTCGAGGGCTCGACGGGGAAGAACCAGCCGTCGCCCTTCACGTGTGTGTTCAGGCGCTCCAGCACCCGCCCCGGCTCGACGGTGACGATGCCTGCCTGGGCATCGTAGTCAAGCACCCGATTGAAATGGCGCGAGCAGTCGATCACGAGACCTGAGCCGATCGGCTGACCGTTCTGCGAGGTGCCGCCCCCGCGCATGATGACCGGGACGCCATACTCGGCCGCGACCTGCAAGGTCGCGGTGATGTCCTCCGCCGAGCGCGGCAGCACCACGCCGGCCGGCATAATCTGATAGATTGAGGCATCGGTGGCGTAGCGCCCGCGGGTGAAGGCGTCGAAGCGCGCCTCGCCCTGGAGCACGCGTGACAAAGCCCGCGACAGATCCTTGGATCTAGCCATGGATTGCGATCGGCCGGTCATCGAGGCTTCCTGCACACTTTTCGGGTTCAAACTACGTCGGCTTTTGCCCGGCTGCTCGGCTCCCGTGGAAGCCTACCTGCCGGTATACGCTTGACACAAAATCACAGATCGACCGTCAGAGATCTCAGTCTCGCAAACATGACAGCAGTTCTAAAATATATGTAGCGTGCTCTGGAATCAGCGCGCCGGAATTATCTTGGAAATACATTGACATTTGAAACCTCCCGATCTTTTTTCGTTGCCGAGAGTTCCGAAGGTCTGCGTGGATCATCGATCCCAACGGGATGCGTTAGAACGGCTTCGAGTCGGCGAAACCCAGAGCCAAGCTGAGCAGATGCGCTCAGCCCCGCACTCTCTGGATGAGATGCTACGCCAACCTTTTGCAAAATGCATTCAAAAAATTCTGTTTATGTGACGATTTCATGCGCGCTGGCATCCAATCGCATGCCACGGCACGTTACGGTATCGGGAGCGCTAATGCCGCAGATCACCAACAGGAGCAGCTCGTGCCGACAAAACGAGCCGAAAAAGGCGCGCAGAAGGAGCGCGCTGGTTAGTCGACCTAAACTTCGACGGCCGCGGGCGCCTCATGCTCGACTGCGGCACGCTGCTTGTTTCGCAGATGTCGGAACAGGATGTCGCTCAGCTCTCGTCCGGCACGGCGGCGGAGGGCATCGAGGATCTCCTCGTGCTCGCGCATCGCCTCGCCCCAGCGGTCGCGGTGCGCGTCAAGGTTGGCGGAGTAGCGTGCCCGCTTGATGCGGCCGGCATAGCCGACATAGGTCGCACGAAGCGCCTCGTTCCCGGCAGCGGCGACGATGGCCTCGTGGATTGCCTGGTTGCGGGCGAAGTAGCCATTGAGATCGCGGCGCAGATAGAAGCCGTACATCTCGTGGTGCAGGGTCTCGATCGCGGCGAACTCGGCCTCGGTGATCTTCTCGCAAGCCAGGCGCCCGGCCAGGGCCTCGAGCCCGCCTATGACGTCAAACAGCTCGGTCAGTTCGCGCTCGCTGAGGCGGCGGACGCGCGCGCCACGGTTCGGAAGAAGGTCGATGAGCCCTTCCGAGGCCAGGACCTTCAAGGCCTCGCGGAGGGGCGTGCGCGAGACACCGAACTCCTCGCAGAGCTGACGCTCGGGCACGCGGGCGCCGTCGCTCAGGCTCCCCTCGACGATGAAGTCCCGCAGGCGCGACAGCACCTCTCCATGGAGCGAGGCAAGACTCGCCTCCGCTCTGAGCTGCGCGCGATCCCGCGTCGATTTCGCCGGCACGGGCGTAGCGGGAGCGTCCTGCGTGGAAGCGGAGCAATCCGAAGCATGATCGAGGGCGGTTGGTGGCATGGCACACACATAGCAGCGAGTGTGCGGACCGTCGATTATCGGCAGTCGGGTCAGAAAGGACTTGCTCTCCGAAAAAATGAATGCAAATTATCCAA
Organism: Methylobacterium sp. 285MFTsu5.1; assembly: GCF_000383455.1. Lineage (NCBI taxonomy): Bacteria > Pseudomonadati > Pseudomonadota > Alphaproteobacteria > Hyphomicrobiales > Methylobacteriaceae > Methylobacterium > Methylobacterium sp. 285MFTsu5.1. The sequence continues at coordinate 17,339 of NZ_KB911314.1, read as the reverse complement.
CCCACCGGCGAATCATGCATGCAACACTCTGCGCGGCTGGGAGGCCATCATGAGCTCACGCATCGGACGACATTTCCTTCACATCCCCGGTCCGAGCCCAGTGCCGGAGCGCGTCATGCGAGCCATGAACATGCCGGTGATCGATCACCGAGGGCCGGACTTCAAAAAGCTTGGCGAGGAGGTCCTGGAAGGATGCAAGGCCGTCTTCCAGACGGATGGGCCCGTAGTGATCTACCCGTCTTCTGGGACGGGGGCGTGGGAGGCGACGATCGCCAACACGCTCAACGCGGGCGACAAGGTTCTAATGTTCGAGACAGGCCAGTTCGCGACGCTCTGGCGTCAGATGGCGGCCCGGTGGGGCGTAGAGGTGGAGTTCGTCTCAACTGACTGGCGACGGGGGGCCGATCCCGCGATCGTCGAGGCGAAGCTCTCGGAAGACCGCTCCAAGGCGATCAGGGCGGTGATGGTAGTTCACAACGAGACCTCGACGGGCGTCACCAGCCGGATCGCTGAGATCCGAAAGGCAATCGACCGGGCGGGCCACCCCGCGCTGTTCCTCGTCGACTCAATCTCCGGCCTCGGCTCGGCGGATCTGCGCCACGACGAGTGGGGGATCGACGTCACGGTGAGCTGTTCACAAAAGGGGCTCATGCTCCCCCCTGGCCTAGGTTTCACCGCGGTTTCGGAGAAAGCTCTGGCCGCCTCGCGATCCAACACCCTGCCGCGCTCCTACTGGGATTGGGCAGAAATGCTGAAGCCCAACGCGAACGGTTTCTTCCCTTACACCCCCGCAACGACCCTACTTTATGGCCTGCGTGAGGCCATCGCGATGCTGCGCGAGGAAGGCTTGCCTCAGGTCTTCGCCCGCCACCAGCGTCTCGCCGCCGCTACCCGCGCGGCAGCGCAGGGCTGGGGCCTCGAAGTCCTGTGCCAGGAGCCAACCGAGTACTCACCCGTGCTTACCGCTTTGATGATGCCAGACGGCACCGGTGCCGACGTCTTCCGTAAGGTCGTGCTTGACCGGTTCGACATGTCCCTCGGTGCCGGCCTCGGTAAGCTCACCGACAAGGTTTTCCGCATCGGCCACCTTGGCGAGACAAACGACCTGACCCTGATGGGCGCGCTCTCCGGCGTCGAGATGGGGCTTCATGCCGCCCACATCCCGCACCAGCGCGGGGGTGTCCTCGCAGCGATGACGAGCTTGCGCTCGGCCCTCGACGATTGAGCGTGGCCGCGACAGCAGGTCACTGAGAATCGAGGGGTCTCACCACAGCTTCCAGTGATCCACCGCCTAGTTCGGTGCGCCCGCAGAATACCAATCCGCCGCTGGCAACGACCGGACGTCAAGATCCGGCGGGCACGGCCTGCGCCAAGGAGGAAACCACATGATCGCAATACCACGACGCATCACGGCGCCGGGCATGGTGCTGTTTCTGCTCTGCTTGATGTACTTCATCACCTACGTCGACCGCGTCAACGTTGGCACGGCGGCCCCTGCCATCAGGGCGGAACTGGGTCTCTCGAACACCGAACTCGGCCTGATTTTCTCGGCCTTCGCCTATCCCTACGCCGTCTTCCAGATCATCGGAGGCGCGATGGCCGACAAGTGGGGCGCACGGCGCACCCTCTTCATCTGCGGCCTGATCTGGGCGGCGTCCACCATCGCGACCGGGTTTGTCGGGGGTGTGACGTCCCTGTTCCTCGCACGCTTCATCCTCGGGTTCGGCGAGGGCGCCACCTTCCCCACGGCGACGCGGGCGATGCAGACCTGGGTTGCCAAGGACCAAAGGGGCTTTGCGCAGGGCATCACGCATGCGTTCGCCCGGCTCGGCAATGCCGTGACACCTCCGATCGTCGTGCTGCTGATGACGCTGCTCGGCTGGCGCGAGTCCTTCGTAATCCTCGGGATCGGCAGCTTCGCTTGGGTCGTGGTCTGGTACATCTATTACCGGGACGACCCGCGCGAGCATAAGGCGATCACCCAGGCGGACCTGGATCGTCTCCCGGTCCGCGACGCTGCTGCGCGCTTGAAGCCGCACGTGCCGTGGCGGCGGCTGGTGCCGCGCATGGCGCCCGTCACCATTACTTACTTCTGCTATGGCTGGTCGCTGTGGCTTTACCTCAACTGGCTGCCGTCGTTCTTCAAGGATGGCTACGGGCTCGACATCAAGAACTCTGCCCTGTTCGCGTCCGGCGTGTTCTTCGCGGGCGTTGTCGGCGACACGCTGGGCGGCGTTATCTCGGACCAGATCCTCCGGAAGACCGGCGACCTCCAGAAAGCACGACGGAACGTCATCTGTTTCGGCATGCTTGGCGCCGCCGCGTGCCTGGGCGGCGTTTTCTTCACGAAGGAGTTGACGCTGATCGCGCTCCTTCTCTCCGGCGGCTTCTTCTTCCTCGAACTTGTCATCGGTCCGATCTGGTCGGTGCCGATGGACATTGCGCCCCAGTACGCGGGCACGGCGAGCGGCCTGATGAACTTCGGCTCAGCTTTAGCTGCAATCGTCTCGCCGTTGACCTTCGGCCTGATCGTCGACCTGACGGGCAACTGGGTACTGCCCTTCGCCGGATCCATCGGGCTGCTCGTTCTCGGGGCCGGGATGGCCTTCACGATACACCCGGAGCGGCCGTTCAAGGAGGAGCCTTCCCCTGTGCCCGTCGGCGTGCCGGCCCAATGAGCGCTCGATGATCCCGGGACGTCGGCTGGGTCGGCGCCCCACGCGGGGGTACGCAGGTCTCGCGGATGTTTCGAGCCCCCGCTCCACGCTTCCTCGTCGGCCCTCGGCGAGACGACGAGCCCCATCCGGACACAGGACGGCCCTCATGAACGACCGCGACGGACGGCGAGCTCCCCCGCCGCCGAGGCGAGCGTTCCGCGCGAGACACGTGGCGGTGCTCGCGGCTCTCTTCGTCCTAGCCGGACTCGAAACCGGACGATCGCAGGAGAAACCGATGACAGAGATCAGGCGGACCGAGTTGAGCCGAGCCCCCGTGTCCGGGGTCGAGAACAAGGAGATCATCGTCCAACTCGTGGAGTTCCCGGTCGGCGCAACCTCGCCCCGCCACTTCCACCACGGCGAGGAGATTTTCTACGTCCTCGAAGGCGGCACGGTCTCCGCCCCCGGCAAGGGGGACCAGGACCGGATAGCCGGCCAGCACGGCATCAACCCGCGAGGCGTCCCGCATGCCGGATACACGGTCGCAGCCGATAGGACGATCAAGATCCTGTCCGTCTACGTGGTCGACAAGGATAAGCCCCTGCAGGCCCCTGCTCCTTAAGACTTCGGAACGCGAACGCATTTGTTCACTTTCGATGAGAACTTTGATGTCCGACAGCGTCCATCGAAAGAGCGGAACGGAGCAGCCGTCACGGAGAGGCTTGCTGCGGACGCTGGCACTTCTCCCGTCGGTCCCGCTGGCGGGACGGGCCGTCGCGACGACGCCGGTCGAGTATGTGCCGACCTTCTTCAATGCGACTGAATGGGCCTTCCTGCACGCGGCCTGCGATCGCCTGATCCCCCATGACGAGATCGGTCCGGGGGCGGTCGAGCTCGGCGTCCCGGAGTTCCTCGACCGTCACATGCAGACGCCCTACGCGGCCGGCGACATCTGGTACATGCAGGGACCCTTCCTGAAGGCCCCCCCGGAATTCGGCTACCAGGGACGCCTCGCCTTGCGTGACATCATCCGCGTCGGCATGGCCGCCGTGGACCGTCATTGCGCAGCCTCGTTCTCGGGACGCCGCTTCGCCGAACTCGGATTCGCACAGCAGGAGGACGTGCTTCGCGGCCTCGAGACGGCGAAGATTGCCCTCGACGATGTACCGTCGCGCACCTTCTTCGTCAGTCTCCTGACCGAGGTGCGCAACGGGTACTTCAGCGATCCCAAGCACGGTGGAAACCGCGGCATGGGCTCGTGGAAGATGATCGGTTACCCCGGCATGCGGGCCGATTTCCACGATTGGGTCGAGGTTCGCGACAAGCCCTATCCACTTCCTCCTGTCGATCTCGCCGGCCGGAGGGCCTGACCATGACGACTGTCAGAAAACCCGTCGATGCCGTGATCGTCGGCATGGGGTGGACCGGAGCGATCATGGCCAAGGAGCTTACCGACGCCGGCCTTCACGTCGTCGTGCTCGAACGCGGCCCGGACCGCGATACGCAGCCCGATTTCTCCTACCCGCGCGTCGTCGATGAGCTCGAAGGTTCGGTGCACCGACGCTACCTGCAAAGCCTGTCCCGCGAGACGGTGACGATCCGGCATGGCGTGAACGACGTCGCAGTACCCTACCGTCAGATGGGCTCGTTCAAGCCCGGAACCGGAGTGGGCGGTGCAGGGAGTCACTGGTCCGGATGCCACTTCCGCGCGCTCCCGGAAGATCTTCGCCTGCGCAGCAACATCGAGCAGCGATACGGTCGGAACTTCATACCCGAAGGGATGACGATCCAGGATTTCCCTGTGACGTACGACGAGCTGGAACCACACTTCGACCACTTCGAGTACGTGTGCGGGACTTCCGGCAAGGCGGGCGTGTTGAATGGCCAGCAAGTCGCGGGCGGAAACCCATTCGAGGGATCCCGCACGCGTGAATTTCCGCTTCCGCCGAACAGAAACTATCTCGGTGCCGAGATGTTCTACAAGGCTGCGAACGAGATGGGCTACCATGCCTATCCGATCCCGGCTTCGAATACGTCCGATGCCTACACGAATCCCTACGGATGCCAGATGGGTCCGTGCAATTTTTGTGGGTTCTGCAGCGATTACGGGTGCCTGAATTACTCCAAGGCGAGCCCGAACGTGAACATCCTTCCGGTGCTTCGCCGTCGCAAGGAGTTCGAGTTGCGGGTCAATGCCCACGTCATAAAGGTCAACCTCGACTCCGATCGCAAGCGGGCGACGGGTGTGACCTATCTCGACGCCTCCGGACAGGAGGTGGAGCAGCCGGCTTCGCTGGTGCTGCTGTGCGCCTTTTCCCTCTACAACGTGCATTTGATGCTCGTTTCGGGCATCGGCACGCCCTATGACCCGGTGTCGAACACCGGCACGGTCGGGCGCAACTATTCGTACCAGAACCTCAACCGGATCGACCTGTTCTTCGACAAGGACGTGCAGGCCAATCGCTTCGTCGGGATCGGCGGCGGCGGCGCGGTGTTCGACGACCTCAACGGCAACCAGCTCGACAACGCCAAGGCCGGGTTCGTCGGAGGCGGGGTGATCTGGGCCCGGCAGCCCGGGGGCGGCCCTGTGCGCGGCATCAAGACCCCGGAAGGTGTGCCCAACTGGGGCAGCGCCTGGAAGCGAGGCGTGCGGGACGTGTTCCGGCACAGCTTCTATTACGAGGTGCAGGGCGCCTGCATGTCCTACCGCGACAGCTATCTCGACCTCGACCCGACCTACAAGGACGGGTTCGGGCGGCCGCTCCTGCGCATGACGTTCAACTGGCACGATGACGAGATCAAGGCGGCGCAGTTCCTCGTCGGCAAGGCGAAGGAGATGTGTGCCGTCCTCAATCCGAAATCGATGGCCGTCGAGTCGAAGAAACCGGGATCGAAGTACAACGTCACGCAGTACCAGAGCACGCACACCTGCGGCGGTGCGATTATGGGCGAGAACCCCAGTAACTCGCCTCTCAACCGATATCTTCAATCCTGGGATGTCCACAACGTTTTCGTGCCCGGCGCGAACGCGTTCCCCCAGAACAACGGTTACAACCCCACAGGCATGGTCGGTGCGCTCACCTATTGGTCCGCCAAGACGATCCGGACCCAGTACCTGAAGAATCCCGGCCCCCTGGTCCAGGCGTGAGGTGCGTCCGATGAAGCATCCGCGCATCCTCAAGGCGGGACTCGGCGTGGCCTTACTGGGGCTTGTCGGGCTCGGCGCCACCTACGCCGCCGCATTGTGGCCGACCGAGACGCGACGGATCGCCGATCAGAGGCTGGATGGGGCGCTCATCGAGGCCGGTCGCTACGTCGCCACTGCGAGCGACTGTGTCGCCTGCCACACGGCGCCAGGGGGCAAGCCGTTCGCTGGAGGCTTGCCCATGGATACACCGATCGGACGGATCTTCAGCACGAACATCACGCCCGATCGCGAGACCGGGATCGGCGCCTATGGCCTCGACGATTTCGACCGGGCGATCCGTCACGGTATCGTGCCGGGCGGCACGACATTGTTTCCGGCGATGCCCTATCCCTCCTATGCGCGGCTGACCGACGAGGACGTGCGAGCCCTCTACGCCTTCTTCATGCAGGGCGTCGAACCGGTCCGTGAGGCCAGACGCGCCAATGAAATCACATGGCCGCTGTCGATCCGATGGCCTTTGGCCCTCTGGCGCAAAGCGTTCGCGCGCTCTGGCGAGGCGGCCTTCGACCCCGGCCGCTATGCCAACCCTCAGGTTGCACGCGGCGCCTATCTCGTGCAGGCGGCCGGCCATTGCGGCGCGTGCCACACGCCGCGCGCGCTCACGCTTCAGGAGAAGGCGCTGGACGAGACCGACCAAGCCTATCTCTCGGGCGGACAAGTCGTCGACGGCTGGTTCGCGGTCAGCCTGCGCGGAGAGCACTCCACGGGGTTGGGTCGCTGGTCGGCCGACGACATTGTCCAAACGCTGCGCGGAGGTCGAAACCGCGGCCACGCCGTGGTCGGTGGCCCGATGAATGACGTCGTGGTCCACAGCACGCAGCACCTCGACGCGGCCGACTTGCAAGCAATCGCCATCTACTTGAAGACCCTGGCAGCCGGGCCCACGACCGCAACTTATGCGCCTGACGGAAGCACGGCGCGGGACCTCGCCCGAGGTCACGAGGCCGGGCGCGGCGCCGAACTCTACGTCGACAACTGCGCCGCATGTCACAGGACCGACGGTCTCGGCGTCTCCGGCGCGTTCCCGACGATCGCCGGCAATCCGACCGTGCACTCGGCGGACCCGGTCAGCCTAATCCGTTTGATCCTCGACGGGAGTGTAATGGCCTCGACCCATGCCGCGCCGTCGAACCTCGGCATGCCGGGGTTCGGCTGGCGGCTGAGCGACGAGGAGGTCGCGCATCTCGCGACGTTCGTTCGCCAATCCTGGGGCAATGCCGCCGGGCCGGTCTCGGCCAGCTTCGCCTCGAACGTGAGGCGCGCGCTCCGGCATGAGCGCAACCGTGACGACTACGATGTCCAGCGTCAGGCGACATCGATCGAGGGGCGCTAGCGAAATGCCACGGGATGACGGAACCCGGTCTGATGAGTCCGCGACGATCCGACAGGGAGGGGAGCTCGGCTCCTAGTATTGGACATACATCACCGCATGGTCGACGTCGGATGGCAACGCGCAGTTTCGCGACGATATCTATCATCTCGACCGAGGTAATCTGTCGCAGAAATAGCCGTTTCGATCGCTAGAAAAGCCACCGTCTTGGACAAATCGGGGAGGTCTTTATTGTCCACACATCCTATATCACCTCCGATTGCGACCTCTGAGCGCGCGGTGGATGCTCTAGCCGAGAGTGGATTCATCCATCTATCCTCGGCCGATGTCGCCCGGATCGTCGGCGTTGACGGTGATGCCGGATGGCATGCCTTCTCCAACACCTGGGCCGATCTTGAGCGTGACGCGTTCATGGGCGACGGCGGGCGATACCGCTTCCGGCGCCATGCGATTTACCGGGCTCGTGGGCAAGATGTACATAGATTGCCGGACGCTCCGCACTATCAGAAGTTGGTGCACAACAAACTGAATGGCGGTGTTTCGCGAAAATTTGCGCCGGTTACCAATGATTTTGGGCAGAGCGCGTTGTTGAGATGCTTCATCTCAGCATTCACGCGCATATTCGAACACGCGTCGAGATGTGTCGCCTCCCCGTCTTGGCATATCGAGATGCATCAGTTTCGGATCGTTGCGGAAGGCGACGGCAGGGGGTTGCCGACCCCGGAAGGGATGCACCGCGACGGCGTCGATTGGGTCGTCACCTTGTTGGTCGATCGGGAGAACGTCTCGGGTGGAGCGACGGCCCTGACCGATGCGCACGGCAATGACATAGCTCGGATCGAGATGAGTTCCCCCCTCGAAGCGATCCTCATGGACGATCGCAGACTCATGCACGGCGTGAGTCCAATCACGGTCCTCGACCTTAGTCGCGCAGCCCATCGAGACGTCCTCGTCTTGACCTTTGTGAGGTCGTAATCCCTTGTCGCATGCCCCGACGAACCCGTCTGCGCCGATTCCGGCCGTCGACCAGGATCGGCGTGCTCGGTGGACGCCCGCCGCCCAGTGGTCGCGAAAGTCGATTGGCGAAGAGCGGAGCTCCCCGCCGATAGATGTCGTGGGCCTGTCTGGGGCCGATGACCGCGATTGTCCGCGAGACGACCGGTCAGCGAAGCCAGAGTGTGGCGGTGCCTCATTCGGCTCCGAGTCGCCGCGAAACCTCTCGGGCCGCCTCGACCACCCGCGCGCCGATCTCACGAATCCTGTCATCGGGCAGCCTAGGTGTCGGGCCCGAGATGGAAATGCCGGCTACCGCTTCGCCGTAACCGTTCGAAATGAATGCCGCAACGCACCGCATACCGGTAGTCCGTTCCTCGTCGTCGAAAGAATAGCCTTGTCGGCGGATCTGTCGAACAGCCTCTCGCAGCCGATCGGCGTTGACGATCGTCTTGTCGGTGAAACTGGTCAGGTGCGTCCGGCGAACGAAGCTCTCAAAACGCTCTTCGTCGAACCCGCTGAGCAGCGCCTTTCCGATGCCCGAGGCGTGGAGCGGGGAACTGGCGCCGGGAGGGAAGAAAGCGCGGATCGTCTCGTGAGACTCGACTTGACTGACGAACAGCACCTCGCCGTTGCGCTCGATGCCGAGATTCGAGGTTTCGCCTGTCGCCATCATCAGGTCTCGCATCACTTAACGGCTCCGCTCGAAGATGTTGGTGCGCCTGAGGAACGCCGAGCCCAGACGAAAGGCTGCGGGGCCGACGAACCAATCTTGAGTCTTCGGTTCACTCTCAATGTACTTGCGCTGCTCGAGCGTCGTCAGCACGCGATGCATCGTCGCCGCGGACTGGCCCAGACGCGCGGCGAGTTTGGACAGGGTGATGCCTTCTTGGCGGGCGTCTCCATCACGTCGAGAGCGCGGTCCAAAGCCTGAATGCCGGGGCTTCCGTCAGCGCCCTTCGAGCCCTTCGGACATCCTCTTCGTCGAATCGTCATGTTGACTGGTCCACCTTCCCTGCGATGAAAAAACTTTTCAGCACGAGAGTTTGAGCGGCGCAATAAAAAATCTCAAACGGCTGATTTAAATGCATAAAACGGTGCTATTGCGTCGAATGAAAAACATTTCCAAAAAAATTTACAGCTCTGGTTTACCGAGCTACGATGCGGAGATTGGAGGAGCCAAGATGAGCGGCCAGAATCCGACCTTTATCCCGGGTCCAACAAATATTCCGGAGGTGCTGCGTAAGGCGGTCGACATGCCGACGATCGACCACCGGAGTCCGATCTTTGGCGACATCCTGCGGCCAGCTCTCGAAGGCGTAAGGCGCGTCCTCAAGACGACGCAGGCTGAGGTCTTCGTCTTCCCCTCTACCGGAACCGGTGGATGGGAGGCGGCCATCACCAACGTTCTGTCCCCCGGCGACAGGGTCCTGGCCACGCGCAACGGCATGTTCAGCCATCGCTGGATTGACATGTGCCATCGCCACGGGCTCGACGTGCAGGTCGTTGAGCAGTCCTGGGGTGAAGGGATCCCGGCCGACCGGTACGAGGAAATCCTCACGGCCGACCGCGGGCACACAATCAAGGTGGTCCTCGCTACACACAACGAGACGGCCACCGGCGTGCGCTCCGACATCGCGGCGGTACGGCGAGCCCTCGACGCGGCAAAACATCCTGCCCTGCTGTTCGTCGACGGCGTGAGCTCGATCGGCTGCATGGACTTTCGGATGGACGATTGGCACGTCGACGTGGCAGTCGCCGGCAGCCAGAAGGGCTTCATGCTGCCCGCCGGCCTGGCCATCGTCGCGTGCTCGCAGCGCGCCGCGCAGGCCGCCGAGCACGCCCAACTGCCGCGCACCTTCTTCGACATCCGCGACATGCGCGGCAGCTATGGCAATGGCCGCTTCCCCTACACGCCGCCGGTCGGCCTGCTCAACGGCCTGAAGGTGGCCTCCGACCTCCTTCTCGCGGAGGGGCTTGAGACCGTCTTCGCGCGCCACCATCGGATCGCGGAAGGCGTCCGGCGAGCGGTCGCCGCATGGGGCCTGACTGTCTGCGCCGCCAGGCCGGAACTGTACTCGGACACCGTGACCGCGATCCTCCTGCCCAACGGTGTCGATTCCGACCGGTTCGTGGGGCATGCGCAGGACGCGTACGGGGTCGCGTTCGGGACGGGTCTGGGCCAGCTCGCGGGCAAGGTCTTCCGTATCGGCCACCTGGGCAGCCTCACGGACGTCATGGCGCTCTCTGGGATCGCCGCAGCCGAGATGGTCCTCGCCGATCTCGGCGCGGCCGTCGAGTTGGGGGCGGGGGTCGCGGCGGCCCAGGAATACTACCGCAAGGGATCGGCCATGGCTCAACTGGCCGCTTAGGGAGGCGACGACAATGTACATCCCGACACTGGACGACATGCTGGCCGCCCGGAAGCGCATCGCGCCCTTCATTCATCGGACACCGGTCCTGACTTCCCGCGTGCTGGACGAATTGGCAGGTGCACACCTGTTCTTCAAATGCGAGAACCTCCAGAAGGCTGGCGCCTTCAAGGCACGGGGCGCATCCAACGCCGTCTTCGGCTTGTCCGATGAGCAGGCTCGAAAGGGGGTGGCCACCCATTCCAGCGGCAACCACGGCACGTGCCTGTCCTACGCGGCCGGGCGCCGCGGCATCCCCTGCACAGTGGTGATGCCGCGCACTGCTCCGCAGGCAAAGAAGGACGCCGTCCGGGGCTACGGCGGGCTCGTGGTGGAGTGCGAGCCGTCGACGACAAGCCGGGAAGCCGTCTTCGCGGAGGTGGTGGCCAAGACCGGCGCGGAGTTTGTCCACCCCTACAACGACCCGTGGGTGATCGCCGGTCAGGCGACCTGTTCGGCCGAGCTGATCGAGCAGGTCGAGGACCTGGACGCGGTGGTGGCTCCGATCGGCGGCGGCGGCATGATCTCCGGAACCTGCCTGACGCTGTCGTCCCTCTCGCCACGCGTCGCGATCTACGCCGCCGAGCCCGAGCAGGCCGACGATGCCTTCCGCAGCCTGAAGGCCGGTCACATCATCGCGGATGACGCGCCGAACACCGTGGCTGACGGCCTCAAGGTCCCGCTGAAAGATCTCACCTGGCATTTCGTCCGGAACAACGTCTCGGACATTCACACCGCCTCCGAGAGCGAGATCGTCGATGCGATGAAGCTGATCTGGAAGCGATTGAAAGTCGTCATGGAGCCTTCGAGCGCGGTGGCCTTGGCCACCGTACTCAAGAACCCGGACACGTTCGCCGGCAAGCGCGTCGGCGTGGTGATTACCGGCGGGAATGTCGATCTCGACAAGCTGCCCTGGAACTGAGGAGAACACCGATGAACGCACCCTTGAACGCCGCCGACCTTGAGGTCGGGTACGACGTCCCCGCGATCCCCGGGATGGACGAGGCGGACATCCAGACGCCCTGCCTCATCCTCGACCTAGACGCGCTGGAGCGTAATATCCGGAAGATGGGGGATTACGCGCGCGCGCACGGCATGCGCCACCGCGCCCACGGCAAGATGCACAAGTCCGTCGACGTGCTCCGGCTTCAGATGCAGCTCGGGGGCGCGGTCGGCGTGTGCTGCCAGAAGGTGTCGGAGGCAGAGGTGTTCGCCCGCGCCGGGATCGAGGACATCCTGATCTCGAACCAGGTCCGCGATCGCGTCAAGATCGACCGTCTGGCGCGGCTTCCCCGGTACGGGGCCAAGGTGATCGTCTGCGTCGACGACGTGAGCAACGTGACGGACCTGTCCGCCGCGGCGGAGAAGCACGGGACGACGATCGCCTGCTTCGTCGAGATCGATTGCGGCGCGGGTCGCTGCGGCGTGAAGACGGCCCCGGAGGTGGTGGAGATCGCCAAAGCGATCGCCGCCGCGCCGGGTCTGACGTTCAAGGGGCTGCAGGCCTACCAGGGCGCGATGCAGCACATCGACGGCTACGAGGACCGCAAGGCGAAGCTCGACGCCGCCATCGGTCAGGTTAAGGAGTCGGTGGACGCGCTCAAGGCGGTCGGTCTCGAACCCGAGTTGGTCTCGGGCGGCGGGACCGGATCTTACTACTTCGAGTCGAACTCAGGCGTCTACAACGAGCTCCAGTGCGGGTCCTACGCCTTCATGGACGCCGATTACGGCCGCATCCAGGACAAGGACGGCCAACGCATCGACCGTGGCGAATGGGAGAACGCCCTCTTCCTCCTGACGTCGGTAATGAGCCATGCCAAACCGCACCTGGCGGTGGTCGACGCGGGCCTGAAGGCGCAGTCCGTCGACAGCGGGCTTCCTTTCGTTTTCGGCCGAGACGACGTCAAGTACGTCAAGTGCTCGGACGAGCACGGCATCGTCGAGGACTCGGGCCGCGTGCTCAAGATCAACGAGAAGCTGCGGCTGGTGCCAGGGCACTGCGACCCGACCTGCAACGTCCACGATTGGTACGTCGGTGTCCGCAACGGCAAAGTCGAGACGCTCTGGCCGGTCTCGGCTCGCGGTAAGGCTTACTGATTACTGCACGGACCGCGGTCTCGACGCGTGGGGGGCGCCCCCCGCGTATAGCGATGAGGACGATCCATGATCATCATATCGGAACGTGAAATAGCCACGCTCGTTTCGCCTGCCGATTGCTTCGCCGCGGTCGAGGGGGTCTTCGCCTCGATGGCAAAGGGGAAGGCCTACAATTTTCCGGTCGTCCGGGAGGCGATTGGTCACGCCGATGCCCTTTACGGGTTTAAATCAGGCTTCGACCGCGAGAGCTTGGCCCTAGGCCTCAAATCTGGGGGCTTCTGGCCAGGCAACGTCGAGAAAGGACTCACGAACCATCAGTCGACGATCTTCTTATTCGATGCCGATACGGGCTGCTGTCGAGCTATCGTGGGAGGCAACTTGCTGACCGCCTTGCGCACGGCGGCCTCCTCCGCGCTTTCGATCAAGTACCTGGCACGGCCCGAGGCTCGGGTCATCGGCATGATCGGCGCAGGCCACCAGTCGACATTCCAGCTCAGTGCCGCGCTCGACCAAAGGCGCTTCGAGAAAGTCGTCGGCTGGAACATCGAACCCTCGGCGCTCGGTCGGCTAGAGTCCGTTGCCGTCGAGCGGGGCATCCCGTTCGAGGCGGTCGATCTCGACAGGCTCGGCGCCGAGGCGGACGTGATCATCACCATCACCTCGTCGTTTGCGCCGATCCTGAAGGCCGCGCAGGTCCGCCCCGGCACCCACTTGGCTTGCATGGGAACCGACACGAAGGGGAAGCAAGAGGTCGAGGCCGAACTCCTAGCCAAGGCCAGTGTGTTCACCGACGAGATCGCGCAGGCGACATCGATCGGTGAGGCTCAACACGCCGTCGCACAGGGGTTGCTAGCTGCCACCGACATCGTCGCAATTGGATCCGTCATCAACGGTGCCCATCCAGGCCGTCGGTCGCCCGAGGACATCACGTTGTTCGACGGCACCGGCGTCGGGCTGCAGGACCTGGCTGTCGCATCGACTGCAGTCGACTTAGCGATTGCTCGGGGGGTGGCGAGGGAAATCGATTTTTAAGTCCATTTCGCATGGTCATAGACCGCCGACGTCAAAATGCTTTTTCGGTAGTCTTGTATGGGCCTTCAGCCGCAGGCGTCACCCTCCGAAGGGATTGAAGCCGAGAGCTGCAGGAGCGCCGATCGGCATCCGATTGGTCCTGAAACGAGTGATACTAGTCCATGCGAGATCTTTTACTCTCATTATTTCAGCAATGAAGCCATTCTGTCGCGCGCCAACGCAATGACTAATTGCAATCATATGGCTAAATTGTGCAGCACTAATCACCTAAGCGAAAGCGAAAGGAAGGTTTTTAACGCCATGACTGATCAATTTATGAGCACTTCGGTGGTAAAAATCAGGTCTGGTATTCCAAGTACCGAGCGTAATTCGAGCGTTATCAAAATTTGTCACGAATTAGAGCGCCTCGGTTTGGCGGAACGTCGTGGCTCGGGCCTGAGATCGACTATTCGATGGCGTCGGGCGACTCGGTGATGTCGGTCTCTGCCGCGGAAGAACATGGCATTCCGCTGCGCATGATGAGCGGTCCGAATGAGGCTGAACACGGGACGCGTGCACTTCGCAAATGGTCAGACTTGGCCTTGCCTATGGACTGTCGCAAATAGTTTGCACGGCAACGGCTACGCCGCGCAGACAAGCAACGCGCACCCTGGGTGCATGGCTGATCAGGTGCAACGAAAGAGAGTGCGAAACCGGCAGGCTGGAACTAGCCGAGCGCAGCCTAACGCTTCCGAGGATGTCTGCAGAAAGAGGGGCCCGGCCACTCTTGACTTAAGCTGAATACGGATGCGTTGGACAGCGTGGCTTATGTTCGATCATAGTCTATCGAGCAGAGAATTATGATTACAAGTAGCTCAAAGCAGAACTAGCGAATTACAGGGTCCGTGTTGCCCCCGTGTTCCATAAAGTGTTTTCGACAAGCCCTTCCTCAAACGCCGGACAGCATGGCCGCCTCGTCTTCCTGCGCTTCGAACAGGTAGCCGTACTGGTCAAACGTCTGGTGGATCGAGGCATGCCCCATCAGCGTCTGCACGCGCTCCGGGCTCAGCCCCTGTGTGTACGTCTCGGGCTTAAGCGGATAGCCGGTGTGCACCCGGCGGCGCTGCGGCTCAAACGGCCCGCACCAGCATACGTCCCGGTGGAAATGACTTGACGATAGCAGGCTAGGCACTGCTTCTGCGCCATTGTGTAGAGGCTACGTGCCTCGGCGAGGGTGGCGGGGCGCCACGTTCCGTCCACCTTCACCTCGCACGTCTGCTGCCTGGCCGTCGGCATGGCTGTTCAGTTCGCCGTTGTGGTGTCGATGCGCGATCGCGCAAACAAGCTGGCGCCAATAGCAGGGCCCGGGCCGTATCGCCCATACGGGCTGAGTGGCCGCGCGGGCGTTCGGCGTCGCAGCCACTCTGACGGCCGCGGCCTCCTCAGGCGACGCGCTCGGCCTCGAACCAGGGCAGGAGACCAGTCCGCGGGTCGCAGTTGAGATATTCAATGCGCTGGCCGCCTCCCGGAAGCACGTAGACCTCGTGCCAGGTCCGGAGTTGGTTCCGCGGCCCGTAATGCCGGTAGCGCTGGATGGCCGCCCCGAAGATCGCCGCGTGCGTGGCGTGATCCTCGGCCCAGCGTTCCATGTGGCGCAGAGACAGAAAGTAAGCGTGGGCGTGCGCCTCCGGCTCGGCACGCCCGTCCGCGTCCGTGGTTCCCTGCCATCGCATGCAGGCGCAGCCGGAGGGCAGTGGGTTGTCGGCCAAGTATTCCATGCCGGCTTCCAGGGGCGAACGGAGCTTGGCCTCATAGTCGGCGCGCTGCTCCGCATCCATGCGCCCCCACGTGTTGGCCGAGCGGATCAGGGCGAGGTTGTGCGGCGGCCGCACTGACCAGTGCTCCCCGTAACCGACCCGGTCCCGACAGGGCACCAGTCCGGCCTCATCGGGTGCGTCGAGCGACTCGGACGCGGCGGCGGGAAGCCGATCCCGCATGGCGCCGTAATAGCCGCAGTAAGGGGTCGGGAAGATTGCGACGTCCGGGCTCGTCATGAGACCGGCGGGGTAATCCTTCCAGTAGATGCTCTCCTGGCGCTCGCGCGGCACCCACAGAATTTCCCGCCAAGCTCCGTGAGGTCCTGCGAGGCGCTCGGGCGCGTGCCACCAGTTCTCCACCTCGGCGTCCGCACGCCAAGCCTCGAAACGCTCCGCCGACACCCAGTAGGCGCAAACGACGTGCTCCACGCGGCCGCCTGAGAGGCGCGAACGGGCGTGGTCGAGGCAGGTCGGGCCTTTGACATGGCCCGCGAGGTGGGTGCGGATCCAATCCCGCATCGGATGGCGCCCGAGTTCGGTCTCGGACTCTGCCTGGGCGCCGAAGAAGGCGATATGCATTCCCGCCTCGCCAGCCGGCAGCAGGAACGACCAGCGCTGGACCGCGGGGGCGAAACCGGGCGGCTTGCGCAAAGGGGCGAGGCGCTCGGCGGGCCCTACGGCTTCAGAGGGCGCGGCATCGAGCACGCGTGCGCCGCGAGACGGTTCGGCTTCGGCGGATCTCGCATCCATCGCAACATTCCCAGGGATTGGACCGGGGGATGATGCCTCGTTTCCGACGCGGATTCACCACCGGATCCGCGCAACCGTGCCTGCAGAAATGCCGGCGCGCCTCCAGGGGCCCGGGGATCCGCGCCCCAAAGCTGCGCGCTTGGGCACCCCCAGAGTTCGGACGGCTCATTTCCGCTCGCGCGGCCGTCGCCCGTGGCCTCCTGCGCAGCGGCGTCGCCGTTGGATCGGCAGACAGCCCACGGCGCTTCGCCCGTCCTCCGCCCCACGGTTGCTTGAGACACCCCGTTAGCGGACGGTCTCCGCCTCAGGGGTGAGAACGATGACGACGACTACAGGAGCGGTTGCCGGTGCGGTCGGACCTGGCCGGGGTGGGCGCATGTCCCGGCAGCGCAAGCGGGACGCGGTGTTGCGGCTTCTGCGTGGTGAGGACCTGGATAGCGTCTCGCGCGGCCTGGGCGTGACGGCGGCGACCTTGTCGGGCTGGCGCGATGCTTTCCTGGCGGCGGGCGAGGCCAGCCTGTCCACCCGGCCCCTCGATGCGGACGCGCTGGAGAGCGGGCGTCTCAAGGCCAAGCTCGGCGAGATGCTGCTGGAGCGCGAGCTGCTGGAGGCCAAGGTCGCCGCCCTGGAGGCGCGTGGCGCCGGCCCTTTGGCCCGCAGGCGGTCGCGGCCATGAGCCGGACCGTCTCGCCAGCCAGCGGCAGCGTCTACGGGCTGGCTCGGGTGTGCCGGATCTGGCGTGTGTCGCGCGCCACCGTCCACCGGCATCTATCACCGCCCCGCTCAGGGCTCGGATCGGAGGCCGGGTCCGATCCCGCGCGGCGGCCCGGCCCGGTCGGGGCGATGCCGGATGCCGCACTGCTCCTGCGGATCCGCGCCATCCTGACCGACAGCCCCTTCCACGGCGAAGGCCATCGCAAGGTCTGGGCACGGCTGCGCATGAAGGGCGTGCGCACCTCCAAGCGCCGGGTGCTGCGCCTGATGCGCGCCCACGACCTGTTGGCCCCCACGCGGGTCGGCACGCCGCGCGGTCCGCGCAACCACGACGGCACCATCATCCCGGAC
>NZ_KB911313.1:0-25658 GCF_000383455.1 Methylobacterium sp. 285MFTsu5.1 | reverse complement strand
GGTGGCGGAGGCCGAGACGGTGACGCGGGCGATCGCCGACCGGGCGCTGCAGCTCTTGGACGTGGACGGGGCGGGTCTCGACGTGATGGACCGCAAGTACCTGAGCCTGATCGCGCGCTCGTTCGGGGGCGGGCCGGTGGGGATCGAGACGATCGGGGCGGCGCTGTCGGAGCCGCGGGACGCGATCGAGGACATCATCGAGCCCTACCTGATCCAGCGCGGCTTCGTGCAGCGCACACCCCGCGGACGCGTCCTCACCCGACACGCCTACCGGCATCTCGGCCTGCCGGAGCCGGAGCCGGCCCCGGTCGCCGCCTGAGCGCCGGCCGAATTGCCGGATCCCGTCACGGGCCCTAGCTTCCCTCGGCACAGCGGAGGCGCCCGCGATGATCGATCTCTACGCCTGGAACACCCCCAACGGCCGGAAGATCAGCGTGGCGCTGGAGGAGATGGCGCTGCCCTACCGGGTCATCCCGGTCGACATCACGCAAGGGGCGCAGCACGCGCCGGACTTCCTGGCGATCAGCCCGAACAACCGCATCCCCGCCATCGTCGATCCGGACGGGCCGGACGGGTCCCCGATCCCGGTGTTCGAGTCCGGCGCGATCCTGCTCTACCTCGCCGAGAAGACCGGCCGCTTCCTGCCCGAGGACCGGCGGCAGCGCGTCGCCGCCCTGGAATGGCTGATGTGGCAGATGGGCGGCTTCGGGCCGATGCCCGGCCAGGTCCACCACTTCCTGTCCGTCGCGGAGGCCGACCGCGCCTACGGGCTCGCCCGCTACAGCAAGGAGACGCACCGGCTCTACGGCGTGCTGGACCGGCGCCTCGCGCAGGTCGCGTACGTCGCGGGGCCGCTCTCGGTGGCGGATTTCGCGATCCTCGGCTGGGCGTGGCGCCACGAGCGCCACCAGGTCGACCTCGCCGACTACCCGCAGGTCCGGCGCTGGTACGACCGGATGATGGAGCGCCCCGCCGTGCAGCGGGGCTTCGCCGTCCCGCTGAGCTGAGGCGGGGCGCCCCCTGGTCCGGCGCTTGCGACGCCGGGATCCACCGTTCGGGGAGTGACGATGAGGCGACGCACCTTCCTGGCCGCTGGGGCCGCGGCCCTGGCGGCCCCCTCCGTCGGGCGGGCGCAGGGCGCCCGGGTCCTGCGCATGGTCCCCCAGGCGAACGTCACCTCCATCGATCCGATCTGGACGACGGCGATCGTGACCCGCAACCACGCCTACGTGGTCTACGACACGCTGTTCGGCCTCGACGCCGACCTGCGGCCGCAGCCGCAGATGGCGGCCGGCCTCAAGGTCGAGCAGGACGGGCGCCGGGTGACGATCCCCCTGCGCGCGGGCCTGCGCTTCCACGACGGCACGCCGGTCCTGGCGCGGGACTGCGTCGCCAGCATCCGGCGCTGGGCGGCCCGCAACGGCTTCGGCCAGACCCTGATGGCCGCCACCGACGAGCTCGCCCACGACGGCGACACCGACATCGTGTTCCGGCTGAAGGCACCGTTCCCGCTCCTGCCGCAGGCGCTGGCGAGCGTCAGCCAGCCGGCCTTCGTCATGCCCGAGCGGGTCGCCCAGACCGACCCGTACAAGCAGATCACCGACGCCACCGGCTCCGGGCCGTTCCGCTGGAAGGCCGACGAGTTCAACTCGGGCAGCCTGATGGTCTACGAGCGCCACCCCGGCTACGTGCCGGCGCCCGGCACACCGAGCCTGACGGCCGGCGGCAAGGTCGCCCATTTCGACCGGATCGAGTGGCGGATCATCGCCGACGGCGCCACCGCGGCGGCGGCCCTGCAGAACGGCGAGATCGACTGGTACGAGCAGCCGCCGCCCGAGCTCCAGCAGCTGCTCGCCCGCAACCGCGACATCGTGGTGGAGGGCCTCGACCGGCTCACCAACCCGGCGATCCTGCGGATGAACCACCTGCAGCCGCCCTTCGACGACGTCGCGGTGCGCCGGGCGGTGCTGCCGGCGATCGTCCAGAGCGACTTCATGGCGGCGATCGTCGGCGACGATCCCGGGGCCTACGACGACCGCTGCGGGATCTTCACGCCCGGCACACCGATGGCGAGCCAGGTCGGCCTGGAGGCGCTCACCGGGCCGCGCAGCCTGGAGGCGGCCCGCGCGGCGCTCAGGGACTCGGGCTACGACGGCGCGAAGATCCGGCTCATCGGCCCCACGGACCTGCTGGCGCCCGCGGCGCTGACCCAGGTCGCGGCCGACCTGCTCCCCCGGATCGGCTTCAACGTCGACCTGGCCCTGAGCGACTGGGGCACGGTGATCCAGCGGCGCGTCTCCCGCGAGCCCGTCGAGAAGGGCGGCTGGTCGGTGCTGCTCACCACCTTCTCGTCCTTCGACAACGCCGACCCCGCCGCCCTGCAGCCGCTCCGGGCCAGCGGGCCGAACGCGTGGTTCGGCTGGCCGTCGGTGCCGCGGCTGGAGGCGCTCCGGACCGCGTGGTTCGCGGCCCCCGACGCGGAGGCGCGCCGGGCGATCTGCGCCGACATGCAGCGGATCGCCCTCGAGGAGGTCGTGTTCGTGCCGGTCGGCTCCTACCGTTCGATGACGTCCTACCGGCGCGACCTCACGGGCCGCCTCCCGGGCTTCCCGATCCTCTGGAACCTCCGGCGCGCCTGAGGCGGCTCCGCCTCGCGCCGGTGCCGCCTCAGGCCCTCCGGCGCACCGTGCCGGCCTCTGCCTCTGCCTCTGCCGCTACCTTCGCTTCCGCCGCGCCCTCGCGCTCCAGCCGCTCCAGCAGGTCGCCGAGGGGCATCGGGCGGCCGATGTGGTAGCCCTGGGCGTAGCGGCTGCCGTGCCGCCGCGCCACGTCGAGCTGCGCCTCCGTCTCGATCCCCTCGACGATCCCGTCGAGGCCGAGGTTGCGGCACAGGTCCAGGATCGTGGAGACGAGGCTGCAGCCCCGGTCGGTGTCGATGTCGGCCATGAAGCCGCGGTCGATCTTGATCTTGTCCAGCGGCAGGCGGTGGACGTAGCCCAGGCTGGAATAGCCGGTCCCGAAATCGTCGAGCGCGATCTTGATGCCCAGGCTGCGCAGGGTGGTGATGGCCGCCTTGGCGTGGTCGAAGTCGCGCATCAGGGCGGTCTCGGTCAGCTCGAGCGTCAGGCGGCGCGGGTCGATGCCGCTGCCCCGCACCGCCGCCAGGATCGACAGGACGGTCTCGGGCGAGGCGAGGTCGTGGGCGGACAGGTTGAAGGACAGGCCGGTCCCGGGCGGGAGCTGCGCGCAGTCGGCGAGCGCCTTGCGCAGGAGCAGCAGCGTCACCGTGTGGATCATGCCGCCGCGCTCGGCGGCCGCGATGAACCGGTCCGGCGCGACGCGGCCCAGCGTCGGGCTCGTCCAGCGCGCCAGACCCTCCACGAAGGCGGTCCGCCCCGTGGCGAGGTCGAGGACCGGCTGGTAGTGCAGCACCATCTCGGCGGCGAGGTCCGCCGTCCGCAAGGCCGTCTCCACCGCCTGCTCGGCGCGGATCGCGTCCTTGTGCTCCTGCGAGAACAGGGTCGTCGCGCCGCGCCGCTGCTCCTTGGAGTGGTAGAGCGCGTAATCGGCGCGGTCGAACAGGGCGTCGGCGTCGTGCGAGACCCGGCAGGGCAGGGCGAGCCCGCCCGAGCAGCCGGTGACGACCTGGATGTCGCCGATCCGGATCGGCCGCTGCAGCGCCGTGCAGACGCCGTCGCAGAAGGCGAGCGCCGCTGCGGCCGAAGCCGGCGCGCGCAGGATCACGCCGAACTCGTCGCCCCCCAGCCGCGTCACCACCACGTCCGCCCCCGCGAAGGCCGCGAGGCGCCGGCCGGCCTCCGCCAGGACGCGGTCGCCGACATTGTGCCCGTAGGTGTCGTTGATCGGCTTGAACCGGTCGAGGTCGAAGATCGCCAGGGCGAAGGCCATGTCCGCCCCGGAGGACGACCGGAGCGCCTCGTCGAGCTTCTGGAAGAAGTAGCGCCGGTTGGGGAGGCCGGTCAGGCTGTCGGTCTGGGCGAGGCGCGCGTTCTCCTCCGAGAGCCGGCTCGCCACGGCCTGGGACGCGACGAGGGCGACGAAGGCCCGGTAGTTGGTGTTGAGGATGCGGACCATCACGGCCGTGACGAAGGCCGTATTGGCCGCGATGGCGAGGAACACGTGGTTCCCGCTCGTCACGCAGCAGAACAGGAACACGCCCATGACGATGCCGGTGACCAGGAAGGCCGCCAGCGGCAGGTAGGTCAGGCAGAAGATGCAGGCGATCACCGTGACGGCCACGAAGATCGCGACGTGGCCCTGCTCGTAGGGGCCGCCGAACGTGTTCAGGACCATCGCCCAGATCACGAAGGCGACGGAGAAGAAGACCGTGAGCACCGTCGTCCGCCGCAGGTGGCGGGCGGCCTGCGCCTCGTCCAGGGCCTCGGGCCTCAAGCGCCACCAGTGGATCGCGCGCAGGAGGCACAGCGCGATCACGGTCCCCGGGATGCCGAGGGTCAGGTAGGCGGGCGCCAGACCGTAATGCGTCACCGCGAGGGCGCCGGCATTGACCGAGAGCAGTCCGTAGAGGGACGGGATATGCTTCTGCAGTTCCGCGAGCTGACGCATGGCCGTCAGACCCGGGGCGGATGCGGTCGACCTCCCGATCAATATCGAGAAAGGATATTTCGGACGGTTCATCGAAGCTGCGTCTGAGAGATTGCCGTATTATTATACTCCTAACATTAAAGAGATATTTAAGCCGCGAGCTGTCGCGGCGGTCGTCCACGGCTCTATTCCCCGCGCCGGACCGGCGCATCGCGGCGCTCGGGAGACAATCCACCGGGCGGCCGAGCCGACGATTTACCGATTCCGTCCCAAGTTGAGCGGGAAGTGCCCCGGTTCGACTTGTATCGAGGATCGTACAATTGCCTCGCTGCTCCATCTACTCTTCCAGGGACTGGTGGATGGGGGTCGGCCGACCGCCTCGCGTGCCGTCGGCGCCGATTGCCCGGACAGGACATCCCGGCGATGATCGTCGTCGCGGCCGCGGCCGCGGGGCTCAGGAGAGGCCGATGAGAATCCGTGTCCACGTCGCCCGGCTGGCGATCCTCGTCGGCGGGCTGCTCGTGGCCGCCGCGCCCGCGCAGGCCGAGACGATCGACGTGACCTTCGCCTGTCCGAACGGTCGGACGCTGGCCGTCACCTTCCTGAATGCCGCGGGGCCGGAGCGGGCGGTTGTCCGGCCGGACAACGGCGCCGCCGTCACCCTGCCGGTGCAGCTGAGCGGGTCGGGGTTCCGCTACGCCGACGCCACGCACGAGCTGCGGGGCAAGGGGCGGTCGGTCACGTGGACCGACGGCGCCGGCACGCCGGTCACCTGCACCGACCGGACGCCGGCCGACGCCAAGCCGCGCTAGGCTGCTCGGGGCGCGTGCCGGACCCTGGCCCGGCAGCGCCGGACCCGCTAGGAACCGCCCGTCCCGGAGATTGAGGCGTCGGCGTCCCGCCGCGCGTCGCCCGCGACGCGGAGACGTTCCTTGCCCGCGCCCGCGCCCCCGTCGCGCTTCGACGCCGTCCTCCTCGACCTCGACGGCACCCTCGTCGACAGCCTGGCCGATCTCCGGACGGCCCTGAACGCCACCCTGGCGCGGGAGGGCCTGCCGCCGGTCGGGACCGCCGCGATGCGGGCCATGGTGGGCGACGGCGCGGTGGCGCTGCTGCGGCGCGCCCTGCGGGCCTCGGGCGGCGATCCGGAGCGGGCGCCGGACCTGCTGCCGGCCTTCCTGGCCGTGTACGAGCCGCTCGCGGCCGCCGGTACCGCCCTGTTCCCCAACGCCGCCGCGGCGGTCCGCGACCTCCGGGCGGCGGGCTACGCGCTGGCGATCGTCACCAACAAGCCGGCCCGCGCCACCGGCCTGATCCTCGACGCGGTGGGGCTGGCGCCGCTGATCGACACGGTCGTGGGCGGCGACACGCTGCCCGAGCGCAAGCCCGATCCCGCGCCGCTGCGGGAGGCCCTGCGTCGCCTGCGGGTCGAGCCCGGGCGGGCCGTCATGGTCGGCGACATGCACCACGATATCGCGGCCGCCCGCGCCGCCGGCACCGCCGCCATCCTGGCCCGCTACGGCTACGGGCGCCCGGACGACGCGCGGACCGCCGACGCCGTCCTCGACGACATCGGCGGCCTGCGGGCGATGATCGGGGCGCTGCCCGCGGGCGGCACCCCGGCCTCCTAGGGGACTCCTAGCGGCTTGCCGCGAGGTCGAGGCGGGCGGGGGCGCCCGGCGCCCGGGCCTGCCGCTCGAGGACGGCGCGGGCGCTGTCGGCGAGGACGAGCCACGCGCCGGCCATGAGGGTGACGTCCTTGAGGACGAGGCGCCCGGCACCCGAGAGGTAGGGGAAGCCGTGCTCGGCGTCGCCGAGCGCGGCGACCCAGGCCTCGGGGGTGGTCACGAGGAACGACAGGGTCACCACCGGGGTGAGGAAGGCCAGCACCGCGCCGGCCAGACCCAGCCGCCGCGACGCCAGCCCGACGAGGACGAGCAGGCCGATCAGCAGCTCGACCGTGCCGAGTCCGCGGGAGAACGCGTAGGTGTGGTTGGCCGTCTGCCACGCGCGGGCGGCGAGGTTGAGCTCGCCCTCGTGGGTGAGGTGCTGCGCGTACTGGTCGGGGTGGGCGTAGAAGAACGCCATCACCGGGCTGTTGGCGACGAAGGGCGTGATGCTGTCGGCCTCGTAGGGCACGAACTTGAGCGCGCCGATCCAGAGGAAGATGACCGCGATGGCGACCCGCATGGCCTGGAGGCCGAGGCGGTTCGAGCCCGGCCCGGAGACGAGGCCGAGGACGCGGCGAACCTGCGTGTTCATGGCACGATTCCTTGCTCAATCGGATGGGGGGAGGGGCTACGCCTCGGCGGAGGCCGCGAAGGCGTCGAGCGCGCGGGTCGCGTAGACGACCGCGGCACCGGCATTGAGGCTGGTGGCGACCCCGAGGGCCTCGGCCAGCTCGGCCTCGGTGGCGCCGAGCTTGCGGGCGGCGTCGGTGTGGACCGTGATACAGCCGTCGCAGCGCAGGGAGATCGCCACCGCCACCGCGATCAGCTCACGGGTCTTGGCGTCGAGCTGGCCGGTCTTCTGGCCCGCCGTGCTGAGGGTGCCGTAGCCCCGCACCGTGTCGGGGCTGAGCTTGGCGAAGTGTCCGACGCCGGCGGTGACCTGCTGGCGGTAGCTGTTCCAATCGATCATGTGCATGACGACCTCCTTCGTGATGACGAGGAAGGTAGTCGGGGCCGGCCGCGCCCTCGATGACCGCGCGGCGCAGGCCGATGACCGGGCGGATCAAACCGCCTGCGGGGGCGCCTCGGCCTGCCGCGCCTGTCCGGGGCGGATCCCGTACTTGCGCAGGAACGCCCGGCTGAGGGCGGGCGCGGACTGGTAGCCGACCTCCGCGGCGAGACGGTCCAGCGGGACCGTCTCGGTGCGCAGGCGGTGATGGGCGAGCCCGAGCCGCAGGTCGGTGAGGAATTCCAGCGGGGCGACGCCCGCCGCCCCACGGAAGGCGCGCACGAGGCTCGCCCGCGACGCGGCGGCCGTCGCGGCCAGTTCGTCCAGCGTCCAGGGATGCACCGGGTCGCGCACCATCGCGAGCACCGCCCGGGCGGTGAGCGGCTGCCCCAGGAGGCGCAGCAGGCCCTCGGCCGGGGCCGACGCCTCGAGATGCGCGCGGAGCATCATCATGAACAGCGCGCTCGCGAGGTTCTCGGCGACCGCGACCGACCCGGCGCGGAGGTCGTTCAGCTCCTCGCGGATGCCCGCCAGGAGCGGCGCGAAGCGGGTGGCCAGGGGCTCGGTGCCGACGCTCAGGACGAGGAGGTCGGGCAGGGCGGTCACGATCAGGGTCTGGGGCGCCGCCTCGAAGGCCAGGCGGCCGCAGATCAGCTCGACGTCCGGCTCGGCCCCGACGGTGGTCTTGAACCGCAGATCGTGCGCGTGGCGGACCGCGACGGGCAGGGGCGTCGACGGCGGCGGCCCCGCGCCGTGGAACAGGTGCGCGTCGCCGCGCGGCAGGAGCAGGATGTCCCCGGCCGCGACCTGCAGCGGCGCGCCCCCAGGCCGCCGCAGCGTGGCGCGGCCGCGCGTCACGAGGTGGAAATAGGCCTGCCGCGTCGGCTCCGGCGCGTGCGGGGCGGCCCAGGCGCCGCCGAACCGGCAGACGTCGTCCAGGTGCGGCCGCACGCGCAGCAGCGGCGCGAGGCCGCTCAGCGGATCGTCGATTCCGGCGGTTCCGTGTGCGTCCGCGCGGCGCCCGATCGGTCCGGCCATGCTCCCCGCGCTCCGGAATGCCCTCCGGGCCCGGCATAAGGGCGCGCGGCGGCCCCGACCAGGGGGTGTTCGTCCGCCGCGCCGGTTCAGCCCGCCGCGATGGCCTTCTCGACGAAGGCGGTCACGCCGGCGATGTAGCGCTGGATCGGGATCCCGCGCTTCCGGTGCTTGGCCCGCTTCACGTACCAGTCCTGCAGGAGCGGCTTGATCAGCGCGGCGGTGAGGTCGACGTCGGCGACCGCGAAGACGCCCGCCGCCGCGCCGCGGGCGAGGACTTCGGCGAAGATGCGCTCCGTGGCGGCCTCGCTCTCCGTCGCCATCGTCCGGGCGGGGGCTGGGAAGCCCTTCGCCTCCATGAAGGCGAAGACGAACCAGGGCTGCATCGCCTCGGTCAGGCGGATATGGGTCTCGATCAGCCAGCGCAGATGCGCGGCCGGATCCGCCGCGAGCCCCGCCGGGGCCTGCCGCAGGACCGCCTCGGCCGTCTCGGCCACCTCGGTGAGGATCATGACCAGCAGCGTGTTCTTGTTGTCGAAGTACGAGTAGAGCCCGCCCATGCTGAGCCCCGAGGCCCGGGCGAGGTCGCGCAGGCTCGTCTCGTGGAAGCCCTGCCGGCTCGACAGCTTCAGCACCGCCTCGATGATCCGCGCGAGGTTGGCGACGGCGACATGGTCCTTCCGGACGCTGATCCGGTCCCGGTGCCGCGCCAGGATCCGCGCGCAGATCGCCTCGGTGGCGTAGGCGTCCTTCACCGGAAGGTGTGCCGGAAAGTTCGCCGGAAGAGCGTCTGCGGGGCTCATCGATCCATCGTCGCGCCGTCGTCGTTTCGTCGTCGCGCCAGCCCGCGGTGGCCACGACCGGGAGCGGCTCCCGAGGTCTAGCCCGTTGCCAGGCGCGAATCCAGGCGATAAAAAGCGAGCGCTCGCTCGATTTTCGTCGTCGGCACCGACCCAGGAGGTGGGCCCGTGGATTTCACCATCTCCCCGCGCGTCGAGGATTACCGCGCCCGGATCGCGGCCTTCGTGGACGCGCACATCTTGCCGCTCGAGGCCGATCCGGCCGCCTATGACGGCCACGGCAACATCAGCCTCGCCGAGCTGACGCGGCTGCGCGGCCTCGCCCGCGCAGAGGGCCTGTGGTGCCTGCAATTGCGGCCCGAGACCGGCGGCGCCGGGCTCGACAAGGTCGGCATGGCGGTCTGCTACGAGGCCATGAACCGCTCGATCTTCGGCCCGGTCGTGTTCAACTCGGCCGCGCCCGACGACGGCAACATGATGGTGCTGGAGAAGGTCGCGACCCCGGACCAGAAGGCGCGCTGGCTCGCGCCGATCGTGGAGGGGCGGGTCCGCTCGGCCTTCGCCATGACCGAGCCGCATCCCGGCGGCGGCTCCGATCCCGGCATGATCCAGACCCGGGCCGAGCGGCGGGGCGACGGCTACGTGGTCACCGGCCGCAAGTGGTACATCACCGGCGCCGAGGAGGCCGAGCACTTCATCCTGATGGCGCGCACCTCCGACGACGCGCGGAAAGGGCTGACCGCCTTCCTGTTCCACAGGGACCAGCCCGGCTGGCGGATCCTGCGCCGCATCCCGATCATGGGGCCGGAGGAGCACGGCGGCCATTGCGAGCTGCTGTTCGAGGGCCTGGAGATCCCGGCCGAGAACGTCCTGATGAACGAGGGCGACGGCCTGAAGCTCACCCAGATCCGCCTCGGGCCGGCGCGGCTGACCCACTGCATGCGCTGGCTCGGCCTGTCGAAGCGCTGCGTCGAGATCGCCCGGGCCTACGCGGCCGAGCGGCACGGCTTCGGGATCCGGCTGGCCGACCGGGAGAGCATTCAGCTGATGCTGGGCGACCTCGCGATGCGGATCGAGATCGGCCGCCTCCTGGTGATGAAGGCTGCCTGGGCCCTCGACCGGGGCAGCTTCGCCCGCAAGGAGGTGTCGATGGCCAAGGTCCACGTGGCCAACCTCCTGCACGCGGCCGCCGACACGGCGATCCAGATCAACGGCGCGCGGGGCTACTCCACCGACACGCCCCTCGAGTGGATCTACCGCTACGCCCGGCAGGCGCGCCTCGTGGACGGGGCCGACGAGGTCCACAAGATGGTCCTGAACCGCAATCTCGAGGCCGAGGGCGACGCCTTCTGGTCGTGGGACGTCGGGGCCTGAGCGTCGGGGCCTGAGCGGGGCCGACACCGTCCGCCCGCCGCGCGGGGCGCGTCGGCAGGCCGAGCCAGACAGGGAAGCCGAGAGGAAGCCGAGAGTATGACCGAGGTCGTGATCACAGGCGCGGTGCGCACCGCGATCGGCACGTTCGGCGGCGCGCTGGCCGGCACGCCGCCCTCCGTCCTCGCCGCAAGCTGCGTCGCGGAGGCGCTGCGCCGCGCCGGGACCGCGCCCGAGACGGTCGGGCACGTGGTCCTCGGCAACGTCATCCCGACCGAGCCCCGGGACGCCTACATCGCCCGCGTCGCGGCGATGGAGGGCGGGATTCCCGCGGAGGTGCCGGCCATGACGGTCAACCGCCTCTGCGGCAGCGGCCTGCAGGCGATCGTCTCGGCCGCGCAGTCCATCCTGCTCGGCGACGCCGAGACGGCCGTGGCCGGCGGCGCCGAGAGCATGAGCCGCGCCCCCCACCTGCTGACCACCGGGCGGACCGGGTCGCGCATGGGCGACGCCGTGCTGGTCGACTACATGCTCGGCGCGCTGACCGACCCGTTCGGCAACGGCCACATGGGCGTCACCGCCGAGAACGTGGCCGCGCGCTACGCCGTCCCCCGCGACGCGCAGGACGCCTTCGCGGCCGAGAGCCAGGCCCGCGCCGCGCGGGCGATCCGCGAGGGCCGGTTCCGGGAGCAGATCCTGCCGATCGAGGTCCAGCGCAAGCGCGAGACGGTGGCCTTCGACACCGACGAGCACCCGAAGGCCACGACCGCCGAGGACCTCGCCAAGCTGCGCCCGGCCTTCTCCAAGACCGGCAGCGTCACGGCCGGCAACGCCTCGGGGCTGAACGACGGCGCGGCGGCCCTCGTCCTGTCAAGCGCCGCGCGGGCCGCGCGCGACGGCGCGACGCCGCTCGCCCGCATCGTCGGCTACGCCCACGCCGGCGTGGACCCGTCCGAGATGGGCATGGGCCCGGTGCCGGCGGTGCGGCGGCTGCTGGAGCGGACCGGCCTGCGGGCGGCGGATTTCGCCGTCGTCGAGTCGAACGAGGCCTTCGCGGCGCAGGCCTGCGCGGTCTCCCGCGCCCTCGACCTCGATCCCGACAGGGTCAACCCGAACGGCGGCGCCATCGCCCTCGGCCACCCGATCGGCGCCACGGGGGCGATCATCACCGTCAAGGCCCTCTACGAGCTGGCCCGGACCGGCGGCCGCTACGGGCTCGTGACCATGTGCATCGGCGGCGGCCAGGGGATCGCCATGGCCCTCGAGCGCGTCCCGTGACGCGGCCCTGAGGCACCATGCTGGACGTGGATCAGAGGACGGCGCTCTGCGCCTGGATCGGCCGGACCCTGGAGGCCGGGTCGGTCGCGCTCGACGACGCCCGGCCGCTGACCGGCGGCTCGATCCAGGAGAACTGGATGCTGTCGTGCCGGGTCGACGGCGCGCCCCGGAGCTTCGTCCTGCGCAAGGACGCGGCCGCCACCATCGCGTCGAGCCGCTCGCGGGCGGAGGAGTTCCGGATCCTGCGCGCCGCCTTCGCGGCCGGCGTGCGGGTGCCGGAGCCGGTCGGATTCTGCGCGGATCCGGGGGTGGTCGGGGCGCCCTTCGCGCTGATGGGCCTCGTCTCCGGGATCGGGCTGGGGCCGCGGGTGGTCAAGGACACGAGCCTCGGCGGCGACCGCGCGGCCTTGGCCGAGCGGCTCGGCCGCGAGCTCGCCCGGACGCACGGCATCCTGCCGGCGGCCGGCCCGGGCACCGCCCCGGCGGACGACCTCGCCTTCCTCGGCGCGCCCGAGCCGGAGCCGGCCCTGGCCGAGATCCGCGCGCTCCGGGCGAGTCTCGACGGGATCGGCGCCGCGCGCCCGGCCCTCGAATGGGGCCTGCGCTGGGCCGAGCTCCACGCGCCGCCCTGTCCCCGGCCGGTCCTGGTCCACCGCGACTTCCGCACCGGCAACTACATGGTCGATGCCGAGGGCCTGACGGCGATCCTCGACTGGGAATTCGCCGGCTGGGGCGACCCGGTCCAGGATATCGGCTGGTTCTGCGCCGCCTGCTGGCGCTTCGGCCGGCCCGACCTGGAGGCCGGCGGCATCGCCCCGCGGGCCGCCTTCTACCGCGGCTACGAGGCCGAGAGCGGGCGCGCGATCGAGCCGGAGGCGGTGCGCTACTGGGAGGTCATGGCGCATCTGCGCTGGGCGGTGATCGCCCTGGAGCAGGGCCACCGCCACGTCTCCGGTCAGGAGACGTCGCTGGAGCTGGCGCTGACCGGCCGGATGGTGCCCGAACTCGAGGCCGCGATCCTGCGCGAGACCGCGCCCGAGCGGTGGGGAGCCCGATGAGCGAATCCTTCCTGGACGCGCCCGCGGGCGCCGCCCTCCTGTCGGTCGCCCGGCAGAGCCTCCTCGACGAGGTCGCGCCGGCCCTGTCGGGGCGCCAGCGCTACGTCCTGCTGATGGCCGCCAACGCGATGGGCGTGGTCATGCGGGAGATCGCGCAGGCCGGCGCGGCGGCCGGGGCCTGGGAGCGGGCGCTGGGCGGCGCCGGATCGCCGGCCGAGCTGGTCGCGGCGCTCCGCGCCGGCCGGCGCGACGGGGACGCGGCGCTCCACGCCGCGCTCGTCGAGACGACACGGATCGCCGCCGGCATCTGGAAGGCCCCGGGCTAGCGATCCCGGGCTCCGGATCCGGGCGTCAGTAGGTGCGGCCGGTGCCCCGGCGCCGGTCGTAGCGGCGCCCGAGATAGGCGATGAGCTTCGGCACGATGAAGGCCGTCAGGAGCTTGCGCAGCATCGGTAAACCCTCCGTCAGCGGGTGCGGCGGACGAGCCATCCCGCCGCGAAAGCGACGGCGGCCAGGCCCAGCAGGGTGTTGGTGCGGTTGGCGTCGGCCGTGCGGATCGCCTGCCGGCCGTAATCGGCGCCGCGGCGGCGCGCGTCCCGGGCGCGGTCCCGGCCCTCGTCGATCAGGTGGTCGGCCCGCCTCCGGGCGGCCTCGGCCAGATGGCGGCTGTCCTCCGCCAGGTCCTCCGCGAGGTCCTCGGCGCGGTCGCGGGCGCGGCCGTAGGCGTACTGCGCGCCGCCGGCCACCTGATTGACGGCGCCGCGCACTTGGCGGGCCGGGTCACCGGTCAGGCCGCCCAGGGCGGTCTGGGCGCGGCCCTTGAGGTGGCGGGACGCGCCGCGGATCTGGTCGCGGTTCATGCAGCTCTCCTGGTGTCGGGGAATGGAGCCCCGCCTCGGCGGGGGCGGCGGCGCCGGGGAGCCGGCGCCGCGGGACGGATCAGTGCTTGCCGGTGATCTTGTCGGCGACGGACTTGGCGCCGTCCTTGACGTCGCCGACGGTCTTCTGCGCCTCGCCCTTCAGCTCCTGCGCCTTGCCCTCGGCCACCAGCTTGTCGTTGCCCGTCGCCTTGCCGGCCGCCTGCTTGACGTTGCCCACCGCCTCGTTGGCCAGGCCCTTGATCTTGTCGGTCGTGCTGCTCATCGCGTGTGCTCCTGCTTCGCTGGTGAGGCCGGTCTCCCCGGCCGGTGGTGGCCCCCGCTATCGACGCGGGGGCCGGTGAAGGTGTCAGAGGGAGGTGTCAGACGCGCCGGGTCTCGTAGGCGCCGAGCAGGGTCGCGGGCTTGGGCGCGCCCATCCGGCCGCCGACATACGCCGCCAGCGCACCCAGGATCAGCGCCAGCGCGGCGTAGAACGCGCCCTGCGTGGCCGCCGACTTCGCCGTCACGGCAGCGGCCTCGGCCTTCTGCTTGGCGCTGGCCACCGCCTGCTCGTACTGCTTCTGGTAGTCGTCGATCTGCGCCTTGGCCTGATCCGGCGTGATGCCCTGCGCCTTGGCCAGGGCGTCGGCGGCGCGGGTCTTGGCCTGCTCCTTCTGGGCCGGGTCACCGGTCAGGACCGCCTTCACCGCCGCCACGGCCGCGTCCTTGGCGGCCTGCGGGTCCTGGCCGGCGGCCTGCTGGCGGACCTTGTCCTCGATGCCGTCGAGCGGGTTCGAGATCTTCGACAGCGACGGCGCCGCCGCCTGGGCGGCGGTCTGCACCGTGCCGCCGACGAGGTTGCCGGCGCCGCCGAGCGCGCTCGAGACGGTGCCGAGCGTGCCGCCGACCAGGCCGCTGGCGGCCGAGGTCAGCATGTACAGCACCACCAGGG
Organism: Methylobacterium sp. 285MFTsu5.1; assembly: GCF_000383455.1. Classification (NCBI taxonomy): domain Bacteria; kingdom Pseudomonadati; phylum Pseudomonadota; class Alphaproteobacteria; order Hyphomicrobiales; family Methylobacteriaceae; genus Methylobacterium; species Methylobacterium sp. 285MFTsu5.1. Next base: position 11,059 of record NZ_KB911313.1, on the reverse strand, counting down.
TGGTGACCGCCCAGGAGACCAGCCCGTGCAGGGCGGCCGCACCCGGAAGGGCCTTGCCCGAGAGCCGCCCGGCAATGAGGCCGCCGGCCAGCGAGGCGACGAGGCCCGAGGCGACGAACCACGCGCCCGCACCCATCGAGACGGTGGAGGCGGAGGGATTGTCGGCGGCGGTCGTGCCGACCGAGGCCAGCCCGACGCCGACGCCGACGAGGTTGATGATCACCTGGGTGACCAGCGCGGTCACGGCGCCGGCGAAGATGGCGCCCCAGGAGACTTGGTTGAGCAGGACGGCGCGCGTGTCGGCGTGCGCGTCCGGCGCGAGGGGCGTTGCAACGGTCTGGATGGTGGTCACGCTGTCACTCCGGTGGTGGATCGCTGAAATTCGTGGGGCCGCCGGCCCGGACGGCCCAGGGGCGGCCGGGACGCGGCTCAGTCGCGGCGGGCGCTGACGAGCAGGCCGAGGCCGAAGCCCGCGATGCCGGCGATGAGCAGGGCGGCGAGCGGGTACTCGGCGACCTGCTGGCCGACCTCGCGGGTGCCGCGGCGCAGGGCGTGGCTGCCGCGCGCGTAGGCGTCCTCGGCGTAGTCGTACGCCTCCTCGGCGGCGTGGCGGACGCCGCGCTCGGCGCGGGCGTACTGGTCCTGCGCGGCGCCCTGGGCGCGGCGGGCGCGGGCCTCGACGTCGTCGGCCCCGAGATCGTCGACGGCGTCGCGAACCCGACCACCGAAGTCGCGGGCCGCGTCGGCCACGTGGTCGGCCGCGTCGCGCACGGTGTCCTTGGCCTGGCCGTAGAGGGTCTCGGCCTGTCCGGCGGCCTCGCGGGCGCGGCCCTCGACCGAGTCCCGCCGCGAGCCGGTCAGGTCGCCGAACGCGCCCTGCACCTTGCCGCCGAGTTCCCGGGCCGCGCCCGTGATCCGATTGGTATCGACCATGTCGTTCTCCTTCGTCGTCGCGTCGGCGACCGCCTCCGCGATCGCGCTCGTGGTGGGGGCGCCTCACCGTGAGGCGCCGGGTGACGTCCGTCAGCGCGGGCCGGAGCCCGCGGGCCCGGAGCCGGCCTTCGATCCGGGCGCGTCGCGCTTCTGGCGCCGGCCCTCGGTCTCCGTCCGGGCATCGCCGGTCAGCTTGCCGATGGCCTCCTTCACCGAGCCCTTGAGGTGCTCGGCGGACGGTGTCTTCCTGTCTTCGGTCATGGGCGCCTCGTCATGCGTGAGAAAACCCTTGCCGAGCGGAAGATGTACGCCGGGCGCGCCGGATCAATGGTTTAGTTGTACCAGTATGGCGGTATTCATCCGTCAGAGATGTTCAGGGGAAAGCCGTTCTCGCGCCCCCAAACGACTGCCTCGCTGCGCTTGTGGATGCCGATCTTGCGGTACAGGGCGGCGCCGTGATTGCGCACCGTGTTGCGCGACAGCCCGAGCTTGCGCGCGATCGCGTCGTCGCCGAGCCCCGCGCAGATCAGGTTGAGGATCTGGCGCTCGCGAACGGTCAGGCTCGGCGCCGCCGCGTCGCCGCCCTCCCGGGCCGGCCGGCGCAGGTTCGCCAGCTTCTCGATCAGCCCGCGGCTGAACCACGACGTGTCGGCCATCACCGTCTCGATCGCGTCGAACAGCTCCCGCTCCGAGTGCTTGCGCGCGGTGATGTCCTGCAGCACCAGCAGAACGAAGGCCGTCTCGTTGATCTCGACCCGCTCGGCCGAGACCAGGCAGTCGAGGTTCGCGCCGCTCTCGTGGCGCAGGCACACCTCGAGACCCAGCACGTAGCCCTGCCGCTCCAGGGCGGCCTCGACCTGCAGGCGCTGCTTCTCGGCGACCCACAGGCCGGCCTCCTCCAGCGAGCGGCCGACGACGCGGTCCCCGCCCAGGCCGAAGACCCGGCTGAACGCCTCGTTCACGCCCGTGACTTGGCCGTCCTCGGCCCGCACCAGCACGGTCGGGATCGGCGTCATCCGGAACGCCTTGGCGAAGCGCTCCTCGCTCTGGCGCAGGGCGGCCTCGGCCTTCCGGCGCAGTTCCAGGTCCGCGAAGGTGAACAGCATGCAGGGCTCGTCGCCCATCTCGATCGGCTGCCCGGCGACGATCACGAAGCGGCTCCCGCCGTCGGGCAGGTCGAGGCAGGCCTCCATCTGCGGGATCGTGCCGCCCGCGTTGAGCCGCGCGACGGCGAGGTCGCGGTTGCGCGCGCCGGCCAGGACGTCGACCTCGTAGACGCTGTGGCCGATGACGGCGTCGCGGGTGTGGCCGGTCATCTCCAGGAAGCCGTGATTGACCTTGACGTGGCGCAGGTCGGACAGCCGCGTGATCACGGCCGGGGCCGGGTTGGCGTTGAAGGTGCGCTCGAACCGTTCCTCGGCCTCGAACTGGTCGGAGACGTCCTTCAGGATCAGCGCGAGGCAGCTCGGGTTGCCGTCGCGGTCCGTGGCCACGAGGCTGCGCAGCGAGTGCACGAAGTCCATGTCGGGCTTGTCGGCCCGCCGCACCTCGACCACCACGTCGTGGAAGCGCTCGCCGGCGATCACGCGCTCGATCGGGTACTGGTTGGGCGTGATATGGTTGCGGTATCGGAGGCAGAAGCGGTCGCGATAGGCGTCGACGGTTGGGCCGAGCTCGTCGAGGCTCTCGGCACCGTGCATCGCCAGGGCGGCCGCGTTGGCGTAGGCGATGGTCTGGTCGGGCTCGACCAGGATCACGCCCTCGCTCAGGCCGGCGATGATCTGCCGGAGCTCATGCCTGTCGACGCCCGCCGTCACAGCTTCTGCACCCCTTCACGCGGTCACTGCCCTGTCGGCAGCGGGGCACAAACGGGTTGCGCACAAGCCGGTTCCCTCATCTAAGTTATTTTCCTGGTATACGCGCACCATTGACGCGGGCGTTTTGAGCCAAAGATAAATGCTCGCAACGCCGCGACGCCGTTCCCGCGCGCTCTCGGCCCCCCTTCCCAGAAGACGTGGCCATGCCGACCGTGCAGGATATTGACCGACTAGTGCGGGGGACCGCGGAACACGGGGACGTGATCTCCGCCCCGGGTGCGACATCATGTACGAGTCGGCGCGAGAATTTTCCAGAAGTTGCAGAACTTGAGGAAAATTCGCGTCTAAGACGCCTGCTCGACCGCCTGTCGGAGGCCGCGGACGCCGCGGAGGCCGAGGGGCAGGTCCCGGTCGGCTTCGGGGCGGCGCTGGTCGACGCCGTGCCGGACCTGCGCCGCCGCGCGCTGATGCTGACCCGCGACGCCATCGCGGGCGATGTCCAGGGGGACGACCTCGTCCGGCTCACCCTCCTGAAGGCCTGGGAGCGCCGGGCGGCGTTCCGGCCTGGAACCGGGATGCCCGCATGGCTCGACACGTTCCTGCGCAACCGCCCCGCGGGCGGCCGCGCCGGGCCGACCGGCCTGTCGCGGAACGGCGTGTCTGCCGGGATGGCCCGCTGAGACATGTCGGCGCGTGGTATCCCGCGGAGCCGGTGAGAAACACGGCGTACTGGTAAAAATATCTCATTCCCACGAATGTGTTAGGCCCCATATCGCGGTCGTGGAACGCGCCGTGCGCCGTCGGGCGCCGCCGGGTTCCGCGCCCCTTTCCCGAGGTTGTGCCGGGCGGATGGCCCTCTTGTCCGGCACGGCCGCGAGGCCGGGCGCCCGCGCCGCTCCGGGCGCGCGTCCGGCCCGTTGCCCTTTCACCCCGTGCTCCGGCTCCCGACGCTCCGTCGTGCGACCGCACCGACTGACGGTCCGCCCGCGCGCCGTGCCGCGCGACGGATCCCCCCGGCACGGAGGAATCCCATCCGAGATCCGAGACCATCACTGAGGAGACGATGACCCGACTTCGCGCCGCACGGCTCGCGCCCGCCCTGATCCTGACCGCCTGCACGACCGTCTGCGCCGCGACGGGAGCCTCCGCGGCCAACCGGTTCGACGGGTCATGGTCGGTCATCGCCACCGCGGAGAGCGGGAGCTGCACGGGGCCCTACAGCTATCCCATCGTGATCCGGGACGGGACCGTGGACGACGTCGGCGGCAACGGCGTCGACGCCTCCGGCCGGGCAGGGCCGGACGGCCGGATCACCGGCACGATCCGCAAGGGGCTGGCCAGCGTCTCGGTCACGGGCCGCCTGCGCGGGTCCGCCGGGACCGGCCGCTGGACGCTGTCCGGGCTCGGTGCCTGCGCGGGGCGCTGGACGGCCCGCCGCACCGGCTAGGGAGAGCGGGCGGTCGGCCTCTTTCCGGCCCCTTTCCGGCCGAGGCGCGGCGGTCACACGGTCAGGACGGCCCAGCCGTGGGCCGGAAGGGTCACGCGGGCGCCGGTGCTGCCGGCCTCGGCGAGATAGCCGGTGCCGGCCTCGATCGCCCGGGCTTCCGGCACCGGCAGCGTCGCGTCCGCGTCGGCGAGGTTCAGGGCCGTCAGCACCCGCGCGCTCCCGTCGCCCAGCGCGAGCACGATCTGCGCGTTGGCGAGGTGCAGCGCCCGCGCCCGCGCGCGGTGGAGTCCGGCGTGGCGCCGCCGGAGGGCGATCAGGTCCCGGTGCAGCCGGTAGATCGGCCAGCCGTAGGGAGCGAGATCCGCGGGCGTCGGCGGGAAGGCCGGCCGGATAGCGTCGTCGCCGCCGACCCGCTCCTCCTTCACGCCGCGGAAGGCCTGCTCGTCGCCGGCATAGATCGAGGGCGTCCCGCCGCAGGTCAGCAGGATCGCCAGCGCGTGCGGCAGGTGCCGCTCGTCGGTGAGCCGGCTCGCGATGCGCGTCACGTCGTGGTTGCCCACGAAGGTCAGGGGCGCGAACCTGTCGAGAAGGCCGTTGTGCCGGTCCAGGGCGTGGGCCAGCTCGAACAGGTTGCGATCGTTGAGGGCGCTCCAGATCGCCTTCCAGAGCTCGTACTGGGTCACCGAATCCATGCCGGTGTCCTGCACGATGCGGGCGTAGTCGCCGTGGATCACCTCGCCGACGATGTAGGCCTCCGGATGCGCGAGGCGGACCTGCCGCAGCACGCGCGCCCAGAAGCGCGGCGGCACCGCGTAGGCCGCGTCCAGCCGCCAGCCGTCGGCGCCCCGGGCGAGCCAGTGGCCCATGACGGCGGCGACGTGGTCAGCGACGCGCGGGTCGTCGTGGTTGAGCGTGACGAGCTGCCGGTGTCCCTCGAAGCAGGCGTAGTCCGGCTCGATGCCCGGGCCGGAGCCCCGCGGCCAGGACAGCCGGAACCAGCCGGCCCGCTCGGATTCGGGCCCGTGCCGCAGGACGTCCTGGAAGGCCGGGTGCGCCCGCCCGACATGGTTGAACACGCCGTCGAGCAGGACGCGGAGGCCGCGGGCCCGGGCCGCCGCGACCAGGGCGTCGAAATCGGCCTCGTCGCCGAGGCGCGGGTCGATGCGGAAATGGTCGATCGTGTCGTAGCCGTGCGTGGAGGCCGCGAAGATCGGCCCGAGCGCCAGCCCGGACGCGCCGAGCTCGACCGCGTAGTCGAGCCAGCCGTGCAGGTGGGCGAGGCGGTGCGTGACCGGTGCGGCCGGATCGGCTTCGTCGGGGGCTCCGACGAAGCCGAGGGGAAAGACCTGCCACCAGACTGCCTGTTCGATCCAGGACGCCACGCGACCTCCTCCGTCTCCGATCGGGACCGAACCCTGCCGCGCCGCGATGGTTGCAGGCTCGCCGCCGGCCCGGACGCGGCCTCGGCTCGCGGCGGGGGATCCCCGGGCAGCCCGGACCAAGATCTGGGGCGGGGCGCGGTCACGGGTCGGGATGTGGGATCGGGCAGGTGGCGCGGGGCGGGAAGAGATCTCCGCGGACCGGCGCTAAGTCCCGGCCGCGCCAGCGCTATCGCTGCGGAACCGGGACGCTGTCTTGTCACCAGGAAAGCCTGGTGGTGGGGACGGTCACATGCGAACTCGTCTCCGGCCAATTTTCGCTGTTGAGCGGGAAGATACAGGGATTGAAATCGCAAACTGGATTTTGAGCGGTGGTCCGGCTCTAGTTTGCTCCGTCTTATCAGGCCGTAGGGCGACGAATTCCCTGGGCTACTGAACAGGGAATTATGGTGATCCAATCAGACTGCCAGAGCGATAATTAGGAGGCGGCATTCGGTTGGCAGGGATGACCAGGCTACATCGGGATGCGCATCTCGACCATCCTGGTCCTGGACAAGATCGCCCGGACATCCGATCTCGCTTCTGCACACCTGATGGAGCCGCGCGATGGCGAGAGATCCTAACGACGCCTCCGGTGGGCATGCAGGCGAGCTGCCGCTGAGTCCACCGCGCGATCGGATCCTGACGCAGGTGACGCCCCGGGAGGGTTGGACGGGCGATAGGAGTGCAGCGATCGACAAACTGTGTGCGTTCGTCAGTGATCGTTATCGCGATGCTAACCTGCAGCAATTGAGATGGCGTTTAGCGCCGTTGCTCACCATGACAGCTGAGATCGTCACGGTGGGCAAAGTCGGCGATAAGAAGCCGGCGACCTTCATCCGTAAAACGATCGTTGAATTGCGGGAAGCGTCGCCCGACGCGGCTGTCGAGGCGCTGCGACATCCTCATAGCTTGATTCGTAGTTTCCTCGATGTTCGGTTGGAAGCAGAGGACGCCGAGGTCGATCGACCATCGGTTCCTGCTTTGGATACCGACGAGCGTGCTACGCAACGATACGCTCTCGCGACCTCCGCCGACGGTGACGTCTTGCCTCTGCCCCGCCGCGGCACCGAGAACCCTTGGGCCGTAGTTGCTGGCCTCGTGGCGGAACTTCTGTGCGATGTGACCGGTCGCGAGCCGAAGCGCACCTATGACGCTCATGCTCAGGCTGACGGCGGCTGGCCGCTGGCTTTCTTCCGGCTCTTCGCCACGCTCGCTGTGCCCTCGGCCAAGCCTCGCCTCGACAAGGTCTGGCGCAATGCCTTGGACGCCCGGGTCGGAAAATAAAGGCGGCCATTATCGCAGGCCGCGTGTAGCCGGCAGACGCTCATCGGTTCGCCTCAACCGATGGAACAGCCATGACCGCCGACATTGAGACCCTCTCGCCTGCCGACCTCAGGCCCAACCCACGCAACGCGCGCACCCATCCCAAACGTCAGCTCGATGCGATCGCCGCCTCGATCCGGAGGTTCGGCTTCCTGAATCCCGTGCTCCTCGATGCCGACGGGGTGATCATCGCCGGGCATGGCCGCGCACTAGCCGCTAAGCAGCTCGGTCTCGAACAGGTGCCGGTGCTGCGCATCGAGCACTTAAGCGAGGCCGATAAGCGTGCCTACGTCATCGCTGACAACAAGCTCGCTCAGATGGCAGGTTGGGATCGCGATGTCCTCGCCATCGAGCTTCAGCACCTGATCGAGGTCGACGCCACCCTGCCGGAGGTGATCGGCTTCGCGGCGGGCGAGGTCGATGTGCTGCTCGACGAGGTCAGCGGTGGCGCCGACCCCGACGATGAGGCCGTACCGGCGATCGCCGAGCGGGCGGTGACCCTGCCTGGCGATATCTGGGATTTGGGCGGCCGGCACCGGATTGCCTGCGGTGACGCCCGCGATACGGCCGTGCTCGCTGCCCTGATGGGTGAGAAACGCGCCGACGCCGTGTTCGTCGATCCGCCCTACAATGTCGCCATCCAGGGCCATGTCGGCGGGCGCGGGGCCATCCGACACCGCGAGTTCGCGATGGCGTCGGGCGAGATGACGCCGGCAGCCTTCCAGGCATTCCTCCGGCAGATGGGCGAGGCGCTGACGGGGGTCTCGCGCGCGGGAGCGGTGCACTTCATCTGCATGGACTGGCGGCACACCCGCGACCTGCTCGAAGCCCTCTCCCCATTGTACGATCAACTCCTAAATCTCTGTGTCTGGCGCAAATCGAACGCCGGCATGGGCTCGCTGTACCGGTCGCAACATGAACTCGTGTTCGTGTTTCGACACGGCACCGCGCCCCACCGCAACGCGGTCGAGCTCGGCCGGCACGGGCGCAACCGCACCAATGTTTGGGACTACCCCTCGGTCAACGGCGCGCACGCGGATCGGCGCAGCCAGCTCGCCTGGCACCCGACGGTCAAGCCCGTCTTGCTGGTCGCCGACGCGATTAAGGACGTGACCCGGCGCGGTGAGATCGTGCTCGATAGCTTCCTCGGCTCAGGGACGACGCTCATCGCCTGCGAGCGGGCCGGGCGCCGCTGCCGGGGTGTCGAGATCGACCCGCACTACGTCGACCTGGCGCTGCGTCGATGGAGTGAGATCACTGGCCTCGTGCCGGTCCTCAGTGGGACTGGGCAGCTTTTCGACGCGGTTGCGCGCGCCAGACGCGAGTCAGCGTCCGCCATCTCCGCGCAGGGAGAGGCTTGATGAGCGGCGAGCACGACGACCGGGCCGAACCGACCACCGGGTCTGAGGGGGATGCTAATCCGAGCTACCGGGTCGGCTACGGGCGCCCGCCCGTGCACAGCCGCTTCCAGCCAGGGCGGTCGGGCAATCCGCGGGGACGGCCGCGGACGCGCAAGAACCTCGCGAGCATGGCCAGAGAGGTGCTGCAGCAGCCCGTGGCGGTGATGGTCAACGGTCGGCGCAGAACGGTACCCGCGTTGCAGGCGGCGCTTCAGAAACTGCTGGCCCGGGCGCTCAAAGACGGTGACCCCCGTGCGCTATCGGCCATCATCGCCCTGGCCGACCGCGCCGGGTTCGCCGACGCCGTCTCGCCCGAGGGTACTGGCGGTCTGTCAATTGAGGAGCGCGAGGTATTGGACCTGCTGCGGGCGAGTTTTGACCCACCCGCCGAGCCCGGCGCGTCGATCGAGGATGGATCATGAGCGCCTCGCACAGCACCGATGCCTTTGAGCAAGCTCTGCTGCGCGAGGGTCTGCAGCGCGACCTCGTCACCTTCACGCATCGCTGCTTCCAGACTGTGGTGCCGGGTGAGCGATTTGCCTCCAACTGGCACCTCGACGCGATCGCTCACAAGCTGGATGAAGTCAGGCGCGGCACGATCCGCCGCTTGATCATCGCTATGCCGCCGCGCAGCCTGAAGTCAGTTTGCGTCTCGGTCGCCTTACCGGCCTTCGTGCTCGGCCACGATCCAGCCCACAAGCTAATTTGTGTCTCCTACTCTGAAGGCCTCGCGGGTAAGCACGCCGATGATTGCCGGCGGGTAATGTCGAGCGGGTGGTACCAAGCCCTGTTTCCCGAGACCCGTATCGCGCGCAGCACCGCGAGCGAGATCGTCACCACCCGGCGCGGCGTGCGTTTGACCACCTCGATCGGGGGCACGCTCACGGGCCGGGGTGGTAATCTGATCATCGTCGACGATCCGATGAAGGCCCAGGACGCGATGTCGGAGTCGGCCCGCGAGGCGGTCAAGGCTTGGTTCAGTGGCACGCTGCTCTCGCGGCTCGACAATAAGGAGACTGATGCCATCGTGGTGGTGATGCAGCGCGTTCACGTCGACGATCTCGCCGGTCACCTGATCGCGACTGGGGGCTGGGACGTGCTGACCCTGCCCGCTATCGCCGAAGCCGATGAGCACATCGCCCTAGGTCGGAATCGGGTCCACCATCGCCGGGCTGGCGACGCGCTCCACCCTGTTCGGGAAAGCGCGGCGACGCTCGAAGCGCTGAAGGCGGAGATCGGAAGCTTGGCCTTCAGCGCGCAGTATCAGCAGGCGCCGGTGCCCGCCGAGGGCAATCTCGTCCGGCGCGAATGGCTGCGCTTCTACGATCACCCGCCCGAGCGCAGGCCAAGTGATATTCTGCTGCTCAGCTGGGACACAGCCATGAAGGCTAGCGAAACAGCGGATTACTCGGTCTGCACGGTCTGGTTGATCCGTGACGACGCACATTTCCTGCTCGATCTGATCCGCGAGCGGCTCGACTTTCCCGAGCTCAAGCGCCGGGCCATGGCCCTTCACGGGCTCTGGCGAGCGCAGGTCACGCTCGTTGAGGACAAGGGCTCGGGAACCTCGCTGTTGCAGGAGCTGCGAGTTCTGAGCCTGCCGGCGATCCCTTTCCAGCCCTCCGGTGACAAGGTCATGCGCATGCATGCCCAGAGCGTGCAGTTCGAGGCGGGATCGGTGTATATGCCCAAGGCTGCGTCGTGGTTTGATGGTCTCCTATCCGAACTTCTCGCCTTCCCGGCGGGGCGGCACGACGATCAGGTCGACTCGATCTCGCAGGCGCTGGAGTGGGCAGCGGCCCGTCGATCGCGCCCCGTGCCGCGTATCCGGCGTCTTTAGACGGTCATGGTGCCCCGGCTGTCCGCCGTCAGCACTCTTGGGACAGATTGAGGGTCTTCCCGAACGGAGGATGGCTGGTTTGATCCTCCCTAGGAATCGCGGACACCTCTGATACGCTCATGCTGAGCGGGGAAGGTGTCGGATGGCGGTCACGGCCAGAGAGCGCCAGCTCGGCCTCCAACCGCCAACTCCTGGACGACGTCCGGCGCATCCATGCCGCCCATCACCGGCGCTACGGCTCCCCGCGCGTGCATGCCGCCCTGCGGGCCGAGGGCCGGTCTGTCAGCCGCGGACGGGTGGAGCGCCTCATGCGCCGGCACGGCATCCGTGCCCTGTCGGGGCGTCGGTTCCGACCCTGTACGACCGACAGCCGTCACGATCTTCCGATCGCCCCAAACCTCCTGAGGCAGGACTTCTCGGCCGCGCAGCCGGGCACGGTCTGGCTGGCCGACATCACCTACCTGCCGACCGGCGAGGGCTGGCTGTACTTGGCCGCCGTCCTCGATCTGGCCACGCGCAAGATCGTCGGTTGGTCGATGCGCGATCACATGCGCGCTGAGCTGAGCGTAGCGGCATTGATGATGGCCGCCCAGCGGCAGCGGCCGGCCGCCGGGCTCATCTGCCACTCGGATCGCGGCAGCCAGTACGCAGCCGAGGCCTACCGGAGACAGCTCGCCGGTATGAGGGCGAAGCCGTCGATGAGCCGCACGGCTTGGGGCTCACGATAATGCCCCAATGGAGAGCTTCTTCCACACGCTCAAGGTCGAGCTCGTCCATCAGCGACGATGGGCGACCCGGGATGAAGCGCGGCGCGATCTGTTCGCCTACATCGAGGGCTACTACAATCGGCAACGCATCCACTCGGCACTCGGCTATCT
>NZ_KB911312.1:0-27335 GCF_000383455.1 Methylobacterium sp. 285MFTsu5.1 | reverse complement strand
ACATCATCGAGACGGTCAACGACATCTCGGAGCGCACGCACCTGCTGGCGCTGAACGCCGCCATCGAGGCGGCCGCGGCCGGCGAGAGCGGGCGCAGCTTCTCGGTGGTGGCCTCGGAGATGAAGCTCCTGGCCGACCAGGCCAAGGCGGCCACGGGGCAGGTGCGGGGGATCCTGGGCGAGATCCAGCGGGGCATCAACACGTCGGTGATGCTGACCGAGGAGGCGGTCAAGCGTGCGGCGGCGGGCAAGACGCGCTCGGACACGACGCAGCGCACGATCGAGGAGATCACCGCGCGGGTGGAGGAGAACGTGCAGACGTTCCAGCAGATCGTGGCCTCGACCAACCAGCAGCAGCTGGGCATCGAGCAGGTGATGGGGGCGCTGCAGAACATCCGCCAGGCCAGCCAGCAGACCGCGGCCGGCACGCGGCAGGTCGAGGCCGCCTCCGCCAACCTCACCGAGCTCGCCCAGGCCCTCATGGCCCTGGCCGAACGATACCGGCACTGAGGCGGGCGCCCCGTTGGCCGAGGATATCCGCAAGCTCCTGCTCGCCGCCTTCGACGTCGAGCACCGGGAGCACGTCGCGGCGATCCGCGGGGCGCTCGGCAGCGCCACGCCGGACTGGAACGACGTCTTCCGCCGCGCCCACAGCCTGAAGGGCGCCTCCCGCGCCGTCGACCTCCCGGCGGTCGAGGCGGTGGCCCACCGTCTCGAGACGCTGTTCGAGGGCGTGCGCACCGGCGCCACCGCCCTCGACCGCGAGGCGGCCAACGCCGTCCACCTCGCCCTCGACCGGATCGAGTCCTACGTCGCCGGCCTCACCGACGGGTCCGGTCCGGACATGCCGGCCGACGCCCTGGCGGCCCTCGGCCACGTCCTCCGGCTCCCGGGCGAGACGCCGCTGCCGGCACAACCCGCACCACCCGCCGCACCGCCCCCCGCCCCGCTGCCGGATCCGAGTCCGAGCCCGCCACCGGGGCCCCCCGCCGCGCCGGCATCCCCGCCGGCCGCGACCGCCGCGCCGACACAGGCCGACCCCGCGCCGAAACCCGGCTCCGAGCCGCCGGAGGCCTCCGCGGCGATCCTGCGGGTGCCGGCGGAGGCCGTCGAGGCGCTGGCCCGGGCGAGTCACGATCTCGCCAGCACCCTGGCCGGCCAGGCGCCCGCGGCCGACGGCCTCGCCCGGCTCGCCCGCCTGGCCCGCGACCTGCGCGTCGGCGCCGAGGCCCTCGCGGCCGGGGCCGGCGCGGAGCGGCCCGAGTGGCGCGCCCTCGCGGCGCGCGCGGGCGCCTTCGCCCGGGAGGCCGCGGACCTGTCGCGGCGCCAGGCCTCCGCGACCAGCGCGGTCGAGGGCGCCGCGACCCGCGTCCGCGCCGCCGCCGAGCGCCTCGCCCTGGTCCCGGCCGAGACCGTCCTGGCCCCCCTCGCCCGGTCGCTGCGCGAGACCGCCCGGGAGCAGGGCCGCGAGGTCGATCTCACGTTGCGGGGCCTCGACCTGCCGGTGGAGCGCGGCACGCTGCAGGCGCTGAAGGATCCGCTGCTCCACGCCCTGCGCAACGCCCTCAGCCACGGCTGGCAGGCGCCGGAGGTGCGGCGCGCGGCCGGCAAGCCGGAGGCCCTGGGCCTCGGGCTGGAGGTCGCGGTGCGCGGCGCCCGCCTGCATGTTACCGTGTTCGACGACGGGCCCGGCCCCGACCTCGCCCGGATCGAGGCGGCGGCCCGCGAGCGCGGCCTCCTCGGCCCCGCTTCCGCGGCCGAACCCGACACCCTGCTGCGCCTCGTGTTCGAGCCCGGCTTCTCCACCGCCGAGGCGGTCGACACCCTGTCGGGGCGCGGCTACGGCCTCTCGGTGGCCGCGGACGCCGCCCGCCAGCTCATGGGCAGCGTCCGCCTGGAGCCGCGCGACCCGGCCGGCACCGCCCTGATCTTCAGCCTGCCGCTCTCAGCGGCCCGGCGCAGTCTGCTGCTGGTCGAGGCGGCCGGGCGCAGCTACGCCCTCCCCGGGGGCGCCGTGGAGCGCCTCCTGCGCCTGCGGCGCGACGACCTGCCGGTCGCCATGGGCCGGACGATCGTGCGCCTCGGTGACGGGGACGCCGCGACGAGCCACCCGGTGACGGACCTCGCCGCGATCCTCGGACAGGTCGCCGACCCGGCCGATCCCGGCACGCTGACCGCCGTCGTCCTGCGGACCGGCGGCGGCCGTCTGGCCCTGGCGGTCGACCGCCTGCACGACGTCCGTCCGTTCCTGGTCCTGCCCGCGCCGGATTTCGGCGCCGATCCGGGTCTGATCGCCGGCACGGCGGTGCTGAACGGGGACGTGCCGGTGCTGGTCCTCGACCCCGAGGGGCTCGCTTCGCGCGCCCAGGCCGGGACAACGGGCGGCGCGCTCGGAACGATGGCGCCGGCTCCACGTTCGACGACTCACGCCGCGGCGGCCGCGTCCGCGCGCGCGACCATCCTGGTCGTCGACGATTCGATCACCACCCGGACTCTGGAGAAGGGAATCTTGGAAGCCGCCGGCTACCGCGTGGTCGTCTGCGTCGACGGGCAGGACGCCCTCGACCGGCTGCGCGCCGAGATCGAGCCCGTGAATCTGGTGCTCGCCGACGTGGAGATGCCGCGCCTCGACGGGTTCGGCCTCCTGAAGGCCCTGCGGGCCGACGAGCGCTTCGCCCGGCTCCCGGCGATCCTGATGACCTCCCGCGGGGATGCCGCCGACGTCGCCCGGGGCCTGGATCTCGGCGCCGACGCCTACCTGACCAAGCAGAAGTTCGACCAGCGCCAGCTGCTGGATACGATCGGGCAGCTCCTATGACCCCCGTCCGTGTGATGCTCGTGGAGGACAGCCTCGTGGTGCGCGAGCTGCTGCGCCACATCGTCTCCCGCGATCCCCGCCTCGAGCTCGTGGCCGCGGTCGCCTCCGGCGAGGAGGCCCTCGACAAGCTCCGGACCGTGCGGCCGGACGTGATCTCGATGGACATCCGCCTGCCGGGGATCGACGGGCTGGAGACGACCCGCCGGATCATGGCCGAGCACCCGACGCCGATCGTCGTGGTGGCGGATTCGGTCGAGGATAACTCGCTGCGCATCTCGATGAACGCGCTCCGGGCCGGGGCCCTGTCGGTCGTCGAGAAGCCCGTGGCCACGACCCATGCCGGCTACGAGGGCGTGGCCGGCGAGATCTGCACGCAGCTGCGGATCATGGCCCAGGTTCCGGTCATCCGCCGCCGGCCGATCGGCACCGAGTGGGCCGGCCGCTCCGCCGTCGCGCCCCAGGCGCCGCTGGCCGACCTGTCCGGGCAGGCCCCGAGCCTCCTGGGCATCGCCGCCTCGACGGGCGGTCCCCCGGCGCTGGCGCGGGTGATCGGCGCCCTGCCCAAGGACTTCCCGCTGCCGGTCCTGGTCGTCCAGCACATGGGCGCGGCCTTCATGGACGGGTTCGCCAGCTGGCTCGACAGCGTCGTCGCCCTCCCGGTCTCCCTCGCCCAGGACGGCGAGCGCGCCGAACCCGGCCGGGTCTACGTGGCCCCGGGCGACCGCCACTTGGAGATCGGCTCCGGCCGGATCCTGCGGGTGATCGATTCCGCGCCGGTCTCCGGCCAGCGCCCGGCCGCCACCGTGCTGTTCCGGTCCATGGCCCGGCAATCCGGCCCCTCCGGCATCGGCGTGCTGCTCACCGGCATGGGCGAGGACGGGGCCCTGGGCCTCGCCGACATGCACAGGGCCGGCGCCCAGACCGTGGCCGAGCACGAGAGCACCGCCGTGGTCTACGGCATGCCGGCGGCGGCCGTGCGTCTCGGGGCCGCCCGCGCCGTCCTGCCCCTCGACCGCGTCGCCGACCACGTCCTGCGCCTCGTGGATGCGGGGGCGCGGCCGTGAGCGAGGCCGGCCCGGCGGAGGTGCCGGCCCGGATCCTGCTGGTCGAGGATTCGGAGACGCAGGCCCTGGAACTGCGCCTGCTGCTGGAGGCGCACGGCTTCGCGGTGGAGCGCTGCGCCTCCGCCGAGACCGCCCTCGATCACCTCAATCGCAGCCAGCCCGACCTCGTGGTGGCCGATTACCACCTGCCGGGCATGAACGGCGACGAGCTGATCCGGCAGATGCGCCTGTCGCTGCGCACCCGGGCCCTGCCGGTCCTGATGCTGACCGGCGGCAGCGGCGGCGAGCGCCAGGGTCTGGAGAGCGGCGCCGACGCCTACCTGCCGAAATCCGCCGACCGCGACCTGATGATCCTGCGCATCCGCGCCCTGCTGCGCGAGCGCCGGCCGACGACCGACGGTGAGGGACCGGGCGCCGCCGCGTTCCGGCGCGGGCGGGTCCTGGTGATCGACGGCAGCGCCACCTACCGGACCTTCCTCGCCGGCGTGATGGGCCAGGACGGCCACCACGTGGCGAGCGTCGACGGGCCGGAGGCGGCCCTGGCCGCCCTGGACGCGGCCGCCGGCGACGGGGCCTTCGACTGCGTGACGGTCGATCTCCTGGGGCACGCCTATGACGGCCTCGCCCTGTGCCGGGCGATCAGCCAGCGGCGCTCGGGACAGGCGGCCGGCGCGGGCTTCCACCTCGTCGGCATCGCCGGCAGCGATCCCGCCAAGGACTTCCTCGTCGAAGCCTACGCGGCCGGCGCCGACGACGTGGTCTCGAAGACCGACGCCGAGGTCCTGGCCCTGCGGGTCCGCGGCTTCGTGCGGCGGCGGCTCCTGGAGGAGGACGACCGGCGCATCGCCGGCCAGTTCGGCGAGCGCGAGCGGGCGGTGGAGCGCGCCCGCGCGGAGGCCGACGCGGCCGAGGCCCGAGCGGGCCTCGCCGACGCCCTGGAGCGGGCCAACCGCGACCTCGCCGACGCCAACCGCCAGCTCACCGAGGCGCAGTCCAAGCTCGTCCAGGCCGCCAAGATGGCCTCGCTCGGCGAGCTGGTGGCGGGGATCGCCCACGAGATCAACAATCCCCTGGCCTTCATCCTGGCCCACCAGGGCACCGTCGAGCGCCTGCTCGGCGAGTTGCCGGGCGCCGCTCCGGAGGCCGCCACCCGCGCCATCGACAAGGCCCGGCAGCGGGTCGGCTCGATGCGGATGGGGCTGACCCGCATCCAGGATCTGGTGCTGAACCTCCGGAAGTTCTCGCGCCTCGACGAGGGCGAGCGCGCCCTGGTCAACGTGCCGGAGGCGATCGAGACGGTGCTCGCGCTGATCCAGCACAAGCTCGGCGAGCGCATCGCCGTGGAGCGCAGCTTCACGGGCCGCGCCGAGATCCACTGCACCCCGGCGCTGCTCAATCAGGTGGTGATGAACATCCTGGGCAACGCCGCCGACGCCATGCCGGAGGGCGGCACGATCCGGATCACGACCCAGTCGAACCCCGAACTCGACGAGATTCGCATCAGCGATACCGGGCCCGGCATCCCGGATACGCTGCGTGAGAAGATCTTCGAGCCGTTCTTCACGACGAAACCGGTCGGATCCGGCACGGGCCTGGGTCTTGCGATTGCCTACAGCGTCGTTCAAGCGCATAGCGGCTCGCTCACCGTGGAGACGGCCCCGGGTGGGGGAGCCTGCTTCGTGATCGGGATTCCGCGGCAGGCGGCCAGTGCATGAGTGACGGTACGGCAGGTGTAGGGACGATCCTGGCCGTCGACGACGAGCCGGACATCCTGATCGCCCTGGAGGACCTGTTCGAGGATTCCTACCGGGTTCTGACGACCTCGCGCCCGGCCGAGGCGCTGGAGATCCTGCGCGCCGAACCCGACATCGCCGTCGTGCTCTCGGACCAGCGGATGCCGGGCCTCACCGGCGACGCGCTCCTCGCCGAGGCCCGCAGCTTCCACGACGCGCAGGCGATCCTGCTGACCGGCTACGCCGACATCACCGCGGTGATCGCCGCCCTCAACCGCGGCGGCATCGTCGGCTACGTCACCAAGCCCTGGGACGCGGGCCTGCTCCGTTCCACCGTCCGGCAGGCCTTCGAGCGCCACCGCCTCGGCCGAGACCTCGCCACCGAGCGGGCTCTCCTGCGCGGCCTCCTCGACCACGCCCAGGACGCGATCAGCTTCAAGGACGCGGAGGGCCGCTTCGTCCGGCTGAACGGCCGCAAGGCCGCCCTGCTCGGCCACGACGTCGCCGCCAGCCTCGGGCGGCGTGAGGACGAACTTCTCGGCCCGAAGGCCGAGCCCGTGACGGCGGCGGACGCGGCCGCGATCCGGTCCGGGGCGGTGGTCGAGAGCCTGATCAGCGACGGCCCGACCGGCGCCGAGCAGTGGAGCCACGTGACGCGGGTGCCGATCCGCGACGCGGGCGGGGCGATCAGCCACCTCGCGACGATCGAGCGCGACGTGACCGAGCAGCGGACCCTGGAGGCGCGCCTGCGCCAGTCCGACAAGATGCAGGCGCTGGGCACCCTCGCGGGCGGCATCGCGCACGATTTCAACAACCTGCTGACCGCGATCCTCGGCAGCCTCGAGCTCGCCGGCCCGAAGGTCGCCGACCAGCCGCGGGTCCAGCGCCTGATCGAGAACGCCCGCGGCGCCGCCGAGCGCGGGGCGTCCCTGACCAAGCGCCTCCTGAGCTTCAGCCGCGCCCACGACCTCCAGGCGCGCGCCGTCGACGTGAACACCCTGATCTCCGGGATGAGCGAC
This sequence comes from Methylobacterium sp. 285MFTsu5.1, assembly GCF_000383455.1. Lineage (NCBI taxonomy): Bacteria > Pseudomonadati > Pseudomonadota > Alphaproteobacteria > Hyphomicrobiales > Methylobacteriaceae > Methylobacterium > Methylobacterium sp. 285MFTsu5.1. Next base: position 20,702 of record NZ_KB911312.1, on the reverse strand, counting down.
CTGTTCGGACGCAGCCTCGGCGGCCTCGTGACGGTCCGGACCGACCTCGCGGACGGACTGCCGGCGGTTCAGGTCGATCCGGACCAGCTCGAACTCGCCGTGCTCAACCTCTGCATCAACGCCCGCGACGCCATGCCGGACGGGGGGGCGATCACGGTCGCGACGCGCCGGCTCGCCATCAGCGGCGATCCCGAGATCGCCGACGGCACCTATCTCGGCATCAGCGTCACCGACGAGGGCACCGGCATCCCGGAGGAGATCCTGCGCCGGGTCTGCGAGCCGTTCTTCACCACCAAGGCCGTCGGCCAGGGCACCGGGCTCGGCCTCGCCATGGTGTTCGGCCTCGCGCAGCAATCCAAGGGCCGGCTGGCGATCGACAGCGTGGTCGGTCGGGGCACCCGCGTGGAGCTCGCCCTCCCCTTCGCCGATCAGGCGCCCGAGCAGGCGCCCGAGGCCGCCGGCACCGTCCCGGTCGCCGGCCGGCGGGCCCGCGTCCTGATCGTCGACGACGATTCGCAGGTGCGCCACGTGACGGCCTCGTTCCTCACCGGCTTCGGCCACAGCACCACGGAAGCCGGCGACGGCGAGGCCGCGCTCCGGCTCCTCGAGGCGGACCGCTACGACATCGTCGTCGCCGACCTCGCCATGCCCGGCATGAGCGGCATCGAGCTGGCCGCCGAGATCCGCGAGCGCGATCCGCGCCTGCCGGTCCTGATCCTTACCGGACATGCCGAGGCGATGCAGATCCCCGACGACCTGCCGGTGCTCACGAAGCCGTTCCGCTCCGCGGACCTCGCGGCCCGCGTCGCCACGCTGCTTGACGGCGGAGCCGGACCCGTCGGCTGACGGGGGCTTGCAACCAATCGGTTGCCGGCTCATTCTCTCCTCGTGGGGCCCGCAGGCCCCGGGTTACGAAGAGGAGGTGGACCATGAGCAATCACGGCATCTTCCCGCGCCGCAGGCGTGACAACGATCTCGACCAGGACGGTCCACCGGACGAGTCCCGGCAGGGATAGGGGTTTTCGGAGCGCGGCGCGGTCGAGTTCCCGGCCTGTCTGAGACGGGCCGCCAGGGCGAGCTCCCGCGACCATCCGAGACGTGGACCCTGCTTCAGACCCGTCGGCGCGAGCCGGCGGGTTTTTTTGTTGTTCGCGCGTCGTCATGGCGATCGCGGCGAGGAGCCGAAACGCGAGAAGCCGCCCCGGAGGGTCCGGGACGGCTTCTCAAAGACTAGGAGCGACGGGGCGCTCCGTGCCGATCAGGCGGCTTCGGAGACCTGGCTCGGACCGGAATCCTTTCCGCGAGCCTCGACGTCGCGGTCGACGAACTCGATCACCGCGAGCGGGGCGTTGTCGCCCTGGCGGAAGCCCGCCTTCATGATCCGGCAGTAGCCGCCCGGACGGCCCTTGTAGCGCGGGCCGAGGACGGTGAAGAGCTTCTTGACCATGTCGGCGTCGCGGAGCTGCGCCATGGCGAGGCGGCGGGTGTGGACGCTGTCGATGCGGCCCAGCGTGATCAGCTTCTCGACGACCGGACGCAGGTCCTTCGCCTTCGGCAGGGTGGTGATGATCTGCTCGTGCTTGATCAGCGCGGCGGACATATTGGCGAACATCGCCTTGCGATGCTCGGCGGTGCGGTTGAAACGGCGGCCGCGGTAGGCGTGACGCATGGTGCTGGCTTCCTTCTCGTCTCGGCCGCCGTGCCACGGTACGGCCGGGTGCCCCGGGAACGGGGCGGTTGATGTCCGCGTAACCCCGCGGCGGGATTCGTTCGGGACTTGGCGTCGTCGCCGCGGGTCCCGGGCCTGGATGGGCCGAACCGGCGGCGCGGTGCGGCGCCGCCCGGTTCAGCTCGAGGCGGCTTCGCCTCTCAGTAGTGTTCCTCGAAGCGCTTGGCGAGATCCTCGATGTTCTCCGGCGGCCAGCCGGGGATGTCCATGCCGAGATGCAGGCCCATGCCGGCGAGCACTTCCTTGATCTCGTTGAGCGACTTGCGGCCGAAGTTCGGGGTCCGCAGCATCTCGCCCTCGGACTTCTGGATGAGGTCGCCGATGTAGACAATGTTGTCGTTCTTCAGGCAGTTCGCCGAGCGGACCGACAGCTCCAGCTCGTCGACCTTCTTGAGCAGCGCCGGGTTGAAAGGAAGCTGCGGCGCGAGCGGCGCGGCCTCTTCCTTGCGCGGATCCTCGAAGTTCACGAAGACCTGCAGCTGGTCCTGGATGATGCGCGCCGCGTAGGCGAGCGCGTCCTCCGGAGAGACCGCGCCGTTGGTCTCGACCGTCATGGTCAGCTTGTCCTTGTCGAGATCCTGGCCCTCGCGGGTCGTCTCGACGCGGTAGCTGACCTTGGTGACCGGCGAGAACAGCGAGTCGACCGGGATCAGGCCGATCGGCGCGTCCTCGGGACGGTTGCGCTCGGCCGGGACGTAGCCCTTGCCGGTTGCGACCGTGAACTCCATGCGGATCTCGGCGCCGTCGTCGAGGGTGCAGATCACGAGGTCGGGGTTCAGGATCTGGATGTCGCCGACCGTGCCGATGTCACCGGCGGTGACGAGGCCCGGGCCGGTCTTGCGCAGGGTCATGCGCTTGGGCGCGTCGGTCTGCGAGCGGATCGCGATGGTCTTGATGTTGAGGACGATGTCGGTGACGTCCTCGCGCACGCCCGGGATCGACGAGAACTCGTGCAGCACGCCGTCGATCTGCACCGAGGTCACGGCCGCGCCCTGGAGCGACGACAGGAGCACGCGGCGCAGGGCGTTGCCCAGCGTCGTGCCGAAGCCGCGCTCGAGCGGCTCGGCGACGACCGTGGCGACCCGCTTCGGGTCGTCGCCGGTCGTGACCTGCAGCTTGTTCGGCTTGATCAGTTCCTGCCAATTCTTCTGAATGACCACGATCCTACCTCTCGTCCTTGCCCGGGATCCGCGACGCCCGTCCCCGCGCTTCGGCCACTCGGTGCCGCCCCCTGGCGCCCCGAACGGTCCCTGAAATCCGTATCCGCCGTTACTCGCCGCCGACCCACAGCACCGGCACGAAGCTGTAGCCAGCCCCATCCCGATCCACGTAGCCGAGCGCCGGGAACTCGAGATGGCCGCCGGCGATGAGCGTGCGCTCGCGGGCCACCTCGTCCAGGATCCGCTTGCGCGTCTCCCGCGCTTGGTCGCCGTCGACGTCGAAGCCGACGCCGGCCTCCGGGTTCTTGAACTGGATCGCCGGCAGGTGCACCACGTCGGTCCACATCATCAGCGCCTGTCCACCGGAGACGATGCGGAAACCGCAATGGCCCGGCGTGTGGCCGGGAAGAGGGACCGCCGTGATCCCCGGAAGGACCTCGCCGCCGCGGTGCTCGCGCACCTTGCCGGCGTAGGGAGCCAGGGACTTGCGGGCGCCCTCGAAGTAGGGCTTCGCGGCCTCCGGCGCCTTGGCCAGGGCCTCGTCCGGAAGCCAGTGCGCCGCCTCGTCGGCGTGCAGCACGATCTCGGCGTTCGGGTAGCGCGCCGCGCCGTCCTTCACGAGACCGCCGACATGGTCGGGGTGCAGGTGACTGACCAGCACCGTGCCGATCTCCTCCGGCGCGACGCCGGTCAGCGCGAGCGCTGCACCGGCGCGACCCAGGGTCGGTGCCGGGGCGAGGTCGCCGTAGCCCGTGTCGATCAGGGTCGGCTTGAGGCCCGGACCCGTGATCAGGAAGGCGTTCAGCGTGATCTTGGGCTGCTCCGTGCGGAAACCCGCCACTTGGAGCCGCCCGGCCTCCTCCTTGGAGATGCCCGTGACGAGATCGAGGCTGGCCTGAAACCAGCCGTCATTGAGCGCGGTGACCGTGAGGTCCCCGAGGTTCCAACGCAGCACGCCCGGAAGCGGCTTCGATCCCGTCATGAACTTCTCCGTCAAGAGGCTTCGATCAGACGCGGCGGCGCTTGCGCGGCCGGCAGCCGTTGTGCGGGATCGAGGTGACGTCGCGGATCGAGGTCACCGTGAAGCCCGCGGCCTGCAGGGCGCGGAGCGCCGACTCGCGGCCCGAACCCGGACCCGACACCTCGACCTCGAGGGTGCGCATGCCGTGCTCGGCGGCCTTGCGGCCAGCATCCTCTGCGGCGACCTGGGCGGCGTACGGGGTCGACTTGCGCGAACCCTTGAAGCCCATCGCACCGGCGGACGACCACGAGATCGTGTTGCCCTGCGCGTCCGTGATGGTGATCATCGTGTTGTTGAACGAGGCGTTCACGTGGGCGACGCCCGACACGATGTTCTTGCGCTCGCGGCGGCGGACGCGTTGCGGTTCCTTAGCCATTCTGGTCTCACTCTTCCTTCAGGCACGCCCGTAACACCAGGCGCTCGGGATTCTTTTTGGGACTTGGCCGGAGCACCCGTGCAGGGCGGTCGAGCCGGCGCCGGACCCGTTGCGGGATACCTGGCGCGACGGGAAGGAGGCCGAGCGGAGCACGGCCTCCCAGTTCCAAAAACTTACTTCTTCTTGCCGGCGATCGGCTTCGCCTTGCCCTTGCGGGTGCGGGCGTTGGTGTGGGTGCGCTGGCCGCGGACCGGCAGCTGCTTGCGGTGACGCAGACCGCGATAGGCGCCGAGATCCATCAGGCGCTTGATGTTCATCGAGACTTCGCGGCGCAGGTCGCCCTCGACGAGATAGTCGCGATCGATCGTCTCGCGGATCGACAGAACCTCGGCGTCGGTCAGCTGGTTGACGCGACGCTCGGCAGGGATGTTCACCTTCTGGGTGATTTCCTCGGCCTTCTTGGCGCCGATGCCGTGGATGTACTGGAGCGCGATGACGACGCGCTTGTTGGTCGGGATGTTGACGCCTGCGATACGGGCCACGATCACTCTCCATATGGGACCCGGGGATCCGGGCCGCTGTCGCGCGCGTCCGGTGGAGGCCGGCCCCTGCGCACGTGAAACGACGACGCGGCCCGCGGGCGGCCCTGGACAGGGCACCTCGGACCATCGTTCGGTTGGACGAAGGAGGGCCTGCTAGCGCGCGGGCGGCCCGTTGTCAACGACGGGTCGGCACGGCCTCGCCCCGTCACGCGCGCGTCGGGGCGCCCTGGGATCTGATCGAGGAGCGGAGATGGCGGTTCTGACGAGCGACGGCGCGACCCTGCGGGCCTTCGCCGATTCGGTGCTGCGCGCCGCCGAGGAGACCCTGGAGGAGGTCATGCCGGTGACGCTGGCGGTGATCGGCGGCGTTCTCGCCGAGGCGGAGCCTGGCTCGGTCGCGCTGCAGGACGCGGATGGCGGTCCGCCCCTGCTCTGGGCGACCTTCGCCGGTCGCCGCATGGTGTTCCGCTACAACACGATGACGGCGATGATCGAGCTGCGCGACGGCACCGCGGAGGGCTACCCGCTCCGGCTGTTCGGCCACCGGTCGCTCCAGATGGACGTCGTCAATTTCTTCGGCAGCCTCCGCAGGGAGGGCCGGATCTGAGCAACGCCCCCGACGGGCGGCCCGCCCGCGCCTCAGCGAAAGCCCTGATTCCGCAGCCGGCAAGTGCGGCCCATGTCCTGGTAGCCCGCCGGGCAGCGGCGGGCGCAAGTCCCCGCCAGATACTTCAGCGGCGGCCGGCAGGCGTTGCGGAACCGTTTCTGGCCGTACACGAAGGACTGGGCCGGACTCTGCGCGAAGGCCGGCAGCGGCGGGAGGGCCACCGCGAGCAGGAGGGAGGCGGTGGCGAGGAGGCGGACGGTCATGGCGTTTCCGATCGTGGACCCGCCCCATAACCCCCAGGGACACCGCCGGGTTCACGGGCGCGCTGAAACGGCCGGTCAGCGCGCCGCGATCGCCCTCAGGAGGCGACGCGCTCCTCGTGCGGCTCCAGTGTCGCCATCAGGTCGGCCGTGACCTTGTCGATCGGCTGCATGCCGTCGATGGTCTCCAGCATGCCCTTCTGCGCGTAATAGGCGGAGAGGGGCGCCGTCTGGGCGCGGTATGCCTCAAGCCGCTGCTTGAACACCTCGGGGGTGTCGTCCTTCCGCACGGCCTGGCCGCGGGCCAGGGTCTCGGCGGCGCGCTTCTCGATGCGGCCGACTAGGGCGTTCTCGTCGACCTTCAGCTCGATGACGGCGGAGAGGCTCAAGCCCTTGCTCGCCAGCATCTCGCTGAGCGCTTCCGCCTGTGCGACCGTGCGCGGGAAGCCGTCGAGGATGAAGCCGCGGCGGGCATCCGGCTCCTCGATCCGGTCGGCGACGATGCCGACCACGATCCGGTCTGAGACGAGACCGCCGGATTCCATCACCGCCTTGGCCTCGAGGCCGACCGGCGTGCCGGCGGCCACTGCGGCGCGCAGCATGTCCCCCGTCGACAGCTGCGGGATGCCGAAGCGCTGTACGATCCGCTCGGATTGCGTCCCCTTCCCCGCACCGGGCGGCCCGAGCAGAATGATGCGCATGGCGTTGTCCTCGTTCGGCCCACTCTCTCAGTGGGCACAAGCCGTGGTGGCGAAGCCTCCCTGGCATCGCCGGGTTCGGGGTTTTCTAGCCGGTCCGGGCCGGTGAGGCATCCAGACCTTTGGGCCAGAGGCGGGAGCGTCCTCGGAGTCCGGCCGCCTCTGTAGCAGGCTCAGCGCCGCCGTTGCGTGGTCGACGCGCCACGCAGCTTGGCCTTCTTCACGAGGCCCTCGTACTGATGGGCCATCAGGTGCCCGTGGACCTGCGCCACCGTGTCCATCGTGACCGAGACCACGATGAGCAGGGACGTGCCGCCGAAGCCGAGGCTGGCCGCGGCGTAGGACGACAGGATCTCCGGGCAGAGGCACACGAGGGTCAGGTACAGGGCGCCGATCACCGTGATGCGAGTCAGCACCTTGTCGATGAAGGCCGCGGTGCGCTCGCCCGGCCGGATGCCCGGGATGAAGCCGCCATGCTTCTTCAGATTGTCGGCCGTCTCCTGCGGATTGAAGACGACTGCGGTGTAGAAGAACGTGAAGAAGATGATCAGCGCCGCGTAGAGCACCATGAACAGCGGGGTGCCGTGGCCGAGATAGGCCGTGACCGTGCCGAGCCAGCCCGTGGCGCCCCCGTTGGCCGAGAAGCTCGCGGCGGTCGCCGGCAGCAGCAGTAGCGACGAGGCGAAGATCGGCGGGATCACGCCCGAGGTGTTGAGCTTGAGCGGCAGGAACGAGGTCTGACCCTCGTACATGCGGTTGCCGACCTGGCGCTTCGGGTAGTTGATCAGGAGCCGGCGCTGGGCGCGCTCCATGAACACGATGAAGTAGACGAGCGCGACGGCGGCGACGCCGACGCCCAGGATGATCGCCGGGGACAGGGCGCCGGTGCGGCCGAGCTCGAGCGCGCCCGCGATCGCCACCGGCAGGTGGGCCACGATGCCGGCGAAGATGATCAGCGACGAGCCGTTGCCGATGCCGCGCGAGGTGATCTGCTCGCCGAGCCACATCAGGAACAGGGTTCCGCCCGTCAGGGTGATCACCGTCGAGGCCAGGAAGAACGGCCCCGGATCGATGGCGGCCGAGGAGCCCTGGAGGCCGATGGCGATGCCCCAGGACTGAACCAGCGCCAGCACCACCGTCAGGTAGCGGGTGTACTGGTTGATGACCTTGCGGCCCGACTCGCCCTCCTTCTTGAGCGCTTCCAGGCTCGGGATCACCGAGGTCAGGAGCTGCACGATGATCGAGGCCGAGATGTAGGGCATGATGTTCAGGGCGAAGATCGCCATGCGCTCCACGGCGCCGCCCGAGAACATGTTGAACAGGCCCAGCACGCCGCCCGCCTGCTGCTGGAAGTTCCGGGCGAACTGCTCCGGATCGATGCCGGGGATCGGGATGTACGTGCCCAGCCGGAACACCACGAGGGCGCCGAGCGTGAACCAGATGCGCTTCTTCAGCTCATCGGCCTTCGCGATCGCACCGAAATTGAGATTGGCGGCAAGCTGCTCGGCGGCTGAGGCCATAAGCGTCGCGTCCTGGAAGTGTCGCCGGGCGACCGGCGCCCGGATGAAATGAAAACGGCGGCCCGCGTGGTCGCAGGGCCGCCGCTCGAAGGATCGGCTTAAAGGGTGCGCGGAGCCCGTGCAACGGGTTCCGGAGTCGCTCCCGTCAGGCCGTGGCCGCCTCGCTGCCGCCGCGGGTGGAGGCACCCTGGGCGTAGACGGTGCTGACCGAGCCACCGGCCTTCTCGACCGCCTCGACGGCGGACTTGGAGGCGCGGGTCACCTCGAAGCTGAGCTTCGCGGTCAGCTCGCCGACGCCGAGCAGCTTCACGCCGTCACGGGGACGGGCGATGATGCCGGCGGCGACCAGGCTCTCCACCGTCACGGTGGCGGCCTTGTCGAGCTTGCCCGCGTCGACGGCCTCCTGGATCCGGCCGAGGTTCACCTCGTTCAAGTCCTGGGCGTAGAGGTTGTTGAAGCCGCGCTTCGGCAGGCGACGATGCAGCGGCATCTGACCGCCCTCGAAGCCCTTGATGGACACGCCGGTCCGGGCCTTCTGACCCTTCACGCCGCGACCCGCGGTCTTGCCCTTGCCGGAGCCGATGCCCCGACCCACGCGCATCCGGTTCTTGGTTGCGCCGGGGTTGTCGCTGATCTCGTTGAGCTTCATCGGGACCTCCTCACGCCACGTCGCCGTGGACGCGCACGAGGTGCGCAACCTTGCGGATCATGCCGCGAACGGAGGGAGTATCCTCCAGCTCGGACACGCGGTGGAGCTTGTTGAGCTTGAGGCCGATCAGCGTCTGGCGCTGGCTGGCCTCGCGGCGGATCGGCGAGCCGATCTGCTCGATGCGGACGGTCTTCTGTGCCATCGGACCCTCCCTTACGCGACCGCGGCTTCGGACTGGTCGGCCGGATCGGCATCGCGGCGACGCGACTGCAGCGTCGACACCTTGATGCCGCGGCGGGCCGCCACGGAGCGCGGGCTGTCCTCGTTCTTGAGCGCCTCGAAGGTGGCGCGCACGAGGTTGTAGGGGTTCGACGAACCCAGCGACTTGGCGACGACGTCCTGCATGCCGAGCGTCTCAAACACGGCGCGCATCGGGCCGCCGGCGATGATGCCGGTGCCCTGCGGGGCCGCGCGGAGGATCACCTTGCCTGCCCCGTGGCGGCCGTTGACGTCGTGGTGCAGGGTCCGGCCCTCGCGGAGGGAAACGCGGATCAGACCGCGCTTGGCGGCCTCGGTCGCCTTGCGGATGGCCTCCGGCACCTCGCGGGCCTTGCCGTGGCCGAAGCCGACGCGGCCCTTCTGGTCGCCGACGACGACGAGGGCGGCGAAGCCGAAGCGACGGCCGCCCTTGACCACCTTGGCGACGCGGTTGATGTGGACGAGCTTGTCCACGAACTCGCTGTCGCGCTCCTCGCGATCCTCGCGGCGGCCGCGGCCCCCGCCTTCACGTTCACGTGCCATGTTGTCTACCTGTCCATCTCACTGACGCGGCCGGCGGGGCCGCTCGCTCGATCGGGTTTCGGATATGCCGGGCGAAGAGGATCCGCCCGGCCCGCCGTCGTGACTTAGAACTCCAGGCCACCCTCGCGGGCGGCTTCGGCCACGGCGGCGACGCGGCCGTGGTAGATGTAGCCGGAGCGGTCGAAGATCACCTTCGTGACGCCCGCCGCCTTGGCGCGCTCGGCGACGAGCTTGCCCACCGCCTTGGCGGCGGCGACATCGGCGCCGGTCTTCAGTTCGCCCTTGAGCGCCTTGTCGATCGACGAGGCCGAGGCCAGCGTCTTGCCGGCGACGTCGTCGATGACCTGCACGTAGATCTGCTTCGACGAGCGGAACACCGAGAGCCGCGGACGGCCGTTGGCGGCCGCTCGCAGCGCGCGGCGGACGCGCGCCTTGCGGCGATCGAGGGCTTCGAGCTTGCGAGACATGATGCCCTCCTTACTTCTTCTTGCCTTCCTTGCGGAAGATGAACTCGCCCGCGTACTTCACGCCCTTGCCCTTGTAGGGCTCGGGTCCGCGGTAGTCGCGGATCTCGGCGGCGACCTGACCGACCTGCTGGCGGTTGATCCCGGAGATCGTGATCTCGGTGGGCTTCGGGGTAACGATCGTGATCCCGGCCGGGATCGCGTACTCAATGTCGTGGCTGTAGCCGAGCGACAGCTTCAGCGCCTTGCCGGCCATCGCGGCGCGATAGCCGACGCCGGTGATCTCGAGCTTCTTCTCGAAGCCCTTCGAAACACCCTCGGCGATGTTGGCGATCTGCGCCCGCGACGTGCCCCACAGGGAGCGCGCCGGCTTGGACTGGTTGACGGGCTGCACCTCGATGGCGCCGTCCTTCATCGCCACGTTGACGAGCGACGGAACGACGAACGACAGCTCGCCCTTCGAACCCTTCATCTTCACCGTCTGACCGGTGACCGTGGCGGTAACGCCGGCCGGTACGGGGACCGGCTTCTTGCCTACGCGAGACATGGGATAACCTCCTCCGTCCCGATCAGAACACGGTGCAGAGCACTTCACCGCCGACGTTGCGCTCACGCGCCTCGTGGTCGGCCATGACGCCCTGCGGGGTGGAGACGATGGTGACGCCGAGGCCGTCGGCCACGTGCGGCAGCTCGCCGACCGACGAGTAGACCCGGCGGCCCGGCTTCGAGACGCGCTTGATCTCGCGGATCACGGGGCGCCCGTCGTAGTACTTGAGCTCGATGGCGAACTCGGTGCGGCCGTTGCCGAGGTCGGTCGCCGCGTAGTCGCGGATGTAGCCCTCGGACTTCAGGACGTCGAGGACGCTGGCGCGCAGGCGCGAGCCGGGCGTCTGGACGACGTTGCGACGGCGCAGCTGGCCGTTGCGGATGCGGGTGAGCATGTCGCCCACGGGATCGTTGACCATGGGGACCTCCTTACCAGCTCGACTTGACCAGACCGGGGATCAGGCCCCGGTTGCCAAGCTCGCGCAGCGCCACGCGCGAGATGCCCATCTTGCGGTAGTAGGCGCGCGGACGGCCGGTCATGCCGCAACGGTTGCGGATGCGCGTGGCCGACGAGTTGCGCGGCAGCTCCGCGAGCTTGAGGCGCGCCTCGAAGCGCTCCTCCATCTCGAGGGCGTCGTTGTTGGCGATCTCGAGGAGCGCCTTCCGCTTGGCCGCGAAGCGCTTCACCAGCGCCTTGCGGGCCTCATTCTTCTCGACTGAGCTTTTCTTCGACATGTCGTCTATCTCCGGTGTCCGCGTCTGAGACCCGAGGGCCTCACTGCCGGAACGGGAACTTGAAGGCGGCGAGCAGCGCCTTGGCCTCGGCATCGGTCTTGGCGGTGGTCGCCACGACGATGTCCATGCCCCACATCTGCTCGGCCTTGTCGTAGGAGATCTCCGGGAACACGAGGTGCTCCTTGAGACCCAGGGCGTAGTTGCCGCGGCCGTCGAACGAGCGCGGGTTCAGGCCGCGGAAGTCACGCACGCGCGGCAGCGCGATGGTGATCAGCCGGTCCATGAACTCGTACATGCGCTGCTTGCGCAGGGTCACCTTGCAGCCGATCGGCATGCCCTCGCGGACCTTGAAAGTCGCGATGGCCTTGCGGGCCTTGGTTATGACCGGCTTCTGGCCGGCGATCAGGGCGAGGTCGCCCGCCGCCACCGAGGCCTTCTTCGAGTCCGCGGTGGACTCGCCGACGCCCATGTTGATCACGATCTTCGTGATCTGCGGCACTTCCATGGGGTTCTTGTAGCCGAACTCTTCGATCAGCTTCTGGCGAACCACTTCGTCGTAGTGCTTGCGCAGGCGCGGGGTGTAGGCGTTCTTGTCGGCCTCAGCCATCGATCTGATCCCCCGTGGTCTTGGCGAACCGGACCTTGCGCCCGTCTTCGAGGATGCGGAAACCCACGCGGGTCGGCTTGCCGTTGGCATCCGCGACCGCGATGTTCGAGAGCTGGATGGCGGCCTCCTTGGAGATGATGCCGCCTTCCTGGTTCTGGGTCTGCTTCTGGTGCTTCTTCACCAGGTTGATGCCGCGCACGAAGGCCCGGCCTTCCTTCGGCAGAACCTGGATCACCTCGCCCGACCGGCCCGAATCACGGCCGGTGAGCACGACGACCTTGTCGCCCTTCTTGATCTTGGCGGCCATTACAGCACCTCCGGAGCCAGGGAGATGATCTTCATGTGGTTGCGGGCGCGGAGCTCGCGCGGCACCGGTCCGAAGATACGGGTGCCGATCGGCTCCTTCTGATTGTTGATCAGGACCGCGGCGTTCTTGTCGAAGCGGATCACCGAACCGTCGGCGCGCTTCACGTCCTTCGCCGTGCGGACGACGACCGCCTTCATGACGTCGCCCTTCTTGACGCGACCGCGCGGGATCGCCTCCTTGACGGAGACGACGATCACGTCGCCGACGCCGGCATACTTGCGCTTCGACCCGCCGAGAACCTTGATGCACATCACACGGCGTGCACCCGAGTTGTCGGCGACGTCCAGATTCGTCTGCATCTGGATCACGTGCGTGACTCCTTGTTTCAGGCGGGTTTCCGCACACGGACGGTATTGCCCGGCGGACGACGCCTGATGGGGACCTGACGCCCCCGGCTCATGTGTTCGACCGCGCTGGCGGTGTCGTCAGACACCGGCGCGGTCACCGCGTTCACGGGGTGCGAGCACCCATCGGAAATGTCGCGAAGGCCGGGCGCATACTACGGGCCGCGGGTGATGGCAAGCGGAGCGGCGGGAAATCGTCGCTGCCGCATAGGGGGGCTGATCCGGCTTCGGGGCTGGTCCGCGGCGCCGCGCGGCTCGATCGCTGCGGTGCCCGCCCGTCCGGCCGCGGAACGCGAGCCCTGAACGTGCGACGACCGGCGCGCCTTTCGGCGCGCCGGTCGGTTGACGTGCAGCGTTCGGGGTCGATCAGATCGGCTGGCCGGCCGTCTCGAACAGGAATCCGTCGAGGCTCGGGATGGTGACCGAGGCTTCGCTCGCGGGCCTCGACAGGCGCCAGGGCCGCTCCGACCGGGCGCGAATCGCCTCGGACGGGCGAAGCCGCCGCATTAGGCCGTCCTCGCCGACCTCCTCGATCGCCAGGAAGCCGTAGACCTGCAGCCGCGAGGCGGTGAGCTTGAGGCCGCGATCCTCCGCGGCGACGACCATGCTGCCAGTCGCGTAGACAGCGTCCAGGAGGGAGCGCTGCTCGCTGCGGCGACGGTTGCGCGCCTCCCGCTCGCCGGGGGCCTGGGCGGGAATCGGCCGCCGGAACGGAACGACGTTGCTGACCGCGACGCAACCCATACGCAACACCCTCGACGCGAACCTGCGGCGGCGACTTGGCCGCCCGATGTGCGCGACAATTCGATGGATCGCTTTAATTCTCCGTAGACCGTGCCGGCGCGCACCTGCCCCGATCCGGTACGCCTTGCACGTGTGCCCCGGTAAATCGGTCGTGTCCCGCGAGCCGGCTCGGGCGCGTCGGCCGGCCGCTCCGTCACGGGGTGCGATGTGCCGCGACCTTGCCGGTATTCGTCAGCCGGGCGGCCAGCCCGTCGAGACCGGCGCAGAGGATGCCGTACACGGCACCGACGAAGAGGAAGATCTCGGCCGGGTAGACCATCGCGCGGTTGTTCACCTGCGCCGCCACGAAGGCGAGTTCGGGCACGCCGATCACGTAGGCGAGCGACGTGTCCTTGATGAGCGTGGTCCATTGGTTGACGAAGGACGGTGCCATGGCCCGCAGCGCCTGCGGGAGGACGACGAAGCGCAGGGTGCGCCAGGGGTCGAGGCCGAGCGCGAGGCCGGCCTCCCACTGACCACGGCCGACGCTCGCGATGCCCGCCGCCACCCCGTAGGACAGGTAGGCGCCTCCGACGAGCGACAGCGCCACCGCGACCGTGCCGATCTCGGGGATCGACACGCCGAACAGGATCGGCAGCAGGAAGTAGGTCCAGAAGATCAGCATCACGACCGGCACGGCGCGGAGGAAGCCGAGCCCGGCTGTGAGCGCTGCCCGGGCCGCGCCCGCGCTCACGGCCAGGGCGATGCCGAGGACGAGCCCGAGCGCGGCCGAGGCCAGACCGGACAGGCCGGAGAGGATCAGCGTCAGGGCCAGCCCGCCGACCGGCCCGTCGGGCCAGGCCCCGACCATTAGGTAGCCGAGATTGTCGATGATGACCGACGGATTCATCGGTGCCGGCCCGGTCGACGGGCGCGGCGGTCGAGCATCTGCCCGGTCGTCTCTGCCGCGGCGGCCGCGCCGACGTAGAGCAGCGTCGCGATGCCGAAGGCCTGGAAGGTCTGGAAGGTCTCGGTCTCCACCTGCCGCGACGCGTAGGACAGCTCCGCGAGGCCGATCGTCATGGTCAGTGACGTGTTCTTGAGCGTGTTGAGGTACTGGCCGACGATCGGCAGCCAGGCGACGCGCAGGGCCTGGGGCAGAGCGATGTGGCGGAACGCCTGGACGGGCGTGAGGCCGAGGGCCAGGGCCGCCGCCCGCTGAGCGGGCCGGACGGCCCTGATGCCGGCGCGGAGTTCCTCGGCGATGTAGGCGCCCGCGTAGAGCGTGAGCCCGCAGAACCCGGCGAGGCTCTCGTAAGCGGGCCAGCGCAGGATCCCGAATCCCAGGTCCAGGACGTGCGGCGCGTTGAGCCAGGCCGTCACGCCCTGCGGCAGGGCGGCGGCCACCGCGAAGTACCAGACGAAGAGTTGCACCAGCAGCGGCGTGTTGCGGACGATGCCGACGGAGACGGCCACGGCGCCGCGCCCGGCGCGCCCGCCCGCCTCGCGCAGCCCGCACGCCGCGAGGCCCAGCACCGTGCCGGCAAGGCAGGTGGCTGCCGACAAGGTCAGGGTCGTCCCGAAGCCTTGCAGCAGCCAGACGAGGTAGCGCGGCGCGAGTGGATCGCCGAACAGCGCGGCCATCGTCGTCGTGCCGCCCCGGTCAGGGACGGTCCCCGATCCGGAACAGTCGCGGCAGCGGCTGCTCGGTCGCGGGCCCGAACCAGCGATCATAGATCGCCGCCGCCCTGCCGCTCGACTCCAGGCCGCGCAGGGTCTCGTTCACGCGGTCCCGGAGCCGCGCCTCATCCTTCGGGATGCCGACGCCGATATAGTCGTTGGAGATGCTGAAGGCGGGGATCTCGTAGTTCTGCCGGTCCGGCACCTTCGCGAGCAGCCCGACCAGCTTCGGGCCGTCCTGCGTGATCGCCTGGACATTGCCGTTGCGCAGGGCCGTGAATGCGAAGGGCGTGTCGTCGAAGGCGACCACGACCGCCTTCGGGAAGTCGCGGTGCAGGACGATCTCGTTGGTGGTGCCCTTGTCTGCACCGATTCGAAGCCCATTGAGCTGCTCCGGCGACGACAGGGTGCCCTTCTTGGCCAGGAACTGCTGGCCGGAGGCGAAGTACGGGATGCTGAAATCGAGCTGCCTAGCCCGCTCGTCCGTGATGGTGAAGTTCGCCAGAACCAGATCGACCTTGCCGGAGGTCAGCAGCGGGATACGATTCGCCGGGTTGGTGGGCCGGATCTCCAGCTTGACGCCGAGCGCGTCGGCGATGGCCTGCGCGTAGTCGACGTCGAGGCCGGCGATCCGTTTCCTCGCGGGATCGACGAAGCCGAACGGCGGGTTGCTGTCGAAGGCGGCGACCCGGAGAACGCCGGCCTTTCTGATGTCGTCCAGACGGTCGGCCGTTGCGGGGCCGACCGACAGGAGGGTCGCGAGAACGAGGGCGAAGAGGCGGCGCACGGGTGACTCCGTCGAATGGTTCGGGGCCGGTACAGGCAGAGCGATGATCAAATATCGCGAATATTGCAGTCTAAACCGCGTCGGACTCCTGAGTTGAGGTATAAATCGATCTTGTCTTCGCTCTTTGCGCAAAGTCAGAGGATGCCAGTCGGATTTATCTCGACCGCCGCCACATTTTCATCTTTGGAGAACGCGAAAATCAACGGAGAAAGATTCTATTTTTTCCTCGCGGGTGGGCGCCGCTCGCCGAAAGATCTGGCGGCTGCGGGGCAGATTTTCCTGCCGCGCCCGGGCACGGCCCGAGGCTGCGCCGAAGTCCCGCCGCCACGCGGCCGGCCTGCCCCGGCTTCCGTTGACGGGACAAGGCGCCGTGCGCGATAGCGGTCCCTCGGCTCCGCCGTCGCGAAGGCTCGCCGATCGCGGGCGCCGTGCGCGCCCTTGACCGATCCTTAACCTCCGCCGCGGTGCAGTTTTCTGCCGTGACCGCATTGACCTGCGGCGCAACGGCGTCTAGAAGCGCGCCACTTCGGACGGCCATCGGCTGCCGACGGCCCTTGGGCGCAACCCCGGAAGCCGCCGCCATCGCCCCGAGCGCTCCGAGGGTTCAAATCGCCTGACGCTGTAAGTCAGATCCGTAGGTACGAGCGCGTTCGTTTCGGGCGTGCTCCTCTGCCCACACCGCGCCGAGGGTCCGTGACAGGCCCTCCGGCGCATATTCGTTTTGCGGACTGCCCTGCGCAGTTCGGACTAGGTGACCGAGGAAGAGGGCACAGGATGCCGACGATCAACCAGCTGATCGCCCAGCCGCGGAAGATCCAGCGGAGCCGCAACAAGGTTCCGGCGCTCGACGCTTGCCCGCAGAAGCGCGGCGTCTGCACCCGCGTTTACACGACGACCCCGAAGAAGCCGAACTCGGCGCTCCGGAAGGTCGCCAAGGTGCGCCTCACCAACGGTTTCGAGGTGATCGGCTACATCCCGGGCGAGGGTCACAACCTTCAGGAGCACTCCGTGGTGATGATCCGCGGCGGCCGCGTGAAGGATCTTCCGGGTGTGCGCTACCACATCCTGCGCGGCGTGCTCGACACGCAGGGCGTGAAGAACCGCAAGCAGCGCCGGTCGAAGTACGGCGCCAAGCGCCCGAAGTAAGTCGGACGCCCGGATATTTCCCGGGCGCCGGTACGCGTTTCCACGGCCTCGCAAGGATGTCGCCGGCCTCAGGGCTAAGGCGGCCTGCGCGGGGCGCTTAAGATCTTTTCGTTCGAGAGTCTCAGAAGATGTCCCGTCGTCACTCTGCCGAGAAGCGTGAGATCATCCCGGACCCGAAGTACGGGGACGTGGTGCTGACGAAGTTCATGAACTCCATCATGTACGAGGGCAAGAAGTCGACCGCCGAGCGGATCGTCTACGGTGCCTTCGACATCGTCGAGAACCGCGCCCGGGCCAACCCGATCGAGGTGTTCCGCGCCGCGCTCGACAACGTCGCCCCGATGATCGAGGTCCGCTCCCGCCGCGTCGGCGGCGCGACCTACCAGGTCCCCGTCGAGGTCCGCACCGAGCGCCGCCAGGCCCTCGCGATCCGCTGGCTGATCCAGGCCGCGCGTTCGCGCAACGACCGCACCATGGTCGAGCGCCTCTCGGCCGAGCTGCTCGACGCCGCGAACAACCGCGGCAACGCCGTCAAGAAGCGCGAAGACACGCACCGGATGGCGGAAGCCAACCGCGCCTTCTCGCACTACCGCTGGTAAGCGGTTCCGCCGTCTCTCAGGAGCAATTCGATGCCCCGCACGCACGCGATCGAGGACTACCGCAACTTCGGCATCATGGCCCACATCGATGCCGGCAAGACCACGACGACCGAGCGGATCCTCTACTACACCGGAAAGTCCCACAAGATCGGCGAGGTCCATGAGGGCGCCGCCACCATGGACTGGATGGCGCAGGAGCAGGAGCGTGGCATCACGATCACCTCGGCTGCGACGACCTGCTTCTGGCGCGACAAGCGCCTGAACATCATCGACACCCCCGGCCACGTCGACTTCACCATCGAGGTCGAGCGCTCGCTCCGCGTCCTCGACGGCGCCGTGTGCGTGCTCGACGGCAACCAGGGCGTCGAGCCGCAGACCGAGACCGTGTGGCGTCAGGCCGACAAGTACGACGTGCCGCGCGTCGTGTTCGTCAACAAGATGGACAAGATCGGCGCCGACTTCTTCAAATGCGTCGCCGACATCATCGACCGCGTCGCCGGCAAGCCCGTCTGCCTGCAGCTGCCGATCGGCGCCGAGTCGAGCTTCCAGGGCGTGATCGACCTCATCAAGATGAAGGCGATCGTCTGGTCGGGTGAGGCGCTGGGCGCCAACTTCGACGAGACCGAGATCCCGGCCGACCTCAAGGACCAGGCCGTCGAGTACCGCACCAAGCTGGTCGAGGCCTGCGTCGAGCTCGACGACGACGCCATGGCCGCCTACCTCGACGGCAACGAGCCCGACGAGGCCACCATGCGCGTCCTGGTGCGCAAGGCCGTCCAGCTGCGCGCCTTCCACCCGGTGCTCTGCGGCTCGGCGTTCAAGAACAAGGGCGTGCAGCCGCTCCTCGACGCCGTCGTGGATTACCTGCCCTCCCCGGCCGATCGCGGCGAGATCAAGGGCATCGACTTCAAGACCGAGGAAGAGACCGTCCGTCACCCGTCGGACGCGGATCCCTTCTCCATGCTCGCCTTCAAGATCATGGACGATCCGCATGTCGGCACGATCACCTTCTGCCGTGTGTATTCGGGCAAGGTCGAGACCGGCGCCAACGTGCTGAACTCGTCGCGCGACAAGAAGGAGCGCGTCGGCCGCATGCTCCTGATGCACGCCAACAACCGTGAGGACATCAAGGAGGCCTTCGCGGGCGACATCGTCGCGCTGGCCGGCCTCAAGGACACCCGCACGGGCGACACCCTCTGCGACCCGCAGAAGGCCGTGATCCTCGAGAAGATGGAGTTCCCCGAGCCCGTCATCGAGATCGCCGTCGAGCCGAAGTCGAAGGCCGACCAGGAGAAGCTCGGCATCGCGCTCTCGAAGCTCGCCGCCGAGGACCCGTCCTTCCGCGTCTCCACCGACCAGGAATCCGGCCAGACCATCCTCAAGGGGATGGGCGAGCTCCACCTGGACATCAAGGTCGACATCCTGCGCCGCACCTACAAGGTCGACGCGAATATCGGCCAGCCGCAGGTCGCCTACCGCGAGAAGCTGACGCGCCGTCAGGAGATCGACTACACGCACAAGAAGCAGACCGGCGGTACCGGCCAGTTCGCCCGCGTGAAGTTCGTCGTCGAGCCGAACGAGCCGGGCGCCGGCTTCTCGTTCGAGTCGAAGATCGTCGGCGGCGCGGTGCCCAAGGAGTACATCCCGGGCGTCGAGAAGGGCCTCAACTCGGTCCTCGGCGCGGGCGTCCTCGCCGGCTTCCCGGTGGTCGACGTCAAGGTCGAGCTGGTCGACGGCGCCTACCACGACGTCGACTCCTCGGCGCTCGCCTTCGAGATCGCCTCCCGCGCCGCCTTCCGCGAGGCGCTGCAGAAGGGCGGCTCGGTTCTGCTCGAGCCGGTGATGAAGGTCGAGGTCGTCTCGCCGGAGGAGTACACCGGCTCGGTCATCGGCGACCTGAACGCCCGCCGCGGCCAGATCCAGGGTCAGGACATGCGCGGCAACGCCAACGTCATCAACGCGATGGTGCCGCTGGCCAACATGTTCGGCTACGTGAACCAGCTGCGCTCCTTCTCGCAGGGCCGCGCCAACTTCACGATGCAGTTCGATCACTACGAAGAGGTGCCGCGCGGCGAGGCCGACAAGGTCATCGCCAAGTACGCCTAAGCATCTCTTCTTCCGCAACGCGAATTCGAATCTAGGAGGCTCTGATGGGCAAGGAAAAGTTCTCCCGCACCAAGCCGCACTGCAACATTGGCACGATCGGCCACGTCGATCACGGCAAGACGTCTCTGACGGCGGCGATCACGAAGGTCCTGGCCGAGACGGGCGGGGCGACGTTCACGGCCTACGACCAGATCGACAAGGCGCCTGAGGAGAAGGCGCGCGGGATCACGATCTCGACGGCGCACGTGGAGTACGAGACGCAGAACCGTCACTACGCGCACGTGGATTGCCCCGGCCACGCCGACTACGTGAAGAACATGATCACGGGCGCGGCGCAGATGGACGGCGCGATCCTGGTGGTGTCGGCGGCCGACGGCCCGATGCCGCAGACCCGCGAGCACATCCTGCTGGCCCGCCAGGTCGGCGTCCCGGCGCTGGTGGTGTTCCTCAACAAGGTCGACATGGTCGACGACGAGGAGCTCCTGGAGCTGGTCGAGCTGGAGGTGCGCGAGCTGCTGTCGAAGTACGACTTCCCGGGCGACGACATCCCGATCACCAAGGGCTCGGCGCTGATGGCGCTCGAGGACAAGGAGCCGAAGATCGGCAAGGAGGCGGTCCTGGCGCTGATGGCGACCGTGGACAGCTACATCCCGCAGCCGGAGCGTCCGATCGACATGCCGTTCCTGATGCCGATCGAGGACGTGTTCTCGATCTCGGGCCGCGGCACGGTGGTGACGGGTCGCGTCGAGCGCGGCATCGTGAAGGTGGGCGAGGAAGTCGAGATCGTCGGCATCCGGGCGACCACCAAGACGACGGTGACGGGCGTGGAGATGTTCCGCAAGCTGCTCGACCAGGGGCAGGCGGGCGACAACGTCGGCGTGCTGCTGCGCGGCACGAAGCGCGAGGACGTGGAGCGCGGCCAGGTCGTGTGCAAGCCGGGTTCGGTGAAGCCGCACTCGAAGTTCAAGGCCGAGGCGTACATCCTGACCAAGGAGGAGGGCGGCCGCCACACGCCGTTCTTCACCAACTACCGGCCGCAGTTCTACTTCCGGACCACGGACGTGACCGGGATCTGCACGCTGCCGGAGGGCACCGAGATGGTGATGCCGGGCGACAACGTGACCATGGACGTGGCGCTGATCGTGCCGGTGGCCATGGAGGAGAAGCTGCGCTTCGCCATCCGCGAGGGCGGCCGCACCGTCGGCGCCGGCGTCGTCGCCGCCATCAACGACTGA
>NZ_KB911311.1:0-29061 GCF_000383455.1 Methylobacterium sp. 285MFTsu5.1 | reverse complement strand
GATCGACGTCCCACGCGCGAAACACCTTGGCCATGAGCCGAGTGAATCATCCTCCCGATCCGCCGTCGAGGGAATTACTCGGACAGGCTCCTAGATGTTCGGTCCCGGCATCCGGCGATCCGAAAGCGGACGCGTTTTCACGGCTTCATTTTGATGCTGTCATGTTCGCGGTTGGCCGCATCAATCGCCGCACCGTTGTTGAGTGCCCACGCGCAGAGCGCCTCAAAGGGCTCGCGTAGTGAATGGCCGAGCGGGGTGATCGCATACTCGACGCCGATAGGTGCGGTCGGCAGCACCGTCCGGGTCACCAAACCATTGCGCTCCAGCCGCTTCAGCGCGTCCGCCAGCGCCTTGTGCGTGATGCCGTCGAGCCGCCGCTTGATCGCGTTGAACCGTGAAGGCCGCGGGCAAAGCACCGTGAGGATCAGGATCGTCCACTTGTCGGCGATCTTGTCCAGCACCGGGCGGACCTGCGCCATGTTGGCGAGCGCGCAAGCGGACGCGGCATCGAAGTCGGTATCGTCGGCCATATCTAGGCTACCTTAAGTGCGTTCTTGATAGCAGATACACGCTGTGTATCTGCTGCGCCATCGCAGATGAAGGGATGCCCCGATGGCTCGCATGCAAGACAAGGTTGCGCTGGTGATCGGCGGGGCGAAAGGCATCGGCCTTGCGGTCGCCGAGCGGCTGGCGGTCGAAGGCGCGTCGGTCGTCTTCACCGGGCGGCGCGCCGACGAGGTCGACGCAGCCGCTGCGAGGATCGGGCGCGGTGCGCAGGGCCTCGTCGCGGACGCAGCCCAACAGGAGGATCTGCACCGCGTCGTGGCGACGGTGCGGGAGATGCATGGCCGGATCGACGCGCTGGTCCTCAACGCGGGCATCTCGGAACCCGCGACCCTGCGCGACGGGACGCCCGAGCATTTCGACCGGCACTTTGCGGTCAACGTCCGTGGGGCTGTCTTCGGGTTGCAAGCGGCTCTGGGCGCAATGGGGCGGGGTGGGGCCGTCGTGCTGATGGGGTCGATTGCCGACGTCATGGGCGTGACGCCCTACGGGACCTACGCCGCGACGAAGGCAGCGCTGCGCTCCTACGCGCGCACATGGACGGCGGAACTGGCCCCACACGGCATCCGCGTGAACGTGGTGGCCCCCGGTCCGACCGATACCGCCATGATGGCGAGCGTATCTGAGGACGGGCGGGCCGCACTCATCGCGCCGATCCCGCTCGGCCGCATGGCGCGGCCCGAGGAGGTGGCAGCGGCCACGCTGTTCCTACTGAGCGACGAGGCGAGCTTCGTCGCGGGGGCCGAACTGTGCGTCGACGGCGGGATGCAGCAGGTCTAGCGTCCCGATAGCAGTTTCAGGGTGTCCGCTTCCGCCGGTTTGCATCCCCGAAGCGGACCATCTTGAAGCCACCCATTTTGGACGTTCAGATGGGCGCGTCGTGGTGGCAGATGCTGGCCGAAAGCGGAACAATCGCTTCGGAAAAGGCCGACCAGAGATGCGGACGGCCTTCAATCGATCCGGATCGGAAAGGAACGGAGCGAAACGCGTCACTCATAAGCAGATGTCCCGGCCTTGACCGAGAGCCTCCGGTTCCATCCCGGCGGCTCGAGCGGCCAACCGGCATAGGCAAGCGTTAACCCTTAAGACAGATGTGGCGGACCATGCCTCAGGTCACTGTCGCGGTGTCTTGCCAGGCTGCGCCAAGGACCCTTCGCGCGCTTGCATAAGCCACCTGCAATCTCCAGCGTGGGCGCAATAGAATGGCCGAGATGTCCGTCGATGAAGCTCTCGATCGAGCCAACGCCGATATCCAAGCGGGACGGCACCAAGAAGCCAGAAATCTTCTGGAGGCGATACTCAAGGTAGAAGACAAAAACCCTCGAGCCTTGATCGGACTTTCGGTCGTCAGCTTCCAACAAGGCGACCTGCCGAACGCGGTCAACTACATCTCGGCAATAGTCCTAGAGAATCCATTCGACAGCGACCTCCTCGGCACGTGCTCGGCCCTTCTGCGGAGCTTTTCCGTCGAGGAATTCGCCGATCGTGTCGAAGCGATAAGTGATGACGCCAAGAAGGATGCGCGGACAATAACGGCGTGCCTCGACGGTTTTCTCAACATGGCGGATTTCGGATCTTCGGGCGAGGCGATCGTGCGCGTCCCATCCGAGATCGCTAGCGCGATCCACTTCATATCGCTCGACGCTCTGTCTGTAGGCTCCAACAGATCGAAGTTCGGTCGGTACTCGCCTATCAACTGTGTCATCGCTCCTACCGCGGGAGACTATGAATTCCGCGAGAAGCACTTCATCTACGCGTCCTCACTGCTGGAGGACAAGCAGGAGATCCTCGAGGCGTTCGGCCTCCGGGATCTGGCACGGGTCAAAGCGGTTCACAAGGTCAAAGCCAAGCGCATGTCGGATGCCCTCGATGAAATCGGGGTCTCAGGTCTCGACTATTTCAAGAGCGATCTGGAGGGCATAGACGGCTTGGTCCTGCGCGACGCCCGGCAGCACATCGCCGGGGCCGCCGTCGTACAGGCCGAGCTCCGTTTCATGCCGGCCTACGAGGGGGAGCCGCACTTCGACGAGACCGTCGCCTACATGCGCGGACAAGATTTCGAGGTGCTGCATCTGACCAATGAGAATTGGCGGTACGCGACCCGGCACAGGGATCACATGGCCAGAGGTCGGACGGTGTTTGCGGATACCGTGTTCGTGAAGAATATCGACACGTATCTATCGCTTCAAGGACGCTCGACCGAGGCCGTGGTTCGATATTGCCTCGCCTGCGGCGTGTCCGGCAACGCAAACTATGCCGAATTCATACTCGAGAAGCACAAGGAACTCGTCCCTTGTGATCTCGTCGCCGCTCTCGTCAACTACCTGATACCGAAGGCCCGCTTCGGTCAGCCTCAGTTCGCCAAGACCCGGCTCGGTCATGTCGCCATGTCGTGACCGGAGTTTCCAGCCTCACGCCCTGGAAGGCTGCGGCGGCGGGCCATCCAGGGCGATCAGATCGACGTTCCGCGCCTTGAGGACGCTGAACAGGCCTTCCAGTTCTCTGTCGCAGGGATCGTCCACGATCGCGGCTTCCGGCGTGTCCTCCTCCAACCACGCCTCCGCATCCTTGTTGGAGGAGAACCCGAGCGGGTCGTAGCCGAGTCTCTCGAGCATTCGGCACGCCCGTCGCCGCCGTGCGGCGCTACGGGAGAGGGCCAGGGCCGGAGGCCGGAGCGGACGAGCGGCCATCACGCGGCCTTCCGCGACTTCGAGGACGTCGCCTTGCCCGCGCCGCGGTTCGAATTTAGCCGCGACCGCTTCGAACCCGCCTTCTTCCGGGCAGCGGCCGGCTGAGCGGAGGATCCACCCTTCTCGGAGTCGATGCTGCGCCTGAGGGCCTCCATCAGGTTCACGACGTTGCTGGAGCTCGGTGCCGCCACCTTCGATCGACCCTTGCCCTTCTCGGGCTTCTTCGCCTTGCCCTTGACCAGCGCGATCAGCGCTTCCTCGTAGCGGTCCTCGAACTTCGACGGATCGAACTTCCTCGTCGACCGGGCGATCAGCTCCTCAGCCAGGGACCGCATCTCGTCGGTCGGATTGCCGTCCGGCATGTCCTCGAAGTAGGCGGTGGGCGACCGGATCTCGTCCTGGTACCGCAGCAGGGTCGCCAGCAGGCCTTTGCCATAGGGCTCGATCAGGACGATGCGCTCCCGCTTGTAGATGACGATCCGGCCCAGGCCCGCCATCCCCTTCTTCCTCATCGCATCCCGGATGACGGCGAACGCCTCGCGCGAGACCTTGTCCTCGGCCGCGAGGTAGTAGGGCTTGTAGAGGTAGCGCTCGTCGACCTCCTCGCGCTTGCAGAACGCCTCGATGTTGATCGTATGCGTGCTTTCCAGCGCGATCTCGCTGAGCTCCTCGTCCTCGACGGGGACGAGGTCGTCCTTGGCGGCCTCGCAGCCCTTCACTTGGTCATCGCGGTCGACACTCTCCCCGGTCAGCGAGTCGACCAGCAGCTGCTTCACGCGGTTGCCGGTCTCACGGTTGATCGTGTGGCACTTCAGGTCCCGCGACGAACTGATCGCCGGATACAGTCCGACTGAGCAGGAGACGAGCGAAAGACGCAGATGCCCCTTCCAATTGGCGCGAGATGCCACCGCAGCCTCCAGAATTCGTACAAGTATTCGTCGCCGGCGATGAGTCGATGCGGTGCCGACCACGAATTCGGCGACTCAACGAGAGTCGCTCTCGACTCGTTCCTGCACGGCCAGCCCTGTGGATAACTTGCGAGATCTTGCCTGTCCCCGCAGTCGAAGCGGCATCCCGGAACCGGCGATCGACCGCGGCGGTTTGCCGAAAGACATGTCCGAGCTCCTCAAGCCGTACCGCGAGAAGCGGGATTTCGAGGCCTCGTCCGAGCCGCGGGGACGCCGTGGGCGGAAGACCGCCAAGGCACGGTTCGTCGTCCAGAAGCACGACGCCCGACGCCTGCACTACGACCTGCGGCTCGAGATGGACGGAGTGCTCAAGAGCTGGGCCGTCACCCGCGGGCCGAGCTTGTCGCCGGCCGAGAAGCGGCTCGCAGTTCGGACCGAGGACCATCCTCTCGACTACCTGCGTTGGGAAGGGGCGATCCCCAAGGGCCAGTACGGCGGCGGAACCATGATCGTCTGGGACATCGGATCCTGGGAGCCGGTCGGCGATCCGGCCGCCGGTCTCGAGAAGGGCCACCTCGAATTCGTTCTGCGGGGCGAGCGGCTCGGCGGCCGTTGGCATCTCGTGCGCATGAAGGGCCGCGGCGGCGAGAAGAAGCAGCCCTGGCTGCTGATGAAGGCCGAGGACGAGCACGCGCGCCGCGAGGGCGACATCCTCGGCGAGCAAGACGCGTCGGTCCTGTCGGGCCGGACCAACCGCGAGCTCGCTGCCGGCGGCGAGGTCAGACCCGACCACGCGGCACGCGCGAAGGTCGCTTCGGCGCGCGTGACGAAGACCGCCTCGGCCCGGTCCCCGCGCGCTCGGAAGGCCGTGCTGCCGCCCTTCGTCGAGCCGGCCTTGGCGACCCTCGTCGACGCGGCGCCGACCGGAGAGGGATGGCTGTACGAGATCAAGCACGACGGCTACCGCATGCAGGCGCGCATCGACGGCGGCACCGTGAAGCTGTCGACGCGCTCCGGCCTCGACTGGACGTCGAAGTTCGCGCCGATCGCGAAGGCCCTCCAGAAGCTGAAGCTGCCCTCCGCCCTGATCGACGGCGAGATCGTCGTCGAGAACGCGAGCGGCATCTCGAGCTTCGCGTCGCTTCAGCAGGCCCTCGCCGACGGCGACACGGGCGCGGCGCTCTTCTACGCCTTCGACCTGCTCTACATCGACGGCAAGGACATCCGCGCCCTCCCCCTGACCGATCGCAAGGCTCTGCTGCTGCAGAGCCTGGACGATACGGGATCCGCCGGCCGGATCCGGTTCAGCGAGCATCTCGTCGACGACGGCGCGACCATGGCCCGACACGCCTGCCGACTCGGGCTCGAAGGCATCGTCGCGAAGCGGGCGGACGCGCCCTACCGCTCCGGCCGCAGCGACCTCTGGCGCAAGGTCAAGTGCACCCAGTCCCAGGAGTTCGTCGTCGCGGGCTTCATGCCCTCCGGCACGTCCTCCCGATCCATCGGCTCGTTGATCCTGGGCACGCATCAGGACGGCACCCTCGTCCACGTCGGTCGGGTGGGCACAGGGTTCGGCGATGCGGTCGCGCGGGAGCTCTGGGCGCAGCTGGAGTCCCTGCGGATCCCGGCACCGCCGTTCAACGCCGAGCTTCCGCCCCTGGCGCGCCGCAATGCACGATGGGTGGAGCCTCGTCTCGTCTGCGAGGTGACGTTCCGCGGATGGACCGCCGACGGTCAACTGCGCCATGCGTCGTTCAAGACCATCCGGACCGGCGTGGCGCCCGACGGGGTCGCGCGGAAGGCGGCGCCGGCGCGCTCACGGGCGCCGAAGCGGAGAACCGCGGAGTCGACCGTGACGCTCACGCATCCAGATCGCGTGCTCTGGCCCGACGTCGGCCTGACGAAGGAGGGGCTGGCGGAGTACTACGCCGAGATCGCCGAGCGCATCCTGCCGCACGTGATCGACCGGCCTCTGTCGCTCGTCCGGTGCCCGGCTGGCCTCGGCTCGTGCTTCTACCAGAAGCACGGCTGGTCCGGGATCGACGAACGCCTTCTCCGCGTCCTCGAAGGCGGGACCGGGAAGGCGGTCGTGATCGGCGACCCGGATGGCCTGCGCGCCCTGGTCCAGGCGAGCGTCCTGGAGATCCATCCCTGGGGCGCGACGGCCGCGGACCCGGATCGGCCGGACCGCTTGGTCTTCGATCTGGATCCCGGGGACGGGGTGGCCTGGACCGACCTCGTCGCCGGCGCGCTCGAGGTCCGCGAGCGTCTGCGGATCTCGGGGTTCGGCGCCTTCGTCAAGACGACCGGAGGTAAGGGACTGCACGTTGTCGTCCCGGTCGAACCGAAGGCTGGGTGGGATGAGGCCAAGGCGTTCTCGAAGGGGCTCGCCTCCGAGATGGCCAAGAACGCGCCCGACCGCTACGTCGCGACCGTGTCCAAGAAGTCCAGGGACGGCCGCATCTATATCGACTATCTGCGCAACCAGCGTGGTGCGACCGCGGTCGCGACCTTCTCGACCCGCGCCCGCGCGAGAGCGCCGGTCTCGGTGCCGGTCGGCTGGGACGAACTCCCGTTCCTCGGTTCCGGATCGCGCTTCGACGTCGCCACCCTGCCCGGTCGCTTGGCGGCGCTCGGCAAGGATCCCTGGGCCGGCTTCGAGCGTGCCGCGCGGCCTCTGGAGGCAGCCGGCAAGCGCGGGCGTCGACGAATCTGACTGGCCTGTCTGTATGGACTTGCCGTCGGCTCGTGCAAGGTCAGCGTGGGCCGGGCAGGCGAAGAGCGAGATAGCGGACGGTCTTGGCCCCGCCGTGAATGGTGGCTGCGCCGACCTCCTCGAAGCCGAGCCGGGCGTGGAAGGCGTCCGAGCTCGGGTTGGGCGGCATCGAGTTGACTTCGCACACGATCAGGTCGTGACCGGCCTCGCGGGCCTTCCGGAAGAGATCCTCGTAGAGCCGCCGCGCATGGCCGAGGCCGCGGGCAATGCCGGCGACCACGACCCGGTCGACGTACACGAAGCGCGGGTAGCGACTGCGGAACCATAGATAGTTCGGGCTCGCATAGGTCGGATGCCGCTCATCGAGGGCGATAAGGAAAGCGTCATTGCGGCCAATCCGGCGTACGTGGAAGCTCCCCGCCACGAGCTCGGAGAGACCTTCCTCGTCGAGCAGGGAGAGCTCGGCCGCGTGCGCGTTGTTGAGGGCCAGTATCGGACTGGTGTCGGTCGATGAGATCTGCAGCAGCGATGTCATGCACTCTCGCGTGTCGTCGGCCGAGCGTTGTACGCCATCCCGACTGCAAACTGGATCGAGGCAGCCGTTGTGGTCCCAGCGCGGATCGCAAGCTAGGTGGCCGGGACTCGGGAGTTGCACCTCTCGCTCTGGCATGCATTATACCAGTGACCTGACGCATGGGTCGTCCTCAACGCACCTCGCGCACTCGTCAGAAACGTCGGGGGCGTTTTTTCTTGGGAGCGGTACGGCCGGCAGCTTCGGATGGAAGCTCGACGAGGTCTGCGGCGGCGGTCCTTCGGCCAGGAAGGCGCGATGGACGCTCTCGGTCGCCGGCGACACGATGATCGCGTCGATCGCACGCGGCTTCAAGGCCGGCGAGCCGTTCACCCTGAAGCGCTGCGCCACGAGGTAGCCGGGAAGCCGAGCCTGAGGCCCGGCCGGCTATCGCTTCCCGCCGTTCGGGTCCATCCATGGGCGGGCACGCCCCTCCCCCTGGGTGCGAAGGAGCTGCGATGAGCCCGCACGACTACACGTGGCTCCTGTTTGCGACGCCCACGGCCGTCGCCCTGCTCGGCGCCTTCGTCTATGTCGCGACTGGTCTTCAGGACCGGATCGACGGCCGCTGCGACCGGTAGACCGGGCCGCTGGCCCTGCCCACGAATGGTGCGCCTGTGCCGGGCGCATGGGGCGGCATCCCCGGGCGGAACCCGAGGTTCCGGATCCTGTTGTGGGATCGGCGAGCGCAGATGCCACTTGGCCCATCGGACGCCCGCCCTTCGGAAGGATCCAGATCGGGCACCTCGGCACCATGAAAGCAATCGTCTGTCTGTCCGCCGTCGTCGTCGCATCGACGCCCTTCGTCGGCACGCCCGCCAGGGCCGACGATGCCGAGGCGGCGCGCCTGTGCCGAGGAGACGCATTCAAGCTCTGCCTGAGCGAGATCCCGGACCGTGACCGGATCACGGCCTGCATGGTCCGGAACAGGGCGCGCCTGAGTCCGGGCTGCCAGACGGTGTTCAACAAGCCGTCCCGGCCAGCCACCGTCGAGGCCGCCAGCCACACGATCCGCTGAGCAGATGACGGTGGAGGGTATCCTCCGAAGGTCAGCACCTGCGGCCGTAGGATCGTGACGCCCGCCTCCCCGCCCATCCCATGGCTGGATCGAAGCTGGAACTGTCGATTACCGAAGCGCGCCGCATCGCGCTGACCGCCCAGGGCCTCGGCATGCGCCCGCTGTCGGACGGGATCGCCGTCTCGCGGATGCGTCGGCAGATAGGCCGCCTGGGCCTGCTCCAGATCGACAGCGTGAACGTCCTCGTCCGCGCCCACTACATGCCGCTGTTCTCGCGCCTGGGGCCCTACGACCGCGGCGCCCTCGACGCCCTGGCTGTCGCAGGCTCGAAGCGCTTCTTCGAGTACTGGGGTCACGAGGCGTCCCTCCTGCCGATCGATCTCCAGCCTCTGCTGCGCTGGCGCATGGACCGCGCCCGCCAGGGCCACGGCGTATGGAACCAGCTCAAGGCGTTCGCGGGCGAGCGGCGCGCGGAGGCGGACGCCATGCTCGCCCGGATCGGGCAGGAGGGCCCGCTGGCTGCCTCCGACGTCTCGGGCCCGAAGGCGTCCAAGGGCATGTGGGTCTGGAGCGATGCCAAGCACGCGCTCGAATGGCTCTTTTGGGCAGGACTCGTGGCGTCGACGCATCGGAGGGGCAGCTTCGAGCGCGTGTACGACCTGCCCGAACGGGTGCTGCCCCGCTCCGTCCTCGCCCGACCGACCCCGGCTCCGGTGGACGCCCGGCGCGAACTCGTCGCGCGATCCGCGGAGGCGCTCGGCGTGGCGACCGCGAACGACCTGCGCGACTACTACCGCCTTTCGCCGACCGAGGCGCGCCTGCCCATCGAGCAGCTCGTCGAGGAGGGCGTGCTCATTCCCGTGACCGTCCGCGGATGGCAGCAGCAGGCGTACCTGCACAGGGATGCCCGGCCCGGCCGCCGTCACCGCGGCGCGGCCCTCTTGTCGCCGTTCGACCCGCTCGTCTGGCACCGGCCACGGACGGAGCGCCTCTTCGGATTCCGGTACCGCCTCGAGATCTACACGCCCGCCCACAAGCGCGAGCACGGCTACTACGTGCTGCCGTTCCTCATGGACGGCGCGCTGGTAGCCAGGGTCGACCTGAAGGCGGATCGACGGGCCGGGGCGCTGATCGTCCTACGCGCGCATCAAGAGCCGGGTGCGCCGGCGGCTACGATGGAGCGGATACTCGCGGAGTTGCGATTGATGGCCTCGTGGCTCGGCCTGTCCGACGTCGTGATTTCGTCGACAGCCGGGCTGGAGAGCCGCGATCACCGGGTCAGTTCCCGGATGAGCGACCGGGCGGCGATGGAATAGCCGGCGGACCCCAGGCTACGCGTTGCGCCGGGCCGCGGACACCGCCTCGGCCAATGCCGGGAAGCCGCCGCGCAGATCGGCCGCCGTCATCCAGTAACCGGACCGCCCGAAGACCCGATTCAGTTTGGCCCTGCGGCGCGCCCCCTTCGTCCAGGACAGATGCGCGTCGGCCGTCGGGTCGATCTCCAGCACCAGCATGCGCTGCCGCTGGATTTGCATCGGGGTCACGCTGCGGATCGTCTCCCAGGGGATCCAGTCGGTCGACAGCCTGCGATCGTAGATCCCACGCGGCCCGACGGACACCACCGGTTTCGACTGGAACAGCTTGGGGAAGATCAGCACCGTGCAGAGGCCGAAGAACGCGACGCCGGCATAGGCCTCGAACTCGGCGAAGCTTCCGGGCGTCACGGCCGTGCGCCCGATTGTCGGGTGCGCATAGATCAGCCAGCCGGCGAAGGCCGCGAAACCGACGGAGGCCAGGAAGAGGCCGATGGTCCGCCACGGCGAGCGATGGATCTCGACGACATCCACGTAGGCGAACTCCGCAATGCGATGGGCTGACCTGCGCCAGGTCGCTCCTCGGGAGAGCGACTATCGCGCGCCCGAAGGCGATACCGTAGCCGATGTTGGGCGACTTCCTGCATGACGCTGTCCCAGAACGCCTCGGCGCGGGCGCGTTCGGGTTGATTCTCCACCTTGTTCAGGCAGGCCCGAATGAAGACGCATCCGCCGCGACGGCCTCAGCGCGGATCAGCGGGGCGGCATTCCTGGCCTGGATCTTCTCGACAATCGAGAGCAGGTGCGCGCGATCCACCGTCTTACGCGTGGCGCTGCCGGAGCGTCCGCTTCGGAGAACACGGCGGTGTACCCCGAATGGCCGGGTTGAGCGCGAAGCGAAACGGTCGGTCCTACGCGCCCCGACGATCCGGCGAGACGTAGTCTGGCCGTAAGCGGCCGATCCGCTTCAGAGCATGCCCGCTGTGGAATTGAACACTAGCGACAGGAGCGATGTCACGACCGCGTGCCGAAGTCGCAGCCCGTGTTTATTGGCTTTGATGACAGAGGTCTTTCAACCAAACGCGGGTTGCGGAGGGAGAGAATAGCCATTCCGCCGGTGGCAAGGACGAAAGCGACGAGACCCGTCGAGACGGCGAGACCGCCCGTCAGGCTCGTGAAAAATCCGAACGCGATTGGCGCCGCCAGGCTTCCGACCTGCCCCATGCTGCTGATGAAGGCGAGACTTCCCACGGCTTCGGCTTCGGTCAGGAAGCGCACCGGTATGGTCCAGAACAGGGCGGTCGCCGACAGATAGCCGATGGCGAGCAGGGCCAGGCAGGCGATGGCCGCCGCAACGTTCTGCGCGACGAGGGAGATGGCGAGGGCGGCCGTCGCGGCCAGGAAGGCGGATAGGGCGAAATGCCACCGCCGCTCGAGCCGCCGGTCCGAACTACGGCACAGCAGGAGCATGCCGACGGCACCCACGGAATAGGGGATCGCCGACAAGAGCCCGACGCTGAACACGTCGGCTACGCCCGATCGCTGGATAATCGTCGGCGCCCAGAAGTTCAGAACGGTCCCCGCCCAGGTGATGGAGAAATATCCGAAGGTCGCGATCCACAGCTTCGGATTTCGCAGGGCCGACAGGAAGGCCCTCGCTGGCGCGTGTCCCTGTTCGAAGGTCCCGGATGAGAGATCGGCCGCCACGATCGCCTTCTCCCGTGGCGTCAGCCAGGCGGCATCCGCGGGTCGGTCACTCAGCACAAAGAACGCGCCGACTCCGACGAGTACCGGCAGCGCCCCCTCTACGAGAAACAGCCATTGCCAGCCCTTGAAGCCGGCCGCGCCAGCGAGGTGCTGGATGATCCAACCGGAGGCTGGTCCGCCTACGATGCCCGACACCGCAATGGCGAGGACGAACAGCGACATCACCCGCCCGCGCAGGCGATGGGGGAACCAGAAGGTGAGGTAGAGGACGATGCCCGGGAAGAAGCCAGCTTCGGCCGCACCGAGTAGGATCCTGGCCAGGTAGAAGGTCGCCGGGCTCGTCACAAACGCCATCGAGCAGGACACGAGGCCCCACAGACACATGATACGTGTCAGCGTCTTCCGCGCGCCAATGCGGCCAAGGAGAAGATTGCTCGGCACCTCGAAGAGGATGTACCCGACGTAGAAGATGCCGACGCCGAAGCCGTAACTCGCGTCCGACAGGCCGATGTCACTCTGGAACGTCAACTTGGCGAAGCTGACGTTTACACGGTCGATGTAGTTCAGGACATAGCATAGGAAAATCATCGGGATCAGCCGGAGGCTGATCTTCCGATAGATCCTGGCTCGTTCGTTCTCAGACGCTTGCTCGATAGCAACGCGCGTCTTGGACGCATCGGCCATTCCAAATCCCCCATCGCGAGCTTGGCTTCCGCGGCGCGATCCTGTTCGAATAATTCGCGTCGTCCCGACCGAGCCAAATCTCGCTACGAAGCATAGCAGGCCATTTTGCAGTGTTGCGATGATATATTTTCGTCGTTTCAATCGATGCCATCGATCGATGATGCCGGCAGATCTGTCGCACGCCCTGCGAGGGTGTGCCGATCAATCGGCCATGAAGTCCGGAGACATCGACACAGTCCGTCCCGCTTCGGTCAAAATCACCGACCTCGGAATCGCCTGCTCGAAGGTCGCTCCAAGATCTGTCAGACGTTGAAGCAGCTCAGGCAACCGGACGAGGCATCCAGCCTCGATGTCATGAATGACCATGACACTCCAGTCCTGCTCCCGCACCTGGGCCATCGCGGTCTCGACCCAGCCGTCCGCGTCCTTCCAGTCACCGGGGACGCTGTTCCAGGTGATCGTCGTGTAGCGTTCGGCGAGGAGGTGATCGAGCGCCGCCCGACTCAACAGATGCCGGCCGATCAGTCCGTCGTTCCCGTAGGGGCGGAAGAGCTTCTCCGGTCGCGTCAGCGAACCGATCCTTTGCTGCGTCTCCTCGATCTCTCGGAGCGCATAGTCCCGGTCCGTCCGGTCCCCGAGTGCCACCGAATGCGTAAAGGTGTGATTTCCGATCCAATGCCCCGCTGTATGAGCAGCCCGCATGAGATCGGCTGCAGCGGGGTCGTCGAGCCTCTGCCCGATCACGAAGAAGGTGGTCTTGATTCCGGCCCGGTCTAGGATCCCCAGGATCTGATCCGTCACATGTGGTGTGGGGCCGTTGTCGAAGGTGAGGGTGACCTGCTTGGCTGCCATATCTGACTCCAATTCGGGCTCGTTCGCCGTAGCGGTCGTGGACACACTGGCGAGCTCCCGCGACGACATCCCCGCTACAACCGACGCGTCGAATGAGAAGTCTTATCGCAGGCTCGTCGGAGCGTGTGCAGGAAGGATGCGACGTGCGGAGGCAGGACCTCGTTCCGGCGCAATAGCACGCCAGGGCTCCGCATGGGCGTGGGAGTTTCGAGAGGAACCGACAAAAGCGTCCCATCCTCTGGGACGGCCTGTCTCGACAGGATCGCGACGATGTTCATACGCCGAACGAGGCCGAGGATGGGACCGATCGTGTTCATCTCTGCGACGAGGTGCGGGACGGCGCCGCATTGCCGGAAGCAGTCATCCAGCAGCCTGCGGGTGGTGAATTCCGGTGAGAGCAACACGACCGGCTGATGGTGGAGTTCCGCCATGCGGACCCATTTCCGGGCTGCCCACCGGTGTTCAGGCGAAAGCACGAGATCCAGAGGCTCGTCATAGAGGGGTTCGAAGGCGAGATCCTGCTGGTGGTCCGGCCTGTAGGAGATACCGAGATCGAGGGCACCGGCCAGGAGCCGCTCCTCGATCACGCTAGCGGCGAGTTCCTCCACGACGACGCGCATCGAAGGATTGCGGGTGAGGAACTCGGTCAGGCAGGCGGGGACGAGATTGACGTTAAAGGTGTGCGTCGCGGCGATCCTAAGCCAACCGGTCAGGACCTGATCCTGGGGGGACAGCGCCCGAAGGCCCTCGTCCAGTTCGCCGAGGGCCCGTAGGACACGGGGCAGCAGGTTCTGCCCGGCTTCAGTGAGGAACACGCGCTTGCCGACGCGGTCGAACAGGCGTTGCCCGACCTGATCCTCCAGTTGCCGGATCTGGTGAGACAGGGTCGATTGGGTGATGTGCGTCTGCCGCGCGGCCCGGGTGAAGCTCAGGTGCTCAGCCAGAGCCACGAAGTAACGCAGGTGACGGAGTTCCATCGGTCTGCCCGTTCGATCGACGGCATCGATCAATTGAATGCATCGATATCATTATATCGATGCAACCCGGCGCGCTATACGACGCTGACGCTGGGCTGACGGCTTCTACCTTCACGGTCCGCCACTCCGCGCAAACGCCCTGATTGGGAGCTCGAAGTGCCGAGGATTGGGAACGCGAGCCGGGCCAGCGTCGGACCAGATCACCAGGGATTGTTCGACCGCCTGGAAGCGCTGCGGGGAAAGCCGGTCGAGAACGTCTTTCTCGCCGTCGCCAACGCGCCTGCGCTGTGTGACGGGGTTCTCGCGATGGCGATGTCGCTGCGCCAGAGCACTCTGCTCGACCGGCAACTTCGCGAACTAGCCGTCCTGACGGTCGGGCTTGAGACGCGGGCTGACTACGAGGTCGCGCATCACTGGAACTCGGCGGTGAAGGCCGGGCTGTCCCAAGCCAAGCTGGAGCAGCTTGCGCAGTTCGAGACGGATGACCGGTTCACCGCTTCCGAACGCGCCGTCATGCGCTTCGCTCGCGACGTGACGCGGACCGGCCGTGTCGATGACGGCCTCTGGGCCGAATTGTGCGGGTTCCTGGACGAGCAGGAGCGACTAGAACTGGTCCTGACGACGGCTTGGTACAACTGCGTCGTTCGCATCCTCCTCCCCCTCAATATCGAACTTGAGGACTGGTTCTCACGTCTCTGAGGGCGAGCGCGAGAGAACTTGCGCCCGGCGTGCCTTCGAACCGGACGGAAGTTCCGGAACAGAATAGGGAGATCATGAAAATGGACGTGACGCCCGGAGGTGATCCGCCCGTGCTTGGCCGACCGCCGGCTAAGTCATTCGAGACGGATGATGTGGATAGCGCCGCACTCTATCGAAAATTGCAGTGGCGGCTGCTGCCGTTCCTCTTCGCATGCTACGTGGCTGCCTATCTCGACCGGGTGAATATCGGCTATGCGCAGTTGCACATGCGCGCGGAGCTGGGCTTCAACGACGCGGTTTACGGCCTCGCCGCCGGACTATTTTTCGTCAGTTACTTTCTGTGCGAAGTCCCGAGCAACTTCGTCCTTCAGCGCGTCGGCGCCCGGCGAACGCTGGCGCGCATCCTAATCCTGTGGGGGCTCGCCTCCTCGGCAACGATGTTCATCACCGGGCCCCATTCGTTCTACGCGCTGAGGCTGATCCTGGGAGCGTTCGAGGCGGGCCTCGCCCCCGGGGTGATGTACTATCTGACGCTCTGGTATCCGAACCGCCGCCGGGCGGAAATGACTGCAATTTTTCTGAGCGGCAGCATGCTCGCCGGTGTGATCGGTGCACCTGTCTCAGGCTTCATCCTCGAAGGCATGCAGGGTGTCCTCGGCCTCAGGGGCTGGCAGTGGATGTTCCTTCTGGAGGGCATGCCGGCCGTGCTTCTCGGGCTCGTCGCGCTCCGGATCCTCGTCGACAAGCCTCAAGATGCTCCCTGGCTGACATCATCCGAGAAGATGCTCCTTTTGGCAGAGATCAACCGGGACGCGAACTTGGCTGCCGGCGGCCATGCATTCGGTGCGGCGTTCCGCGACCCACGAATCTACGTCCTCGCGCTGGCGTACTTCACCCTCGTCTGCGGGCTCTATGCGATCACCTTCTGGATGCCCGTGATGATGCAGGCCGCCGGTGTCCAGGGAGCCGCCGCAATTGGCCTATGGTCCGTAATCCCCTATGCGATCGGCGGCATCGGCATGGTGTGGCTGTCCCGACGCTCTGACCGACGGCAAGAGCGGCGGTGGCACTACGCCGTCTGTGTCGGTGTCGGTGCCTGCGCGCTGATTGGGGCGTCCCTCGCCGGCGCGAACCTTCCAGTCGTCCTGGCACTGCTCTCCGTCGCGACCGCGACGCTCTTCGGCGCGATGCCGATCTTCTACGGCATCCCGATGGCCTATCTCCCCGAGCGTTCGGCCGCGGGCGGCTTGGCGCTGATCAACTGCCTTGGCCTCACGGGT
Organism: Methylobacterium sp. 285MFTsu5.1; assembly: GCF_000383455.1. Lineage (NCBI taxonomy): Bacteria > Pseudomonadati > Pseudomonadota > Alphaproteobacteria > Hyphomicrobiales > Methylobacteriaceae > Methylobacterium > Methylobacterium sp. 285MFTsu5.1. The sequence goes on along the minus strand of NZ_KB911311.1, from coordinate 13,082 downwards.
GGCTTCGTGAGCCCCTTCCTGCTGGGCTGGATCCGGAACGCGACGGGGAGCCTGACGCCCGGCCTGTGGTTCATGACGGGCCTGATGCTGACGGGCATCGTGGTGCTACTCCTGGCGACACGCCGCCCGTTCACGCGAGTCACGCCCCACCCCGCCAACTCCGGGCTCAGTTTCGGGTCGGAGGCAGGCCGGTGAGCCTCGATAGCTTGGCCCACCGCTGGTATGCGTCGGAAGGGAGCCGATCGCCGCTCCTCCTGCTGCACGGCACCGGAGGTGACGAAGACGAGCTTGTGCCCTTTGCCCAGGCAGCGGCCCCCGGCGCGCCGATGCTGGCCGTCCGCGGAGCCGTATCGGAAGGTGGCAAGCTGCGCCACTTCGCTCGCCATCCGGACGGTCGTTTCGATTCATCCGAGGTCGTCCGCCGAGCCGATGAGCTGGCGGCCTTCGTCGCGGCCGCCCGCGACCGTTACGGTTTCGGGCCCCCGCTTGCCCTCGGCTTCTCGAACGGAGCCAACATCGCGGCCGCACTCATGCTTCTGCATCCTGCTCTTCTGAGGGGCGCGATCCTGTTGCGCGCCGTTCCACCGCTGACTGGTACCGCGGCCGCTGCCCTTGTCGGGCAGCGCGCCGTCGTTGTCTCGGGCGAGACGGATACGATCGCGCCGCCGGCACTCGGGGCCGATCTGGCACTTTGCCTGACCGAGCTGGGCGCCGAAGCGACCCACCATGTCCTACCCTGCGGCCACGACCTGACACCGGCCGATGTGCCCCTCGCCCGCGACTGGCTCAGCTCTCTCGCCGAAGGGGCACCCGCTGGACCGGCTTCCTCCCACTTGATTCGCCCTTGATCCGGAGATGATCGATGAAGCTCTGTCGTTACGGTGAGGTTGGGTCCGAGCGGCCTGCTCTGGTCGATGCTGCAGGCGTCCTCCGCGACCTCTCGTCGGTGTGCCGTGATCTTGGTCCGTCCGAACTCGCGCCCGACGGTCTCGCCAGGATCGCACAGACGGATCCGACGCGGCTGCCCCGGGTAGAAGGAAGCCCCCGCCTCGGCGTTCCCTTCACAGGCCTCTCGAAGTTCATCTGCATCGGGCTCAACTACTCGGACCACGCGGCCGAGGCCGGCATGGCCATCCCGAGCGAGCCAATCATCTTCCTCAAGGCTCCGAGCGCCGTCTGCGGGCCGAACGACGACACGATCCAGCCCCGCGACTCAACCAAGCTCGACTGGGAAGTGGAACTCGGCGTCGTGATCGGATCGACGGCGCAGTACGTCACCGAGGAGTACGCCCTCGATCATGTTGCCGGATACTGCGTCGTGAACGACGTCTCGGAGCGGGCCTTCCAGCTTCAGTCCAGCCAATGGGACAAGGGCAAGGGATGCGATACGTTCGGTCCAATTGGACCCTGGCTCGTGACAAAGGACGAGATCCACGATCCGCAGCAGCTCGACATGTGGCTCGACGTGAATGGAACCCGCCGTCAGACGGGCAATTCGCGCACGATGATCTTCGGCGTTCGCGAGATCATCGCGTACTGCAGTCGGTACATGACGCTCCTGCCGGGCGACATCATCGCGACGGGCACGCCGCCGGGCGTCGGCATGGGGATCAAGCCCAAGCCCGTCTGGTTGCAGCCGGGCGACACGGTCTCGCTAGGGATAGAGGGCCTCGGGCAGCAAAGCCAGCGCATCCGGCGGACCGATCACGGCTAGGGCGCCTGTCGGCCGGCTCAGGGTCGGGAGGGCGACCCGCCATCCAATCCGGGCTGAGCCGGCGGCCTGCTCGGATCATGCATTTCGCAGAATCGCGATCTTAGGCCCGTAGGTCCGCTTCAATGTGCGGCAGGTGCAGAACTTTGCAACGGCATTGCACGTGCTGACCACGAACGCAGTGAAATGCGGAGCACTACGGGCTGTGTTGGCCAATTCGCCGTGACGCGGGAGGTAGTGGCCGAAGATGGCGTGGCATAGCAGCATGATCTAGGCCTCACACCTGAACGAACAAATGGCGCTCACCTCAAGCAGGCCAATGCCTGGCTTCCCTCGTGAGTATGCATGTGGCCGACGTTCGCTTTCATGACTTGCTGGCCGAAATTCGATAGACAGAAAACCACTCATCGAAGACGTTCACAGAAGTGCTTCGTGATGGAAAATGCTGGCCGGAAGCGGAAAGGCGATTTGCGGAAGTGCGGGACATATAGCGGACGTGGCGTTTCGGCCTCTCGCAGAATCGCGAACTGAAGATGTGCTTCTGTTGTCGGAGACAGCTCCGTCATTCATCATAGCGCCGTCAGGATTGTGTAGGTCCTTAGCCTGGTTCGTCTTTCAGGACATACTCGACGAAAGCCGAGATGAGAGCGACCGTGTCCGCGAAAGCTTCGCGATGTGGTTCATGACCGACACCCGGCATCTCACGGACTGTGAGCAGGCTGGGTGGACATGATCTGCGGGCTGCAGCGATCTGGGCTTGCGTCCCGTAGGCGTCCTCGGTTCCCTGTATAAGTGTCACGGGGACGGTCAGGCGTGTCAGCGCAGCCTCGATCGTCCATCCGCGCCGGGCCGGATCCAGCCATGCGTCGTTCCAGCCACGGAAGGCCCCTTCGACATCGGTGTGCCAGCGGCCGAGGCGGGTCCTCAAGAGCCCCCGCTCGTAGGCGGCTCGGGTTCGCCGGATCGCGGACAGCGTGACCTCCTCCACGAAGAAATGCGGTGCCATCAGCACACCGCCCCGCAGGCGGGCATCGCCTTCCGCCAAGGCGAGAGCGGCGATCGAGGCGCCGTCGGAGTGGCCGATCATCACGCCGCTCCTGAATTCTGCGGCGTCGAGTAACCGCGGGAGGACTGTGCGGGCCTCGTGCTCGAGATAATCGGCCGGGCGAGGCAAGGGCACCGGGCTCGACGCGCCATATCCCTGGCGGGAGACGGCCAGGACACCGCACTCTGTCGTTTGGGCGAGAGTCTCGGGCAGGGCGCCCCATTGCATCGCCGAACCGAGGCCTTCGTGGAGCAACACAAGCGTGGGGGCCACCTCCGGCTGTCGACCGACGAAATGATATTCCAGTCGACCATCGCCGAGATCGAAGAAGCCGGAGGATTGCAGACGAGCCATTTCATCGCTCCCACCGGGATTCGACCAGCACGTATCGTCCTTCCCTCGGAATAGGGAAGGACGGACTGGTCAAGGGCGTGCAGGCGGAGGACCAGCAGAACGCTCGCCCTGGGAGGTGGCTCCGCCTGCATGGGGGGCCGTCACGCCCGGTCGAGGTTGCCCTGCGTCTCCGGAGTGATAACGGCGCCAACGAGATAGACTAGCGTGACGCATGTCATCACGACCGTCAGCACCATCGGGATCTGCGTCGGCCCATCGGCGATGAGGGAGACGAACGTCGGCAGCATGCCGCCCAGCGCGAAGCCGATATTCCAGGTCAGGCCCGTCCCCGTGGCCCGTACCGCCGTCGGGAATTTTTCATTGAGGAAGATCAACAGCGGCGCGTAGCTGGCGTTGGCGATGAGCGAGAGAAGGAAGGCACAGGCCGCGACCCCCATGAGGCTCGTCGTGTTCGCCATGGTCAGGAAGAGAACGGGAAAGGCGAACAGGCGGATGACTCCCATCAGCAAGAACGACCGCTTGCGCCCGATATGCTGGCTCAGTTCGCCCATGCCGCAGGCGCCGATCGCCGCCGCCACGTTGGCGCCGATCAGGATCATCGAGGCGGTGGCGTTCGGTACGCCGTTCACGAGCTTGAGGAGGGTCGGCAGGTAGCCGGACGTGAGGTAGTAGGCCGCGCCGCCGCCGAAGGAGATGAGCGTCGCGACCGCGAAGCTTCCCCGGTTGGACGGCGAGAACAGCGAGCGGATCGGCGAGGCCTTCGTCGGAGCACCCTCCCGGAGCGCGGCCTTGCGGGCCTGCAGTTCCTTGAAGATCGGGGATTCCTCGAGGTTGCGGAAGAGGATCAGGCCGATCACCGAGGTCAGTAGGCCCGAGAAGAACATCACCCGCCAGCCCCAGTCGGCGAAGGCCTCGCCCGGCGCCATGAGCGAGACGAGATAGAAGACCAGGGAGGCCAGGAGGCCGCCGATGGCCGAGCCCCCGCTGCCGACCGCCCCGGACATCAGCCCCCGCCACCGCTCCGGCACAGATTCCGTACCGATCGTGTGGGATGCCGCAACGACACCGCCGACGAAGACGCCCTGGACGAGGCGGAAGAATAGGAAGATCGCGGTGGCGAGCCATCCGATCTGGCCGACCGTCGGCAGGAGGCCGAAGACCGCCGTCGACAGGCCGACGCCGATCACCGCCACCATGAGGGCGCGGCGGCGGCCGAAGCGGTCCGCATAGGAGCCGAACAGGGCGGAGCCGAGGGGCCGGATCAGCAGCGTGACCGCGAAGGAGGCATAGGCTCCGGCCAGCGACAGCATCGGCTTGTCCGCCGGGAAGAACAAGGTGCCGACGACCGGCGCCACGTAGAGCAGAATGAACAGGTCGAAGAGATCGAGCCCCCAGCCGAACAGCGAGGCCATGGCGGCCGTCGCCGTCTGCCGACCGGTGGGCCTGGCGAGGGCGGGGGGATCGGATGCGAAGGTGGCGGCGGTCTGCATGGGGTTCCTCCGGGGGATGCGGTCGTTGCCGCGGTGGGGCCGGTTCGGGCTCTGGGTCTGGATGGGAGCCATTCGGGCGCGCGCCGTCGTTTCCCGCCTGGGCGGGATCGAAGCGATGCGGTGAAGGTCACGGGATGGGGGGAGCCGCTATGCAGCCCCCCGGCGCGGCCGGGCTATGAGCCGGTGAAGCGCGGCGCGCGCTTGGCGTGGAACGCTTCGACGCCCTCGCGGAAGTCATCGGCCTGCCGCAGGCGGCTGTAGCAATGCCCTTCGAGCTCGATGGCGATGGAGAGGCTCGCATCCTCGGTGTCGTTGAGGAGCTTCTTGGCGGTGCGCTGGGCGATGGGGGAGAAGGCGCGCAATTCGTCGACCAGCGCGTCGGTGGCCTTCTCCAGGTCCGCGTCGGCCACGCATTCGGTGGCGATGCCCCAGTCGAGGGCCTGCCGTCCGGGGATGCGCTTGGAGCGCATCACGATGTCCTTGGTCCGGGTGATGCCAACGATCTTCTGGAGACGGGCCGAGCCGCCGGAGCCGGGAATCTGCCCGAGCTTCTGCTCGGGCAGGGCGTAACGGCAGGTCTCGGAGACGATGCGGAAGTCGCAGGCCAGCGAGATCTCGAAGCCGACGCCGAACGTATAGCCCCGGTTGGCGGCGATGACGGGCTTCGAGCAGCGGGCCGGCGCCGCCATGTTCCAGGCGAGCTTCGAGACGTGCTCGGGCGAGGCGTCGAGGAAGCCCTTGATGTAGCCCCCCGACGAGAAGTGTTCGCCCTCCGCCCGCAGGACGATGACCCGCACGCGGGGATCCTCGTCCAGCGCCTCGAACACCTTACGGATCTCGTCGCGCTGGGGCATCGCAATGACGTTCATGGGCGGCCGCGCCAGGATCACGTCGGCGCGCTCGCGCTCCGAGTCGATCTCGACGCGGAACCCGTCGAGGTTCGTCAGGCGCGGGTCGATGGTGTGGGTGTCGCTCGTCATGGGTTTGGTCTCTCGCTTGTGATTCGGAGTGGGGGCGGGACCGTCAGGCAGCCTCGTGACCTTCGGCATGGGGCTCGGCCCCGCCTTCCAGGACGTACTCGCCGGCCACGAGTTGGCGGCGCAGCAGCTTGCCGACCGGCGATTTCGGGATCTCGTCCACGAAGACGTAGCGGCGCGGCAGCTTGTGACTCGGCAGGCCGCCGGCCCGGCAATGGGCGTCGAGCGCCGCCGCGTCGGTGCTGCCGCTCCGCTTGATGAAGGCCGCGACGATCCGGCCCCAGCGCTCGTCGGGCAGGCCGACGACGGCGACTTCGGACACCGCCGGATGCAGGGACAGGCGGCTCTCGATCTCGACGGGCGAGACGTTCTCGCCTCCGGTGATGATCATGTCGTCCACCCGCCCGGTGACGTAGAGGTCGCCGTCGGCGTCGGCGAAGCCGGTGTCGCCGGTGAAGTACCAGCCGTCGCGGAAGGCCTTGGCGTCGGCCTCGGGGCGATGCCAGTAGCCCTCGAAGGCTTCGTCGCCCTTGGCGATGACGGCGATCTCGCCCTCCTCGCCCGGCGCGGCGGTCCGGCTAGGATCGCCCCCCAGGGACACGACACGTACCATGGTGTTGAGGCCCGCCCGCCCGGCCGAGCCGGGCTTAACCGCCGCCTCGTGGTTGATCGTGAAGGTGTAGACCTCCGACGAGCCGTAATGATTGACGAAGAGGTCCGGCCGGAACGCCTCGGTCAGGCGGGCGAGCAGGCCGTCCGTCATCGGTGCCCCGGCGAAGCCGAGCTTGCGCACGGAGGTCGTGTTCGTCGCCTGGAAATCCCGGTGGTGCACGAGGTCGTGGTAGAGGGTTGGCACGAGGTAGAGGTTGGTGATCCGCTCGGCCGCGATCAGCCGCAGCGCCCCCGCCACATCGAACCGGGGAAGGCAGACGAAGGTCCCGCCGATCAGCGACATGGCGAGGAGCGAGCGCACCCCCATCGTGTGGTAGAGTGGCATCACGCCGAGCGTGCGCTCGCCGCGCCCGTAGAGGTTTTGCGCTACATGGGCCACGGCCGCCGCGCGCTCCGCCCGGTGTCGCCGTGGGACCCCCTTGGGCTTGGCGGTGGTGCCGGAGGTGTAGAGCATCAGCGAGATCGCCTCCGCGTCGGCCCGGGGCGTCGCCGACGGCTCCTCGGTGGCGGCGAGGTCGGCGAAGGCCGTCTCGCCGGGGCCGGGTGGCGTGCCGACGGCGATGCGCGGGATCAGCTGCGATGCCGCGCTCTCACGCAGGCTCGCGGCCGAGACCGGTTCGTAGGCGATGGCGCGGGCTTCCGCGTTCTCGATCGCGAAATCGATCTCCTCGGCCTTGGCCCGCCAGTTGATTGGCGTGATCACGACTCCCGAGAATTGGCAGGCCCAGTGCAGGGTCGCCGCCTCGTGCCGGTTCTGAAGGACCGTGACGAGGTGGTCGCCGGGCTTCAGCCCGAGCCGGTCGAGCCCGGCCACGGTCGCGGAAATGACCCCGAACCACTCCGCGTAGGTCAGCCGGGTCTCCCCGTCGACGAGGGCCAGGGCCCAGGGATCGCGGGAGACGCTCGCGAGGAAGCTGGTGCCGAGATCAAGCATGGGCGGCCTCCGGGGATGACGGGGCCGGGATGTCGCCCCTGAGTTCCGCAGCCGCCTCCAGGGCGGCCTCGATGATCGGCGCGTAGCCGGTACAGCGGCAGAGATGGCCCCCGATCACTTCCGTGATCTCTCGTCGTGACGGATTCGGCCGGAGCGCGAGATAGGCGTCGAGTGACATCAGGATGCCGGCGGTGCAGAAGCCGCATTGCAGGGCGTGCCGCCGCCGGAAGGCCACCTGCAGCACCCCGAGGCGGCCAGGCTCCGGGGCCAGACCCTCGACGGTCCGCACGGCACAGCCCTCGACCCCCACCGCGAGGGTCAGGCAGGCCCGGGCGGGCACCCCGTCGATGGACACCGTACAGGCGCCGCAGACGCCGTGCTCGCAGCCGACATGCGTGCCCGTGGCCCCAAGCCCGTGGCGCAGGGCGTCGGTCAGCAGGGTGCGGGTCTCGACTTCGACCGCGGTCTCGCGCCCGTTGAGGGTGAAGGCGACCGTGTGACGGTCCTGCGCGTCTAGCTGTGACATGGCACGGCCTCCTGATGGGTGTCGCCGCGGGCGACCTTGGCGGCTTGTTCCAGCACCCGGCGGCCGAGGCTGCGCACGAGGTCGCGGCGGTAGCGGGCGGTGGCGTGGAGGTCGTCCCCCGCGCCGAGGTCCCAGGCGAAGGCGTTGAGGGCATCGTCGAGCGCAGAGCCGTCGAGGTGGGGGAAGTCGCGGGCTGTCGGCCGGTCGGCGACGCCGCCGACAGCGAGCCGCATCCGGGTGCCGTCCACCACGGCGGCGCAGGCGACGATCGCGTAGTCGCCGTGTCGCCGCCCGATCTCAGCGAAGGCCGTGCCGGTGCCCTCCCGCCGCAGCGGATAGGCGATGGCCTCGATCATCTCGTCGTCGGCCCGGTCAGTGACCATCATGCCAGCGAAGAAGGTCTCCGCCGCGACGCGCCGGACCTTTCGCCGGTTGCGCAGATGCACCTCGCCCTGGAGCGCCACGAGGCAGAGGGGAATCTCTGCGCTCGGGTCGGCATGGGCGACGGAGCCACACAGTGTCCCCCGTGCCCGGGTCTGGATGTGCCCGACCCACGGCAGGGCGGCGGCCAGCAGCGGCAAGTCCCGGGCTAGCCCCGGCCGGTCGAGCAGGATCGCCTGCCGCACGCCCGCCGGGATAACGAGGGCCCCCTTGTCGAGGCGAGGCTCCTTGAGAGCGGGGATGCGCATCACGTCGACGAGCACGGCGGGCTTCGTCAGCCGCATGTTGAGCATCGGCATCAGGGACTGGCCGCCCGCGATGATCCGGGCCTCGGGGCCGTGCTGGCGCAGGGCTTCGAGGGCGTCGTCCACGGACGTGGCGCGCAGATAGGCGAAGGGCGCGGGTTTCATGCGGACACCCCCAGACGCGCGAGGAGCCATCGCAGGGCGGCCGGGAGGCGGAGCCCGCGCTTGCCGGACCCGCCGGCTCGCCGGGCGAGGGCCGTGAAGAACCCGCCGATGATCACCCGCGCGGCCCCGTCGAGGAGGCGTCCGCCCACCGCCGCGACCTTGCCGCCCACCGCCGCCTCGTAGACGTAGGCGATCCGCGTGCCCCCCGAGCCGTCGGGCTCCAGGGTCAAATGGCCGGTGCCGCCGCCGCTGCCGAGGCCGCCCGTCACCGTGCCGGTGAGCGTCACCGCCCGGGGCTCATCGAGATCGGAGAGGATCACCTCGGCCTTGTAGCGACCCTTCACTGGACCGACGCCGAGGGTGACGTCGGCCCGGAACCTTGTGTCGGAGAGCTTCCGCACCCCATGCGAACCGGGAATGATGGAGGCGAGCACGTCCGGGTCGAGGAGCATCGCCCAGACCGTCTCCGGCGGGGCAGTGACGGTGGCCGCGCCGTCGCCGCGCAGGGTCCGGTCGCCCGCCTTCGCGGCGGCCTTCGCGGCTCGACCGGCCGGCGGCGCCGGCTCGTCGCCCCCTGCCGCGAGGGCGGCGAGCTTGGCAGGCGTCAGGGGCAGGTCGATGGCCTCGAGGTCGAGAGCGTCGGCCACCGCGTTGGCGAGGCAGACCGGCGTCGACATGCAGTTTCCCTCACCGACCCCCTTCGCGCCGAGCGGCGTGAAGGGAGACGGGCTCTCGACGTGCAGGATGCGCAGGTCCGGCACCTCGGTCGCGGTGGGCAGGAGGTAATCGGCGAAGGTGCCGGACAGGAAGGCGCCGTCGTCGCCGTAGGCGAGTTCCTCGTAGACTGCCGCGCCGAGCGCCTGCGCGAAGCCGCCGCGCACCTGGCCCTCGACCATGCCCGGGTGCAGTACGCGCCCGCAATCGTGCATCGAGACGTAGCGGTCGATGGCGATTTTCCCCGTGACCCGGTCGATCTCCAGGCCGCAGATGTCGAAGATGAAGCCGTGGCAGAGGGAGGAATTGATATGGTCCTCCGCGTCCGGAGCGGTCAGCTCCGGGGGCGTCCAGAACACCGTCTCGCGGATCACCGCGCCGAGATCCTCGGGCACGAGGCCCGGCGACCAGTGGCTCGTGGCGGCCACCCGCGCGAAGGGCAGGCCTGCATCCGGGTTCAATCGCGAGGCGATGCGCCCATCCGCGAAGAGCAGGTCCTCGGGACGTAGGTTCAGCTGCGCCGCCGCGATCCGCGCGAGCCTGTCGCGCAGGCGGGTGGCGGCGAGGTGCGCGACCCCCGCCACGGCGGCGGCGAAGCGGCTCGCATAGTTGCCGGAGGCAATGGACCATGCGTCCTTGGCGGTGTCGAGGTCGGCCGTGACCCGGACCTGCTCCATCGGGAGGCCGAGGACGTCGGCCACCACCTGGGCCAGCACTGTCCGGTGCCCTTGGCCCTGCGGCACCGAAGCGACCTGCACCGTCACCGAGCCGACCGGATCGAGGGTGATGGTGGCGGTCGATTGCGCGCCGTTCTTCGGCCCGGCCTTGGTGCGCTCCTCCGCCGTCAGGACGGTGGTGATGTAGCCCATGTTGGAGACGCTGGGCTCGACCGCCGCCGTCAGGCCGATCCCATAGAAGCGGCCCTCGGCGCGGGCGGCGTCCCGTCGCCGCTTCAACTCGACGAGCCCGCCATCCCGGGCGGCTTCGTCGAGGGCGCGCTGGTAATTGCCGGAATCGTAGAGAGCGCCTGTCGCGGTGCGGTAGGGAAAGGCGTCGGCCGGGATTAGGTTTGCCCGGATCACCGCGAAGGGATCGAGGCCCAGCGTCACGGCGATGCGCTGCATCAGCCGTTCGAGCGGATAGTAAACCTGCGGCCCGCCAAAGCCGCGCACGAGGCCGGTCGGGGTCTTGTTGGTGAGCACCACCCGGTTGCGTACGGCGACGTTGCGGATGGCGTAGGCGCCGGTGAGGTTGCCGTGCATCCGGTAGAGCGTGGCGGGTTCGGGCGCCCGCAGGTAGGCGCCGCAATCCTCGACCTGATCCCAATCGAGAGCGGTGACGCGCCCGTCCGCCTCGAAGGCGGCCCGGAGGGTCGTGACCCGGTTCGTGGCGGAGACGGAGGCCGAGAGGTGCTCCAGCCGGTCCTCGATCCACTTCACCGGCCGTCCCACGAGGCGGGCCGTGGCGGCGATCAGGACCGCGTAGGGGGCGACGCCCTGTTTCACCCCAAAGCTGCCGCCGGAATCCGGGGGCGTGCGCAGGCGCAGGCGGTTGCCCGGCACCTTGAGCGCCCGGGCAACGACCGCGTGAATGCTGAACGGCCCCTGGAAGTTCGCGAGCACGTCGTAGGAGTCGTCGGTGGGGTCGTAGGAAGCGACGACGCCGTAGGTCTCCATCGGCGAGCCGGTGTTGCGCGGGTAGCGCACGGTCACGGACAGGCTGTGCGGGCTATCTGCGAAGGCGACCTCGGGGTCACCGTAGCGGAAACGCCGGTCGCTCACGAGATTCGCGCCGACACCCTCGTGCAGGATCTCGCTGTCGGGGGCGAGGGCCGCCAGCGGGTCGACCACCGCCGGGCGGACCCGGTACTGAACCTCGATCAGGTCGCAGCCGTCCTCCGCGAGGTAGCGGTCGCGGGCGACGACGATAGCCACCGGCTCGCCGACATAGCGCACCCGGTCCACCGCGATGGCGCGGGCATCGACGGCCGCCCGCAAGGCGGGGACGAGACCGGTGGTGACGGCATCAAGGTCGCGGCCCGTGATCACGGCGGTGACGCCGGGCAGCGCCTTGGCCGCCTGGACGTCAATGGCGAGGATGTCCGCATGGGCGTGGGGCGAGCGCAGGATCGACGCGTGCAGCGTGCCGGGCCGCGTGCCGAGATCGTCGATGTAGCGGCCGAGCCCGGAGAGCAGGGCGGCGTCCTCAACGCGCTCTACGGACCGTCCGACATAGCTCGTTGACACGATGCCCAAGCCGCTTCCTCCACCGGACCTCTCGATGGGGTCCTTGTCGCGGGCAGAGTGACGGATCCGGGCGGGCGCCACGATGCCGAGGCATCTCGCGACTTACCCAAACGTCTCATTTTCGACGTGGCGGAGGGCCTTTGGCTTCACACGGCGGGTTGGCCGCTTCGCCGGACAATGCTGCGGAATACGCTTGGGGGCACGCTGACATGATCCCGGAAGAAGCGCGAGAAATGGGCAGGCGCGGCGAAGCCGAGGCGCGTGCCGATCGCCGCCAAGGATTCCTCGCTGCCCACGATCGACTCGACGGCCTGCTCGATGCGGATCGCGTTGAGGAAGACGTGGGGCGGAGCTCCGGTGGATTGCTCGAACAGGCGATAGAATTGCGCTCGGGAAAGGCCCGCCTCACGGGCCAGGGCCTCGATCCCCAACGTGGCACCGGGCTCGGCGCGCACTCGCGCGATAGTCCGCCGGATGCGCCAATCGCTGGCGTTGCGCCTGGCGGCGGCGCGGAGCGACTCGGCCTCCTCACGCCACGCGGTGAACCGCTCGATTACCGCGATCATCAGGCCCGACAGCAACTGATCCTGAATGTGCGAGGAGTGCGGCGCGTAGACCATCTCCGCAGCGAGGTCGTGCGCGAAGCGGCGGATCGTCGGGGTCACGCCGCCCAAGGGCTTTCCAAAGAAGCCAGGCGCCCCGCTCGCCGCCCAATTGCGCCGGAAGGCCCCCAGCCAGTCCGGCTCGATATAGAGGGCCAGGATCATCGCCTTGGCGCGGCGCGGATCATGGAGATAAGCGTGCGTTTCCCAGGCATTGACGAGCACGGCCTGTTCGTCGGTCAGCGCAACGACACGGTCCCCGACGAGGAACTCGGTGTCGTCCCCTTCGACCTTCAGAAGAACGTGGCAGTGCGGATGCGCGTGCCGAACAAGGCTCCGGTCCATGTCGAGGAGCGCCACGCGACCAAAGGTGCCATGAGCAATCTCGAGAGCCTCAGACATGCCTGCAAGTAGCATGATTCCGGCGGCACAACCAGTTTCTGGCCGGCCGGCTGATCGCATAAAATACGCCGTGTCGTCGCTCCGACGATCTTACGGGATAGCTGATTTCCGTTCCGAGCCTACCCATCAGTGCTATGGCACCATCGACTTTCAGGACATGCAATGTTCTCCGGCGCCAGTATCGATCGCTTCATTGCGGCAAACGACAGTTCCAGTTGATGCCGACACTGTCTGCTTGCCGCGAGGCAGGCAGCGCGCTCCAGCGGCGGGTATGGGCGCCAAGCCGAATGTCTGGTTTTACCCGCGATTGCGATCCAGCGTGTCGTAGTCTGGCCGATAATGGAACGGCTGCTTTGGAGATGGGGGGCAGAAAAAGCAGATGGGGTGGATGGCTCCCGCTCCGACTGACGGCATCTCGGTGCCAAGATGTGGTCGCTGTTGAAGCAGCAGCCACGCTCATGCAGGAGCCATCCCCATGGAGATCACCACCGTCGGCATCGATCTGGCCAAAAGCATCTTTCAGGTTCACGCCGTCGATGCAGCTGGGCACGTCGTCGT
>NZ_KB911310.1:0-30982 GCF_000383455.1 Methylobacterium sp. 285MFTsu5.1 | reverse complement strand
CCCGGGCAGCCTCCTGCAGAATCAGCTTGTCGAGCGTGAGATCTGCGATCGCCTTCCGGAGCCGCTGGTTTTCGGTCTCCAGGTCCTTCATGCGCCGGACCTGGTCGCTCTTCAGGCCGCCGTACTCCTTGCGCCAGCGGTAGTACGTCACCTCCGTCACGCCAATCGTGCGGATCGCGTCCCCGACGCTCTGGCCCTGCGAGACCAGCACATCCACCTGCCGCAGCTTGGCGACGACATCCTCCGGCTTGTGCCCCTTCGTTCCCATCTGTCCGTCCTCGTCCTGGCCCGAAAGCCATACCTCAGGGCGGACCACTTCACTGGGGGCGGATCACAAGCTGATCGCGCTGATCGCCACGGTGGTGGGCCTCGCGGTCGCGGCGGCCGCGATGCTGTTCGCCCTGTTCGGGATCGCGCGGCCGATCCAGCGCATGACCGGCGCGATGGGCCGCCTCGCCGAGGGCGACGAGACCGTGCCGGTCCCGCATACGGGACGGCGCGACGAGATCGGCGCGATGGCGGCGGCCGTGCAGGTCTTCAAGGACAACCTGATCCACACCCGCGCCCTGGAGCGGGAGACCGCGCTGGCGCGCGAGGGCGCCGAGGCGCAGCGCCGGCGCGCGGTCCACGCCATGGCCGAGTCCTTCGAGGCCGCGGTCGGCGGCGTGCTGGCCCGGGTGGCGGACGCCGCCCTCGGCCTGCGGGCCGACGCCGAGGCGATGAGCGGTACGGCCACGCACACCGCGGAGCGCTCAGCCACGGTGGCGGGCGCCGCGCAGGAGGCCGCCCAGCATGTCGGCACGGTCGCGGCGGCCGCCGAGGAACTCGGCGCCTCGGTGCAGGAGATCGGCCGCCAGGTCGACGAGTCCGCCGAACTCGCCCGGAGCGCGGTGGTCCAGGCCGGCGACACGGCCGGCCTCGTGCAGGAACTGAGCACCGCCGCGGGCCGGATCGGCGACGTCGTGCGCCTCATCACCGACATCGCCGGCCAGACGAACCTGCTGGCGCTGAACGCCACGATCGAGGCGGCCCGCGCCGGCGATGCGGGGCGCGGTTTCGCGGTGGTCGCCAGCGAGGTGAAGCAGCTCGCCGCCCAGACCGCCCGGGCCACCGAGGAGATCGCCGGTCAGGTCGGCCGTATCCAGGGCGCGACCGGGCAGACCGTGGACGCGATCGACGGGATCACGGCGCGCATCCGCGAGATCGACGGGGTGGCGACCTCGATCGCGGCCGCCGTCGAGCAGCAGGGCGCGGCGACCCGGGAGATCGCCCGGAACGTGGCCGAGGCGGCGTCCGGGACCGGCGCGGTCACCGGGACGATCGACGCGGTGGCGCGGGCGGCCGACGACACGGGCACGGCCGCCACGCGGATGCTGGCCTCGGCGTCGAGTCTCTCGGAGGAGGCCGCCGAGCTGCGCCGGGAGATCGACGCCTTCCTGCACACCGTGCGCGCGGCCTGAGGCTCGGCCTCAGGCTTAGCCGGGGCTCGACAGCTTCATCAGGACGAGCCCGGAGCCGATCAGGCCGGCCGCGAGGATCCGGCTGGCGCTCGCCTGCTCCCCCAGCACGGCGATGCCGATCAGGAAGGCGCCGACCGCGCCGATTCCGGTCCAGATCGTGTAGGCGGTGCCCAGGGGCAGCGTGCGCATGGCCAGCGCCAGGAAGCCGACGCTGCCGGCCATCGACACGGCCATGATGGCGGTCGGCCAGAGGCGCGTAAAGCCCTCCGACTGCTTCATCGCGAAGGCCCAGACGACCTCCAGCACGCCCGCGGTGACGAGATAGATCCAGGCCACGGCGGCCCTCCCGAAAGGGCCGGGCCGTCCCGGACTTGTGCCCCGCGTGGCGGGGGGAGGACGTGGCCTCGCGGCGGGTCAGCTAGCGATGATCGGCCGAGCCCGCAAGCGCAGCGGCCGCGGATCCCTCAGGCCACCGCGGCGAGGTGCTTGACCTCGGCCTTGGCCACCACCTTGCCGACCGGCGGCGCCTTGCAGGTCTCCGCCTCGGGCGCCAGGACCGGCGGCTGCACCCAGCGGCCGGCATCGAGGTCGGCGATCCGGCCGTTGATCTCGCGGATGACGTAGCGCGAGAACGGGTAGACGTGGAGGTAGATCACCATGTTGGTGACCACGGCCTCCAGGGCGGCCGGGTTGCGGCGGGCGGTCTCCAGGAACACGCTCCAGAAGTGCTTGGCGAGTTCCGGACGCCGCACGGTCATCCGCCAGCACACCCGCAGCAGCGAGTAGAGATCGTGGGCGATGTGGCCCCAGTTGAGCTTCTGGGCGGCGAATTTCGGCCGCTTCACCCGCCGGGCGACCACCCGGACCCGGTCGAAGAAGTTCGGCGGGTCGTAGATCTCCTGGAGGACGTCGCGGTAGTCGGCCAGCACGTCGCGCTGCGGCCGCAGGGTCACGAAGTTGATGCCCTGCGTGCACTGGTCGCCCTGGTCGGCGGTGGTCGCCGCGTAGTTCTCGTAGAGGCGGCCCTCCTTGCGCAGGCGGCGCGAGAGCTGCGTGTTCGGCAGCGCGAAGAGCAGGCCGACCATGGCGATCGGGATGCCGGTCTGGCCGATGCACAGCGACATCGCCTTGCTGATGCTGTCCTTCTCGGTGTCGAAGCCGACGATGAAGCCGGCCGTGACGAACATGCCGTGCTCGTAGAGCTTGTGCACGCTGTCGGCGATCGAGCGCTTGGTGTTCTGCTTCTTCTGCGTCTGGATCAGCGTCGCCTCGTCGGGCGTCTCGATCCCCGTGAACAGGGCGAAGAAATTCGCGTCCCGCATCATCCCGAGCAGCTCGTCGTCGTCCGCGAGGTTCAGCGAGGCCTCGGTGGAGAACTTGAACGGGTAGCCGTGCTCCTCCTGCCACTTGATCAGGTGGGGCAGGAACAGCTTGATCGCCTTCTTGTTGCCGATCAGGTTGTCGTCGACGAAGTCGACGTGCCCGCGGTAGCCGAGGCCGTAGAGCCGGTCGAGTTCCGCCAGCATCTGCGGCGTGGTCTTGGTCCGCGGGGCGCGGCCGTAGAGCTCGATGATGTCGCAGAACTCGCAGGTGAACGGGCAGCCGCGTGAGAACTGGACGCCGATGTAGAGGTAGTGGCTGAAGGTCAGCAGGTCGAAGCGCGGGATCGGGCTCTTGGTGACGTCGGCCTTGAACTTCTCGGCCGTGAGCCGGCCGCGGCGCTCGCCGGCCTCCCAGGCGGCCACGAACGTGTCGAGGATGCCCTCGGCCTCGCCCAGCACCAGGAAGTCGGCCTTGTCGTAGACCTCCGGCGTCGAGGTCGGGGCCGGGCCGCCGACGCAGACCGGGGTTCCGAGCGCCACGCAGCGGTCGATGACCACGAGGCAGTCCGGCTCCTGGGGCAGCATGCCGCCGGTCATCACGAGGTCGGCGGCCTGGATCTGCGCGTCCGTCAGTTCCTCGCAGTTGCGGTTGACGAGCGTCACCTGCCAGGCCGGCGGCAGCATCGCGGCCAGCGTGATGAGGCCCAGCGGCGGCGCCGGCGCGCGGGCGCCCTGCAGCTCCATGGCCTCTTTGAAGTTCCACATCGAGTTTTCGTAGAACTTCGGGAACACCATCAGCACGCGCGGGGCCGTGTTCGCTTCCGACATGCCAGTTTCCCTCGTTCACACGCACGGTCCCGGCCCGACCGGAGATCGGGGCGGGTACAGGATCGCTCCCCTGACCTGCGGGCGAATTAAGGCCGTTTTTCGCTCCCGCAGCAATCGGAGCCGCCGATCCCGACAGGACGCGCGTCCGGGCCCCGCGAATCAACCCCGCCGACGGGTCCCGGGGCGGATCCGGCCCGTTTGCCGCGGGGCTGCGCCATTCGGGCGACAGGTCCCGCCAAAATCGTCCCGGCCCATCACGGCCTGTCACGGCCCGACGCGGAACCGCTCCGGCCGCGTCCCGTCGGCGTCGGTGAAGCCGTAGATCCGCGCGAGGTCGCCGGCATGCAGCACGGCGCCCGCCCGGACGGCGATACCGGGGTCGGCGGCGAGCGCCGCCAGCGCCCGGCCGGCGTAGAGCGGGCTCTCGGTGGCGTGCTGGATGTGACCGAGGTCGCGCGCCCGCTCGGTGGCGACGAAGCCCGGCGAGAGGCCGAGGGCGGTGACGCCGTGGGGCGCGAGTTCCCGCGCGAAGGCCAGGGTCAGCCGGTTGGTCGCGGCCTTGGCGGAATCGTAGAACACGTCGCCGAGGTACTCCTCGGTCCCGAAGGAGACGAGCGCCAGCAGCCCAGCCCGCGCCGCCACCATGGCGGGGGCGACCGCCCGGGCGAGCAACAGGGCCGGCAGCGGCCCGGCCTCGAGGAGGCCGATGTACGGCTCGGCCGAGCGGCGCCAGAACGGCGTGCCCCAGCCGGCCCCGTCCGGGTAGCGCTCGCCGTCGTAGCCCTCGTTGCCGCTCCACACGCTGCAGGCCGCGACGTCGATGCGCCCGAACCGGCGCAGAGCCCAGTGGACCAGCGCGTCGGTGGCGCGCTCGGAGCGGTGATCGCAGAGGTAGTGGTGACCGCGCCCGCCGGCCGCGTCGACCGCGCGGGCCGTATCCTCGATCGCCTCCGCGCGCATCTCGGTGCGCGGGCCGGTCTCGCTGGAGCGGGCCGTGACGATCACCGTGGCCCCCGCCTCTCCCAGCGCCCGGGCGAGCCCCCGGCCGACGCCCCGCGACGCGCCCGCCACGAGGCAGATCTTCTGGGAGAGGTCAGGCGCGCTCACGCCGAGGCGGGCTTGGCGCGGTTGAGGAAGGCGGCGAGCCGCTCCTGGGATTCGGGCGAGCGCAGCTGCGCGTCGAAGGCTCGGGCCTCCGCCTCCAGGGCCGCCTCGACCTGCGCCTGGTCGCCCCGGATCAGCGCCCGGGACGCCGTCAGCGCCCCGCGCGGCAGGGCAGCGAGGCGCGCCGCCTGCGCGATGGCCTGCTCGACCAGCATGTCGGCGGGCAGCACCGCGTTGACGAGGCCGAGCGCCTGCGCCTCGTCGGCCTCCAGCGGCCGGGACAGGAGCAGCAGCTCGGTCGCCCGGAGCCGGCCGACCCGCAGGGGCAGCAGGTAGCTCGACGCCGCCTCCGGCACGAGGCCGAGCTCGACGAAGGGCATGCGCAGGCGCGCCGCCGGGCTCGCGTAGACGAGGTCGCAGTGCAGGCAGAGGGTCGCGCCGATGCCGACCGCGATCCCGTCGACCGCCGCCACCATCGGGGTGCGGGTCCGGGCGAGCTGGCGGATGAAGGCCAGCGCCGGCGAGGAACTGAATCCATCACCGGCATGCCCCATGAAATCGGCGAGGTCGTTGCCGGCGCTGAACATGCCGGGCTGCCCGGCGAAGACCACGGCGCCGACCGCGTCCGACGCGTCGGCCTGCGCCAGGCCCGCGCGCATCGCGTCGTACATGGCGCCCGTGAGGGCGTTCTTCTTCTCGGGGCGGTTCAGGGTGATCAGGCGGACGCCGCCCGCGAGGTCGTCGATCGTGACGGGTTCGGCCATGATCCGCTCCTCAAACCGCCAGTGCCAGGGCGGCGTCGTCCGTGAAGGCGCCGCCCTCGACCACCGCCTGCTCCAGGCCGGAGGCGGCCACCAGGAGGTTCTCGGCGTAGAACCGCGCGAGCGCGATGCGGGCCGCGTGCGCCGGGTCCGTCTCGCCGGCCTTCCGGGCGGCGCTCGCGGCGAGCGCCCCCTGGGCGAGGCAGGCGGCGCCCAGCGTCAGGCCGAACAGGCGCAGGTACGGCGTCGCGCCGGCGAGCGCCGCCTCGGGGCGGTTCGAGCTCAGCGCGGCGAGCTGGTGGCTCGTCGCCCGGTCGAGGCTGCCGATCCCGTCGCGCAGCCGCGCCACCATGTGGCCGAAGGCCGGGTCGCTGGCCTTGAGCAGTCCCTCCGCGGCGCGGCGCATCCAGGCGATCTGCGACCGCGCGGTGGCCCCGCCGTTCAGCGGCAGCTTGCGGGCGGTGAGGTCGATGGCCTGGATGCCGTTGGTCCCCTCGTAGATGCCGAGGATGCGGGCGTCGCGCATGAGCTGCGCCGCCCCGGTCTCCTCCACGAAGCCCATGCCGCCGTGGACCTGCACGCCGAGCGAGGTCACCTCGTTGGCGAGGTCCGTCGCGAACGCCTTCGCGACCGGGGTCAGCAGCGAGGCGCGGTCCAGGGCCGCCTGCCCCTCCGGTCCCTTCGACGCGTCGAGGGCCGCGGCGGTGAGGTAGCAGATGGCGCGGGCGGCGGCCGTCGAGGCCTTCATGGTGAGCAGCATGCGCTGCACGTCCGGATGGGCGGCGATCGGGCTGGTCGCCTCGGCGGCGCCCACCGCCTTGCCCTGGCGGCGCTCCTGCGCGTAGGCGAGCGCCCGCTGGGTCGCGGCCTCGGCGATTCCGACGCCCTGCAGGCCGACATTGAGCCGCGCCGCGTTCATCATCGTGAACATGCAGGCCAGCCCCTTGTTCTCCTGGCCGATCAGCCAGCCGGTGGCGCCGCCGCCGTCGCCGAACGCCATCGAGCAGGTCGGCGAGGCGTGGATGCCGAGCTTGTGCTCGATGCCGGAGCAGCGCAGGTCGTTGCGGGTGCCGTCCGGCAGCACCTTCGGCACCAGGAACAGGGAGATGCCCCGCGTGCCGGCGGGCGCGTCGGGCAGCCGGGCCAGGACGAGGTGGACGATGTTGTCGGCGAGGTCGTGCTCGCCGTAGGTGATGTAGATCTTGTTGCCGGTGATCCGGTAGGTGCCGTCGCCCGCCGGCACGGCCCGGGTGCGCAGCAGGGCGAGGTCGGAGCCCGCCTGCGGCTCGGTCAGGTTCATGGTGGCGGGCCACGCGCCCGAGACCAGCTTCTCGAGGTAGCGCGCCTTCAGGTCGTCCGAGCCGTGGGCCGCGAGCGCCTCGATGCCGCCCTGGGTCAGGAGCGGGCAGAGGCCGAAGGCGAGGTTGGCGCCGTTCCACATCTCGGTGCAGGCGGCCTCGATCAGCTTCGGCAGGCCCTGCCCGCCGTGGTCGGCCTCGGCCGAGAGCCCGTTCCAGCCGCCCTCCGTGAAGGTGCGGTAGGCCTCGCGCCAGCCGGGCGGCGTGGTGACCTCCCCGTCCGCGAAGGGAGTGCCGTGCCGGTCGCCGACCCGGTTGAGCGGCGCGATCACGCCGGCTGCGATCCGCCCGGCCTCGGTCAGGATCGCCTCGGCATCGTCGGGATCGACCGCGTCGAGCCCGGCCACGTGCCGCAGCGTGAAGAGCATCTCGGGGACCGGGGCGCGGTAACTCATACGATCCTCCCGTGTGGCGGCCCGCCCGCGCGTTCGATCCGGGGCGGGTTTGACCGCGCCAGCGCACCGGCGCTAGGGCGGGGCGAGGATAGGCGCGCGGGGCTCGCACCGCCATGACCTCGGAGACGGCTTCCCGCATGAACGATCCCGGGTCAACGGTCCCGGCCGCGACCCGGCGGCTCCCCGCCGACGCGGCCGGCCTCGCGGAGGCCGCCGCGCTCCTGCGGGCGGGCCGCCTCGTCGCCTTCCCCACCGAGACCGTCTACGGGCTCGGGGCGGACGCCACCGACCCCGCCGCGGTGACGGGCATCTTCGCCGCCAAGGCGCGGCCGCGCTTCAACCCGTTGATCTCGCACCTGCCCGACGCGGCGGCGGCCCTGGCGGAAGGGGTCTTCGACGCGCCGGCGCGCCGCCTCGCGGAGGCCTTCTGGCCCGGCCCCCTCACCCTGGTGGTCCCGGCGCATGCGGGCACGCGGGTCTGCGACCTCGCCCGCGCCGGCCTGCCGAGCCTCGCCCTGCGGGTTCCGGCGCACCCGCTCGCGCGTGCGCTCCTCGCCGAGGCCGGGCGGCCGGTCGCGGCGCCCTCGGCCAACCGGTCCGGGCGGGTGAGCCCGACCCGGGCCGCCCACGTCCTCGACGATCTCGCCGGCCGCATCGCCGCGGTGCTCGACGGCGGCGACACGCCGGTGGGCGTCGAGTCGACGGTGGTGGCCTGCCTCGGCGGCACGCCGCGGCTGCTGCGGCCCGGCGGCGTCACCCGGGCGGCGCTCCGGGCGGTGCTCGGCCTCGATCCGGCGGCGCCCGCGGCGGCGGATGCCGACCGGCCGGCGGGCCCGGGCATGCTCGCCTCGCACTACGCGCCGCGGGCGCGGGTCCGCCTCGACGCGGTGCGGGTCGAGCCCGGCGAGGCGGTCCTGCTGTTCGGGTCCCGCCCGCCGGCCGGTCACGAGACCGCGCGCGCCAGTCTCAACCTGAGCCCGGCGGGCGACCCCGCGGAGGCCGCTGCCCGGCTGTTCGGCGCCCTGCGCGACCTCGACGCCTCGGGGGCGGAGACCATCGCGGTCGCGCCGATCCCCGAGGACGGGCTCGGCGAGGCGATCCGAGATCGCCTCGCCCGGGCGGCCGCGCCCCGCTGACGGCGGAGAATTTTTCGCCGGCCGCGGAACAGAGTTCGGCCTGATCCGTTTACTGATCACGAAGGCCTTCTCAGCCCCCAATGGCCTTTTTCCTTCCAGGCTCGGAGCAATCCGAGCCTTTTTTCTTGGCTTCTCAGTCTCGGGCCAGCTTGGCGGCAATGCCCGCCACGTGGCGGCCCTGGAACCGCGCGCCCTCCAGCTCGACGGCGCTCGGCTGGCGGGAGCCGTCGCCGTCCGCGATCGTGCTGGCGCCGTAGGGCGTGTTGCCCTTCACCGCCTCGACGCCCGCCTGCCCCTGGAAGCTGTAGGGCAGGCCGACCACCACCATGCCGTGATGGAACAGCACCGTGTGGAAGCTCGTCAGCGTCGTCTCCTGGCCGCCGTGCTGCGAGGCCGTGGAGGTGAAGACCGAGCCGACCTTGCCGACCAGCGCGCCCTTCATCCAGAGACCGCCGGTCTGGTCGATGAACTGCTTCATCTGCGAGGCCATGTTGCCGTAGCGGGTCGGCGTGCCGAAGATGATCGCGTCGTAATCGGCGAGTTCGGCGACCGTCGCGACCGGCGCCGCCTGATCGAGCTTGAAATGGTTCTGCCGGGCGACCTCCTCCGGGACCAGCTCCGGCACGCGCTTCACGACGACCTCGGCCCCCGTCTCGCGGGCGCCCTCGGCGACGGCGTAGGCCATCTGCTCCACATGGCCGTAGGTCGAGTAGTACAGCACCAGAACCTTCGCCATCGGGTGATCTCTCCTGCGTGTCGGACGTCCGGCCGAATCGTCGGCCGGCGGAAGGCCACTCCATCGCGCATTTGCCGCCTTGCAAGAATGCCCCGACGTGCAAGATTGATCTTGCACAGACGCAAGGATCCGCGCGTGGCGCTCGACTGGGACGACTTCCGGTTCGCGAAGACCGTGGCCGATCGGGGCGGCCTGACCGCGGCGGCGACCGAGCTCGGGATCAACCACTCGACGGCGTTCCGGCGCCTCGCCGCCCTGGAGGCGCGGCTCGGCACGCGCCTGTTCGAGCGGCTGCGCACGGGCTATGTGCCGACCGCCGCCGGGCAGTCGATGATCGACGCGGCCGGACGGATCGAGGCGGACGTGACGCGCTTCGCCCGCGTGGTGGCGGGACAGGGCGAGACACCCTCCGGCGAGCTGCGGGTGACCGCGCCGGCCGGCTTCGCCGCCGACCTGCTGATGCCGATGCTGGCGAGCTTCGCCGAGCGCTATCCGGAGATCCGGATCGACCTCATCCTCGCGGAGGCGACGCTCAACCTCTCGCGCCGGGACGCCGACGTGGCGATCCGGATCAGCCGCGAGCCGAGTGAGACCCTGGTCGGCCGCCGCCTCGCCCTCACGGCTTGGGGAGTCTACGGTCGCGCCGACCGCGCCTACGGTGATCTGGCCCGCGAGGCGTGGATCAGTCCGGGGCCGCTGGCGGCGGGCGGCGGGCGGCTCGCTCACACGGTTCGTGGAGGCGCGGGCCCCCTCCGACCGCGTCCGCCTGCGGGTCAACGCGGTGATCGGTCTCGAAGCGGCGGTCGAGGCCGGCCTCGGCATCGGTCCGCTTCCCTGCTTCACGGCCGACCTCAATCCGGCGCTGCGACGGCTGTCAGGGCCGCACCCGGAACTCGGGGCGGACCTCTGGATCCTGACGCATCCGGACTTGCGCCACGCGGCGCGAGTCCGGGCCTTCATGGAGCACGTCGCCGAGGCGCTGCTGCCGCTGCGGGCCCGGTTCGAGGGCCGTTGACCCGCCTCAGCGAATCTCGACGACCTCGACCTCGTGGCCGTTCACCTCGACCACGTCGCCGATCGTCTTGCCCGTGATGGCGCGGGCGAGCGGTGCCACGTACGAGATCGAGCCCTTGTGCGGGTCGGCCTCGTCCTCGCCGACGATCCGGAAGGTCTGCCGGGTCTCCTTGCCGGACTCGTCCTCGCGGACCACCGTGACGGTCGAGCCGAACTGCACGGTGTCGCCGCCCCTGGGCTCCACGAGCTGCGCGGTGTTCTTCCGGGCCGCCCAGTAGCGCAGGTCGCGCCCAATGCGGGAATCCTCCGCCTTGTCGGCGGGGTCCAGCGAGGCGACCTCCTTCTCGAGACGCGCGACCTCGGCCTCGATCTGCGCGAGCCCCTCCGGCGTGACGAAGTTCGTGTGCGGCGAGATCGGCCGGTCCGGCAGATTCTCGAACGCTTCCCCACCCTCGGGCTCTTTGACGAATGCGACGCTCATGAAGACGCCAACACGCGAGGTACGGCAAAGGTTCCCGCGCGACGGCGGTTCGGCCGGCCCGGCGTTTTCGCTGTGGCGCGACACGGGCACCGCTCGCTAGACTCTCTGGCGATTCACCCGGAGCCGTCGATGTCATCCCTGTCCGCCGCCGAGGCCGTCGCCGCCAACCGCCAGGCCTGGGATGCCTCCGCGCCCCTGCACCGGAGCGACCCGTCTTGGGACCGGCTGACGCAGAACTTCGCGCGGGATCCCGGCTTCTCCTGCTTCGACCCGCCGATGGAGGCGGCCCTGCGGGCGATCGGCCTCGCCGGGACCTCCGTCGCGCAGCTCTGCTGCAACAACGGGCGGGAGACGGTGTCGCTGATGAATCTCGGCGCCCGGTCGGCGACCGGGTTCGACCAGTCGGAGGCGTTCCTCGCACAGGCCAGGGACCTCGCCGGCATCGCCGGGCGCGACTGCCGCTTCGTCGCGGGCGACGTGCACGCGATCGACGCGGAGCACGACGGTGCCTACGACCTCGCGGTGATCACCATCGGCGTGCTGGGCTGGATGCCCGACCTGCCGCGCTTCCTCGCCGTGGCGGCGCGCCTCCTGCACCCGGGCGGCCGGATCCTCATCCACGAGGAGCACCCCGTCGTGAACATGTTCGAGCCGCGGGCGGAGCAGCCGCTCCTGGTCCGGCACTCCTATTTCCGCACGGCGCCGTTCGTGGGCGAGGACGCCATCGTGTACGGCGACGGGCCGGCCCCGCGGGTCGGACCGCATTACTGGTTCGCCCATCCCGTCGGGATGCTGATCGAGAGCCTGATCGGTGCCGGCCTCGCGATCGAGCGGTTCCGGGAGTTTCCGGACAACATCAGCACCACGGCCTGCGACTTGCTCGCTGCCGACCGGCTCCTGCCGATGAGCTACCTGCTCCAGGCCCGGAAAGCCGCCTGACGGGCGCCGGGCCTACGCCACCGTCACGACGGTCCGGCCTCGGACCTTGCCGGCCAGGATCTCCTCGCCGAGCCGGCCGACCTCCTCCAGGCGGACCGTGCTCGTCATGGCGGCGAGCTTGGCCAGGTCGAGTTCCCGAGCGAGGCGCGCCCAGGCCTCGCGGCGTTTCTTCTGCGGGGTGGTGACGCTGTTGATGCCGAGCAGCGAGACGCCGCGGAGGATGAAGGGCGCCACCGAGGTCGGCAGGTCCATGCCCTGCGCCAGCCCGCAGGCCGCGACGGCGCCGTCCGCCCGGGTCATGGCGAGCACGTTGGCGAGGGTCGTGGAGCCGACGGCGTCGACCCCCGCGGCCCAGCGCTCCTTGCCGAGGGGTTTGCCGGGCTTCGACAGCTCCGCCCGGTCGAGGATCTCGGCGGCCCCGAGGCCCTTCAGGTACTCGGACTCGCCGTCCCGGCCCGTGGAGGCGATCACGTGCCAGCCGGCCCGGGCGAGGAGCGCCACCGCCACCGAGCCGACGCCGCCCGAGGCGCCGGTGACGATGACCGGGCCGTGCTCGGGTTTCACACCGTGGGCGTCCAGCGCCATGCAGCACAGCATCGCCGTGTAGCCGGCAGTGCCCACCGCCATGGCCTGCTCGGCCGTGAGGCCCTGGGGCAGCGGAACCAGCCAGTCGCCCCGGACCCGGGCGCGCTGCGCGTAGGCGCCGAGATGTGTCTCGCCGACGCCCCAGCCGGTGAGCACGACCGCGTCGCCCGGCCTGTACTCCGGATGGTCCGAGGTCTCGACGATCCCCGAGAAGTCGATGCCGGGGATCATCGGGAAGCGGCGCACCACCGGCGACTTGCCGGTGAGCGCGAGGCCGTCCTTGTAGTTCAGGGTCGAGTGCGTCACCCGCACGGTGACGTCGCCGTCCATCAGGTCGGCGTCGTCGAAATCCCGGAAGGCGAGGCTCTGGCCGGCCTCGTTCTTCTCGACCACCCAGGCCTTGAACGTCCCCATCATCACCTCCCGTGCTGCGCGGTGAGGTGTGGCCGGGACGCCCGGAATCAAGGCGACGGCGGTCGTTACCGGCTCAGTATCCGTCGTACCGGCTGCCCGTGTAGAAGCCGAGACCGACGCCGATGTCCGAGGAGCTGGCCCCGGTGATGCCGAGGGCGTCCGGGATCGAGCCGACGAGCGGGCCGCCATAGGCCGCGGGCCGGTAGCCGTAACCGCCGCCGATCGGCGCCCAGCCGGCCCGGGCGGGCGCGACGAGGACGCGGCGGCTGACGCTGGCGTATTCCGGCGGGATCGTCTCGGGGATCGTCTGCGCCGGGCGGATCAGCACGGTCCGGGTGCGGACGGCGAAGCGCGGCGGCGTGGTCACCCAGCAGCCGATCAGCTCGCCGCCGGGGCCGCGGCTGGTCTGCCAGTAGCGGCCGCCGGGCGAGACCATCACGCGCTCCGACACCGTATCGTAGACCGGCGGCGTGGTCCGGTAGACCGTGCGGGGCGGGCGCACCAGCACGTTCTCCTGCACGGTGTCGTAGACCGGCGGCGTGACGACGCGGCGATAGCATTCGGAGCCGTAGCAGCCGCCGGCCTGGGCGGGTGCGGCGAGGAGCACGCCGCCGAGGGCGGCGGCGAGGAGAGCGGTGCGAGCGACCGGCGCGGTCATGGAAGTCCTCTGATACGCATTACTGCGAGACGCGGCGCGGACGCGGCGCTCGTCTCGACGTACCAGAGGCCAGACTCGTTGCCCGGCGCGCAAGCATTATCGGGAACGAAGGTAAAATTAACCCTTGGTTTCGACTGCTTAGGCGTCGCCTACCTAGGTAGGATTGTTCGGATCTTCGACAGTCTCTCTTATGAAGTCCGGTCCGGCCCGGGTCAGGTCTGGCCGGCCCGGAGCTGGTAGAAGATGTGCCGGCCGATCACGTCCATCTTGCGCAGACGGCGGGCCCAGCCCGGACGCACGTAGTCGGCGTGGTAGTGGGTCGCGGCGCCGACCTCCGCGAGGTAGGTCCGGCCCTCGATCACCGAGCGGGCGATGCGGGTGGCGGATTCCCAGGCGCCGGCATCGGTGATGCGCAGCGACTTGCCCTCGCAGGCGAAGGAGAACTGGCACCCCATGTAGTGGTGCCGGTTCTGGTAGACGACGCCGCAGACGCTCGCCGGGTAGAGGCCGCTCTTCACCCGGTTGAGCACCACCTGGGCGACGGCGGCCTGGCCGGCCTCGGGCTCGCTCCGGGCCTCGAAATAGACCGCCTCGGAGAGGCAGCGCTGCTCCTTGTCGAGGGCGTTCGGGTCGATCAGGTCGGCGTAGCGCCGGCGCGCGTCCTCGGGCACCGGCTGGGCGCTGTCGGGCCGCTCGGTGCGGAGCGCGAAATCGGGGAGCGCGAGGCTCGCCGCGGCGATCTCGACGGGGATGGCGTCGGCGGGTGCCGGCGTCGTGGAGGACAGCGCGATGGCCCGCGGCACCGGCGGGGTCGAGCCGTCGAAGCGCTCGGGGCCGCCATCCTCGGTGAGGTCGGCCGTCCCCGCGCCCGTGGAGGCGGCGGTGCCGCTGCCGGTGGTGAGGCCGAGATCCGGCACGGGGACGAAGGCGGCTTCCGGCTCGGATTCCGGGTCCCAGATCGCGGAGCCATGCGTCAGCACGCCGGTGACGCTGCCGGTAACGTCGCCGAACACCAGGGCGCCGCCCGCCTCGCGCAGGTTCGCGGCCCGGCGCGCGAAGCTCTCGGCCGGCGGCCGGGCGGGGTCGCCCTTGCCGGCCCGCTGCACGACCGGGAAAACGTGCGCGCCGGTCTTGAAGGTCGCCTGGGGCGGCTCGTCGCCGAGGCGGCGGAGGGCCGATCCGATCAGCAGGGTGCCGGGCGGCAGCGGCGGGACCGTGTCGGCATCGATCACCCCGAGCCGGCTCGCCCCGATGGCGTTCTCCGTGCCGGCGTCGGCGGTGAACGACACCAGCAGGCCCAGACCGACCATCCAGGGCGTCAGGGCCGCCGAGAGCCAGCGCAGGCTCGATTCCCGTCCTCGTCTCGTGCCCACGACGCCAGACCCGCACTCACGCACCCGAACCGGCCCGATCCTCCCCGTTTCCAGGGTGTTTCTGCGGCCGCGCCGAATTTATCGCGCGGTATGGTTGAGCTGCCGTTAAGGCCGGACGGTCGCGCGCGTCTCGATACGGTTTCGGGGTTGCAGTCGACACTGCCCGGCCCGTCATCACGAGCGCAGCGAAGTGACCCAGGGCAGCGGGACGTCTTCCAGCGTGGCGCGACACTGGGTTGCTTCGCTGCGCTCGCAAAGACGGCGTTCGAGTTGGTGAGGGGACACGGCCGGACAAAGGCAGGCCGGAACGAGAAAGGGCGGCCCGAAGGCCGCCCTCTCGCGTCACGAACCTGCCGACGGCCTCACTCGGCGGCGGCGGGCGGAAGCTCCTCGACCGGCATGGCGCCGCTCTCGGCCTGCTTCTGCTGCAGGATCATCGCGTCGCGGCGGCGGGCGATGGAGCGGATATCCGCCACCATCGAGCCCGTGCCCGCCGGGATCAGCGACCCGACGATGACGTTCTCCTTCAGGCCCTCCAGGGTGTCGACCTTGCCGTTGACCGCCGCCTCGGTGAGGACGCGGGTGGTCTCCTGGAACGAGGCCGCCGAGATGAACGACTTGGTCTGCAGCGACGCCTTGGTGATGCCGAGCAGGACCGGAACGCCCTGGATCGGCTTCTTGCCCTCGGCGAGCAGCTTCTCGTTAAAGTCGGTCAACTCCGTCCGGTCGATCTGGTCACCCGAGAGGATGTCCGAGTCGCCGCCGTCGGTCACTTCGACCTTCTGCAGCATCTGACGGACGATCACCTCGATGTGCTTGTCGTTGATCGACACGCCCTGCAGCCGGTAGACCTCCTGGATCTCGTTGACGAGGTAGGCCGCGAGTTCCTCCACGCCCTTGATCGCCAGGATGTCGTGCGGGGCCGGGTTTCCGTCGACGATGTAATCGCCGAGCTCGACCACGTCCCCGTCCTGCAGGTGGATGTGCTTGCCCTTCGGGATCAGGTACTCGACCGCCTCCGAGCCGTCGTGCGGCGTCAGCGTGAGCCGACGCTTGTTCTTGTAGTCGCGGCCGAACGCGATGGTGCCCGACTTCTCGGCGATGATCGCCGCGTCCTTCGGGCGCCTTGCCTCGAACAACTCCGCCACCCGCGGCAGACCGCCGGTGATGTCGCGGGTCTTGGCCGAGTCGGTCGAGACGCGGGCGAGAATGTCGCCGGCATTCACCTTCGCGCCGGGATCGAAGCCGATGATGGCGTCGACCGGCAGGAAGTAGCGGGCGTCCGAGCCGCGGGGCAGCTTGAGCGCCTTGCCGTCCCGATCGACCACGACCATCGCGGGCTTGAGGTCAGAGGTCCGGGCCGAGCCGCGCCAGTCGACGACGACGCGCTTGGCGATGCCGGTCGACTCGTCGGTGGTCTCGGTCATGGACTGGCCGTCGACCAAGTCCTCGTAGGCCACGATGCCGTCGACCTCGGTGAGGATCGGACGGGTGTAGGGATCCCACTCGGCGATGCGCTGCCCACGCTTGATCTTGTCACCCTCGTCGACTCGGAGCTTGGCGCCGTACTGCAGGCGGTGGACCGCCCGCTCGACCCCGTCCGACCCGACGACCACCACCGCCACGTTGCGGCCGGTGGCGATCAGATCGCCATCGGAGTTCTTGGCGATCGCGCGGTTGCGGATCTTGATCGTGCCCTCGAAGCTCGACTCGATGAACGACGAGTCGGCGATCTGGGCCGCACCGCCGATGTGGAAGGTGCGCATCGTGAGCTGCGTGCCCGGCTCGCCGATCGACTGCGCCGCGATGACGCCGACGGCCTCGCCCATGTTGACGGGCGTGCCGCGGGCGAGGTCGCGCCCATAGCAGGTGGCGCAGACGCCACTCTTGGTGGCGCAGACCAGCACCGAGCGGATCTTCACCTCCTGGATGCCGGCGGCGTTGATCGCCGGAAGGTGCCGCTCCTCGATGGTCTCGCCGGTCTTGACGATCACCGTGCCGTCCGCGGCCACCAGATCCTCGGCCGTGGCACGGCCCAGGATGCGGGTGGCGAGCGTCGCCACGACCTGGCCGGCATCCACGATGGCGCGCATCTTGATGCCGTTGGTCGTGCCGCAATCGACCTCGCGGATGACGGCGTCCTGGGCCACGTCGACGAGGCGGCGGGTCAGGTAGCCGGAATTCGCGGTCTTCAGGGCGGTGTCGGCCAGGCCCTTACGGGCACCGTGCGTGGAGTTGAAGTACTCCAGAACGTCCAGGCCTTCCTTGAAGTTCGAGATGATCGGGGTCTCGATGATCTCGCCCGACGGCTTGGCCATGAGGCCGCGCATCGCCGCAAGCTGCTTCATCTGGGCAGGCGAGCCGCGGGCACCCGAGTGGCTCATCATGTAGATCGAGTTGACCTGCTTGTCGGCCCCGTGCTCGTCCTTCTGGACGGCCGAGATCCGGCCCATCATCTCGGCGGCCAGCTTGTCCGAGCACTTGGCCCAGGCATCGACGACCTTGTTGTACTTCTCGCCCTGGGTGATCAGGCCGTCGTTGTACTGCTGCTCGTAATCCTTCACGAGCGCGCGGGTCGTGTCGACGATCGACCACTTGTTCTCCGGCACGACCATGTCGTCCTTGCCGAACGAGATGCCGGCCTTGAACGCGTGGTTGAAGCCGAGCGCCATGATCCGGTCGCAGAAGATCACCGACTCCTTCTGACCGCAGTGGCGGTAGACGGTGTCGATCATCGCCGAGATCTCCTTCTTGGTCATCAGCTTGTTGACGACGTCGAAGGGCACCTTGGCGTGCTTCGGCAGGGCGCCGGAGAGGATCACGCGGCCGGGGGTGGTCTCGTAGGTCTTGGTCAGGGGCTCACCGTCCGGGCCGATACCGGTCCAGCGCCACTTGATCTTCGAGTGCAGCGACACGGCCTTGGCGGCGAGAGCGTGCTCCAGCTCGCCCATGTCGCCGTAGACGCCCTGCATCGGGTTCTTGGTGTTGCCCGGCTTGAACTCGCCCGGCGCGCCCTCGGCCACGATCGACAGGTAGTAGAGGCCGAGAACGATGTCCTGCGACGGCACGATGATCGGCTGACCGTTGGCCGGGTGCAGGATGTTGTTGGTCGACATCATCAGGACGCGCGCTTCCAGCTGCGCCTCGAGCGACAGCGGGACGTGCACGGCCATCTGGTCGCCGTCGAAATCGGCGTTGAACGCGGCGCAGACCAGCGGGTGCAGCTGGATCGCCTTGCCCTCGATCAGCTTCGGCTCGAAGGCCTGGATGCCGAGGCGGTGCAGCGTCGGCGCGCGGTTCAGCATCACCGGGTGCTCGCGGATCACCTCATCGAGGATGTCCCAGACCTCCGGCTTCTCCTTCTCCACGAGCTTCTTGGCCTGCTTGACGGTGGCCGAGAAGCCCTTGGCGTCGAGGCGGGCGTAGATGAACGGCTTGAACAGCTCCAGCGCCATCTTCTTGGGCAGGCCGCACTGGTGCAGCTTCAGCTCCGGACCCACCACGATGACTGAGCGGCCCGAGTAGTCGACGCGCTTGCCGAGCAGGTTCTGGCGGAACCGGCCCTGCTTGCCCTTGAGCATGTCGGCGAGCGACTTCAGCGGGCGCTTGTTGGCACCCGTGATGACGCGGCCGCGGCGGCCGTTGTCGAACAGGGCGTCGACGGCCTCCTGCAGCATCCGCTTCTCGTTGCGGATGATGATGTCGGGCGCGCGCAGCTCGATCAGCCGCTTCAGGCGGTTGTTGCGGTTGATGACGCGGCGGTAGAGGTCGTTGAGGTCGGAGGTCGCGAAGCGGCCGCCGTCCAGCGGGACCAGCGGGCGCAGGTCCGGCGGGATCACCGGCACGACCGTGAGGATCATCCATTCCGGCTTGTTGCCGGACATCTGGAAGGCCTCGATGATCTTGAGCCGCTTCAGGAGCTTCTTGGGCTTCAGCTCCGAGGTGGTGACGGCGATCTCCTCGCGCAGATCGTTGGCGATCTTGTCGAGGTCCAGCTCCTGCAGGATGCGCCGGATGGCCTCGGCGCCGATCATGGCGGTGAACGAGTCCTCGCCGTACTCCTCCTGCGCGCGCAGGTACTCCTCCTCCGACAGGAGCTGACGCTCCTTCAGGGGGGTGAGGCCCGGCTCGATGACGCAGTACGACTCGAAGTACAGGATCCGCTCGAGGTCCTTGAGCGCCATGTCGAGCAGCAGGCCGATGCGGCTCGGCAGCGACTTCAGGAACCAGATATGCGCGACGGGGGCGGCCAGCTCGATGTGGCCCATGCGGTCGCGCCGGACGCGCGCGAGGGTGACCTCGACGCCGCACTTCTCGCAGATGACGCCCTTGTACTTCATGCGCTTGTACTTGCCGCACAAGCACTCGTAGTCCTTGATCGGCCCGAAGATGCGCGCGCAGAACAGGCCGTCGCGCTCGGGCTTGAAGGTCCGGTAGTTGATGGTCTCGGGCTTCTTGATCTCACCGTACGACCAGGAGAGGATCTTCTCCGGGGACGAGATCGAGATCTTGATCTGATCGAAGCTGACCGGCTGGGCCTGCTGGTTGAAAAGGTTCATGACCTCTTGGTTCATGATCCGCTCCTTGTTGACGCCGGCAGCCCCGCGCCGGGCCACCGCGTCCTGAAAAAGATCCGGCGCCGCGCCCCGCGCGGGCGCTGCTCACCGTCGTCGAACCCCGGAAGGCCCCTCCCCTTCCCGCTCGACCGTGGCGGCGGGCAACCGCCGCCACGGGAGGTGTGGTCTCTCTCTTACTCGGCCGCGTCGGCCGGGGGCTCAAGCTGGTCGTTGGCGGCCTTCTTGGAGGACGTCAGCTCGACGTTGAGGCCGAGCGAGCGCATCTCCTTGACGAGCACGTTGAACGACTCGGGGATGCCGGCCTCGAAGGTGTCGTCGCCGCGGACGATCGCCTCGTAGACCTTGGTGCGGCCGGCCACGTCGTCCGACTTCACCGTCAGCATCTCCTGCAGCGTGTAGGCCGCGCCGTAGGCCTCCAGCGCCCAGACCTCCATCTCGCCGAAGCGCTGGCCGCCGAACTGCGCCTTGCCGCCCAGCGGCTGCTGGGTGACGAGCGAGTACGGGCCGATCGAGCGCGCGTGGATCTTGTCGTCCACGAGGTGGTGGAGCTTCAGCATGTAGATGTAGCCCATCGTCACCTTGCGGTCGAAGGGCTCGCCGGTGCGCCCGTCGTAGAGCGTCGACTGCGCCGAGCGGTCGAGACCGGCCATCTCCAGCATCTGCTCGATATCGGCCTCCTTGGCGCCGTTGAAGACCGGCGTGGCCATCGGCACGCCGCGGCGGACGTTGTTGCCGGCCTCGGCCAGCTCCTCGTCCGTCAGGCCGTCGAGCTCGCCCGGGGAGTAGATCGCCTTCATCTCCTCTCGCAGCGGCGCGATGTCCTGCGACTTCAGATAGGCATCCACCGCCTTCGACACCTTGCGACCCAGGCCCGCAGCCGCCCAGCCGAGGTGCGTCTCCAGGATCTGGCCGACGTTCATGCGCGAGGGCACGCCCAGCGGGTTGAGCACGATGTCGGCATGCGTCCCGTCCTCTAGGAACGGCATGTCCTCGATCGGCACGATCCGCGACACGACACCCTTGTTGCCGTGACGGCCGGCCATCTTGTCGCCCGGCTGGATCTTGCGCTTCACCGCCACGAAGACCTTGACCATCTTCATGACGCCGGGGGGCAGCTCGTCGCCGCGCTGCAGCTTCTCGACCTTGTCGAGGAAGCGCTGCTCGAGGCGCTTCTTCGACTCGTCGTACTGCTTCTGCATCGCCTCCATCTCGGTCATGAGACGGTCCTCGATGACGGCGAACTGCCACCACTGCGAGCGCGGGTAATCGTTGATCAGCTCGCGGGTGAGCGTGGTGTCCTTCCGGAAGCCCTTCGGGCCGGCCACCGGCGCCTGACCGATCAGCACGTCCGCGAGGCGGGCGTAGGTGTTGCGGTCGAGGATCGCCTGCTCGTCGTCGCGGTCCTTGGCGAGGCGCTCGATCTCCTCGCGCTCGATCGCCTGGGCGCGCTCGTCCTTGTCGACGCCGTGGCGGTTGAACACGCGGACTTCCACGATGGTCCCGGTGACGCCCGGCGGCACCCGCAGGGAGGTGTCGCGCACGTCCGAGGCTTTCTCGCCGAAGATGGCGCGGAGCAGCTTCTCCTCGGGCGTCATCGGGCTCTCGCCCTTCGGGGTGATCTTGCCGACGAGGATGTCGCCGGCGTTCACCTCGGCACCGATGTAGACGATGCCGGCCTCGTCGAGGTTCTTGAGCGCTTCCTCGGAGACGTTCGGGATGTCGCGGGTGATCTCCTCCGGCCCGAGCTTGGTGTCGCGGGCCATCACCTCGAACTCCTCGATGTGGATCGAGGTGAACACGTCATCCTTCACGATCCGCTCGGAGAGCAGGATCGAGTCCTCGAAGTTGTAGCCGTTCCACGGCATGAACGCGACGAGCACGTTCCGGCCGAGGGCCAACTCGCCGAACTCGGTCGAGGGACCGTCGGCGATGATCTCGCCCTTCTTGACGAACTCGCCGACGCGGACCAGCGGCTTCTGCGTGATGCAGGTCGACTGGTTGGAGCGCTGGAACTTCTGCAGCCGGTAGATGTCGACGCCCGGCTTGTTGGCGTCGGCCTCCTCGGTGGCGCGGATGACGATGCGGGTGGCGTCCACCTGGTCGACGATGCCGGCCCGGCGGGCCGCGATGGCGGCGCCGGAATCCCGGGCGACCACCGCCTCCATGCCGGTGCCCACGAACGGGGCGTCGGCGCGGACCAGTGGCACCGCCTGGCGCTGCATGTTCGAGCCCATCAGCGCGCGGTTGGCGTCGTCGTTCTCGAGGAACGGGATCAGCGCCGCGGCCACCGAGACGAGCTGCTTCGGCGACACGTCCATGAGGTCGACGCGCTCGGGCCCGACGACGATCACCTCGCCGGCCCGGCGGCAGACCACGAGGTCCTCCGTGAGCTTGCGGTTCTCGTCCATCTGGGCGTTCGCCTGGGCGACGTAGTACTTCGCCTCCTCCATGGCCGAGAGGTAGGCGACCTCGTCGGTGACCACGCCGTCGCGCACGCGGCGGAACGGGGTCTCGATGAAGCCGTACTTGTTCACCCGCGCGAAGGTGGCGAGCGAGTTGATCAGGCCGATGTTCGGGCCTTCCGGCGTCTCGATCGGGCAGATGCGGCCGTAATGGGTCGGGTGCACGTCGCGCACCTCGAACCCGGCGCGCTCGCGGGTCAGACCGCCCGGGCCCAGCGCCGAGAGGCGGCGCTTGTGCGTCACCTCGGAGAGCGGGTTGGTCTGGTCCATGAACTGCGACAGCTGCGACGAGCCGAAGAACTCGCGCACGGCCGCGGCCGCGGGCTTCGCGTTGATCAGGTCCTGCGGCATGACCGTGTCGATGTCGACCTGACTCATGCGCTCGCGGATGGCGCGCTCCATGCGCAGGAGGCCCAGGCGGTACTGGTTCTCCATGAGCTCGCCCACCGAGCGGACGCGGCGGTTGCCGAGGTGGTCGATGTCGTCGACCTCACCCTTGCCGTCGCGCAGCTCCACGAGCGCCTTGACCACCGCCAGCATGTCCTCCTTGCGGAGCGTGCGCACGGTGTCGGCGGCGTCGAGGTCGAGGCGCATGTTCATCTTCACGCGGCCGACCGCCGAGAGGTCGTAGCGCTCGGAATCGAAGAACAGCGAGTGGAACATCGCCTCGGCGGTCTCGAGGGTCGGCGGCTCGCCCGGGCGCATGACCCGGTAGATGTCGAACAGCGCACCCTCGCGGTTGGAGTTCTTGTCCACCGCCAGCGTGTTGCGGATGTAGGGGCCGATGTTGACGTGGTCGATGTCGAGCACCGGCAGCTCGGTGATCCCGACCTCCTCCAGGCTCTTCAGGAGCTTGTCGGTGACCTCCTCGCCGGCCTCGGCCCAGATCTCGCCGGTCTGCACGTTGACGAGGTCTTCGGCGACGTACTGGCCGACGAGATCCTCGTCGGTCGCCTTGAGGGACTTGGTGCCCTTCTCGGTGATCTGGCGGGCGTTGCGGGCATTCAGCTTCTTGCCGGCCTCGAGCACGACCTCGCCGGAATCGGCGTCGATCAGGTCGACGGTGGCCTTCATGCCCTTCATGCGCTCGGCGTCGAACGGCACGCGCCAGTCGGCGCCGTCCCGGTCGTAGACGACCTTGTTGTAGAAGGTCGACAGGATCTCCTCGCCGTCGAGACCCAGGGCGTAGAGCAGCGACGTCGCCGGCAGCTTGCGCTTCCGGTCGATGCGGACGTGCACGATGTCCTTGGCGTCGAACTCGACGTCGAGCCAGGAGCCCCGGTACGGGATGATGCGGGCGGCGAACAGGAGCTTGCCCGAGGAGTGGGTCTTGCCCTTGTCGTGGTCGAAGAACACGCCCGGCGAGCGGTGCATCTGCGAGACGATGACGCGCTCGGTGCCGTTGACGATGAAGGTGCCGTTCTCCGTCATCAGGGGCATGTCGCCCATGTAGACGTCCTGCTCCTTGATGTCCTTGACGGACTTCGCCTGGGTGTCCGGATCGACATCGAACACGATGAGGCGCAGCGTGACCTTCAGCGGGGCCGCGAAGGTGATGCCGCGCTGGCGGCACTCGTCGACGTCGTATTTCGGGGCCTCGAAGGTGTAGCGCACGAACTCGAGCAGCGCCGTGGAGGCGAAGTCGGAGATCGGGAACACCGACTTGAACACGCTCTGCAGCCCCTCGTCGGCGCGCCCGCCCTCGGGCTCGTCGACCATCAGGAACTGGTCGTAGGACGCCTTCTGAACCTCGATGAGGTTCGGCATCTCGGCAACTTCCTTGATCTTGCCGAAGAACTTCCGAATGCGCTTGCGACCGACCAGCGTGTTGGCCATGTGACCTCGCTCCTACCCGCGTGCCTCGCGCCCGGGGAAGCGTTCCCGAAAGGGACCTCCCGCACCGGGCCGTGACGCGCGCCCCGCCGAGCCGCGCCACCGAACCGAATCTCTTGCCGGTCCCGTTCCGGGACCATCCGCCGAAGCGGCCTAAAGCCCGCGGGCGCTGACCCGCGGGCTCCGGTCACGACAGGCTCGCGCGGAGCCTTCGTGGGGTGATGGGCCGGGACCGGCCCATCGTCGACTTACTTGAGCTCGACCTTGGCGCCGGCCTTCTCGAGCTGGGCCTTGAGCTTCTCGGCCTCGTCCTTGGCGACGCCTTCCTTGATCGGCTTCGGCGCGCCCTCGACCAGGTCCTTGGCCTCCTTGAGGCCGAGGCCGGTGATCGCGCGGACCTCCTTGATGACCTCGATCTTCTTGTCGCCGGCGGAGGCGAGGACGACCGTGAACTCGGTCTGCTCCTCGGCAGCGGCGGCGGCGCCACCGGCGGCCGGGCCGGCGGCCACGGCGACGGCAGCGGCGGCCGAGACGCCCCACTTCTCCTCGAGCATCTTGGCCAGGTCAGCGGCCTCGAGCACGGTCAGCGAGGACAGGTCGTCGACGAGCTTGGCGAGATCAGCCATTTTGAATTCCTCTCAGATATCGGTTTGAACGGATGGATTTTGAAGGGCCTCAGGCGGCCTCGTCCTTGTTGGCATAGGCCCCGAACACGCGGGCGAGCTTCGCCGCCGGCGCGTTGACGACCTGAGCGATCTTGGTCGCGGGCGCCTGCACGAGGCCCACGATCTTGGCGCGCAGTTCGTCGAGGGACGGGAGCGAGGCGAGCGCCTTCACGCCGTCCGGGTTCAGGGCGGTCTTCCCCATCGCGCCGCCGAGGATCACGAGCTTGTCGTTGACCTTGGCGAAATCGACCGCGACCTTCGCGGCAGCGACCGGATCGCCGGAATAGGCGAGCAGGGTCGGGCCCTTCAGGAGCGGCTTGATGGAGGCGACGTCCGTGCCATCGAGTGCGATGCCGGCGAGGCTGTTCTTGGCGACCTTCACGGTGGCGCCGGCCTGCTTCATCTGCGCGCGCAGCTTCTGCATGTCGGCGACCGTGAGGCCCTTGTAGTGGGCCACGACGACGACGGCGCTCTGATTGAACACGCCGTTGAGCGTCGAGACGAGATCAGCTTTAGCTGTCCGGTCCACTGGGCTCTCTCCGGTTGGCGGAACCCGGTCTCGGGTCCGCCGGTTGCACATGCCGCCCGGACGTGG
Source organism: Methylobacterium sp. 285MFTsu5.1 (assembly GCF_000383455.1). Lineage (NCBI taxonomy): Bacteria > Pseudomonadati > Pseudomonadota > Alphaproteobacteria > Hyphomicrobiales > Methylobacteriaceae > Methylobacterium > Methylobacterium sp. 285MFTsu5.1. Next base: position 6,286 of record NZ_KB911310.1, on the reverse strand, counting down.
TCTCGGCCTTCAGGAAGACCGGGAACGTCCGAACGACGCTTCGCGGCCCTGTCCCCGCGCGTGCCCCTTCGGGCCGCCTCGGGCGAGTTGGTTCAAACCGACACCCCTCCGCGGCCGGGGCCGGGGCGAGGCTTTTCGAATTCGGTCTTCCCCGTCTGTGCAGGCTGGCGGATTAAGCCGGCGAACCGGCACCTGCAGTCTCGGACAGGACATGGCCGGACAAGGCTCCGCGGGACTCGTCGCCCCTGGGATCCTTCCGGCCAGTGCCACCCGGTTGCCCGGGCGACATTTCGAGCGGAAACCGGCCGATCGGCCGCTCTCCTTCCGTGAGGATGAAATGCGTGAGGCGCGGTGTATAGAGCCTAGCAAGCCGCCTGCCAAGGGCCGGAGCGCGACTTTTCCGCCGCAGGCAAGGACTTGCGCGGGTACCCTGCCGCCGCTGCATCGCTCGGGGCCCTTCCCGGGATCCCCGGCTAGGCCGCCTCGCGCTCCGGCACCAGCTTGCGCCGCGCGGTCTCCCACCAGCTGCGGTCGCGGGCGGCCTTCGCCTCCGCGGCCTTCGCGGCGTAGAACGAGGCGTTGTGCTCGCCGCGCAGGGCCTCGCGGGTGAAGCGGATCAGGTGGTGGGCCACGAAGCCCATGTTGAACACCGCCTCGATCTGCCCGCGCTTCAGCGCGTAGCCGGCCGCGCTCCAGAACGGCCTGCGGTAGTCGGAGAAGATCCCGACGCGGGTGATGATGTTGAAGCCCAGGATGAGGCCGCGGCGCAGGTTGGTGAACGTGAGCTTGCCGGCCGTCGGCGTGGTGATGCGGTTCGGGTAGGTCACCGCGCACTGGTGCTTGAAGCGCTCGAAGATCTTCTCCGGCTCGTAGGCGTGCGCGATCGCCCGGCGCCAGCTGCTCACCACCGAATCGTGGGGGCGCTTGAACAGGACGTTCGACTCGAGGCTGGCGTCGTGGAGGAGCCGGCCCTCGCGCTCCAGCCGGTCCCAGAGCGGGGTCTTGGGCAGGGCCTGGAGCAGGTTGATGGTCAGGACCGGGATCGCCGAGCGGTCGATGAAGTCGATCAGGTTCTGCTCGGATTTGTCGGTGTCCGAATCGAGGCCCAGGATGATGCCGGAGGTCACCTCGAGCCCGTAGGAATTGAGGGTCTCGATCGCCTCGTACATCGGCACGGCGGCGTTGTGGGTCTTGTCGATGCCCTTGAGGGCGTCCGCCTCCGGGGTCTCGATCCCGACGAACACCGTCATGAAGTTGGCCTGCCGCATCAGCTCCAGGATCTCGGGCTGCTTGGCCATGTTCAGCGTCGCCTCGCAGGCGAACTGGAGCGGGTAGCTGTTCCGCTTCTGCCATTCCACGAGGTGCGGCAGCATCTCGCGGGTCGCCTTGCGGTTGCCGATGAAGTTGTCGTCGACGAAGTAGACCACCGCCGGGTGGCCCGGCTGGCTGACGATGGCGTCGAGCTCGGCGCACATCTGCTCCGGGCTCTTCAGGCGCGGCTGGCGGCCGTAGAGCTGCGGGATGTCGCAGAACTCGCAGCGGTAGGGGCAGCCCGAAGAGAATTGCAGGGAGCCGATCAGGTAGCGCTTGAGCGGCGCCGCCTCGTAGGCCGGTGCCGGGAAGTCCGCGAGCGGGAGGCGATCCTTGGTCTCCAGCACCACCTGGGCGGGCGGCGGCGTGAGGTCCGCGTCGAGGCGGGCGACGAGCTGGTCGGTGGCGTCGCCGATCTCGCCGATATGGAGGTAGTCGAAGTCGCCGTACTTCTCAGGCGCGCCCGAGACCGAGGGGCCGCCCAGCACCGTCACCTTCCCGGCCGCGCGGGCGCGGTCGCGGATATCGTGGATCTGCGGCTCCTGGATGTGCATCCCGGAGACGAAGACTGCGTCGGCCCAGGCGAAGTCGGCCGGGCCCGCGCGGCGGATATTCTCATCGATGAACCGGCATTCCCAAGCCTCCGGCATGTAGGCCGCGATCAGCAGCAGCCCCTGCGGCGGCATGAACGCCTTCACCCCGCCCATCAGCGGGTAGGCGTGGGAGAATGTCCCGAAGGACGGCGTGTAGGCGGGAAAGACGCACAGGATGCGTCGCTTGGAGGTGACCGTCAGGGTGCATCGCATGCCGGCCTATCTAGCACAGCCGCGGCCGTTGGCGCCCCCCTCGGCGGTTAAGAATGGCGTGAGGGACGCAGGTTCGGGCCGGCCCATCGCGGCTTGTCTTCCTGTCGCGTCACCGACCGTATTCCGCGCCTGCCACGCGCCCTGGACAGGCCTGCGTCGGAGACAGGTCCGAGACAGGGACGAGCACCGATCCCGCGAACGCAGAGCGCCCGGCCGTTCCCGGCCGGGCGCTCCGCAGCGTCGACGATTCGTCGCGCCTCAGGCGGTCAGGACCGTGTTCGGCTCGACCTTCACGCCCGGGCCCATCGTCGAAGTGACGGCGATGCGCTGGACGTAGGTGCCCTTGGCGCCCGCGGGCTTCGCCTTGGCGACGGCGTCCGCGAAGGCCTTGATGTTCTCGACGAGCTTGTCGGCGTCGAACGAGACCTTGCCGACGCCGGCATGGACGATGCCGGCCTTCTCGACGCGGAACTCGACCGAGCCGCCCTTGGCGCCGGCGACGGCGCCCTTCACGTCCATGGTGACGGTGCCGACCTTCGGGTTCGGCATCAGGCCGCGCGGGCCCAGCACCTTACCGAGACGGCCGACCAGCGGCATCATGTCGGGGGTCGCGATGCAGCGATCGAACTCGATCTTGCCGCTCTGCACGATCTCGAGGAGATCCTCGGCGCCGACGATGTCGGCACCGGCGGCCTTGGCGTCGTCCGCCTTGGCGCCGCGGGCGAAGACCGCCACGCGCACCGTCCGGCCGGAGCCGTTCGGCAGGTTGCAGACGCCGCGGACCATCTGGTCGGCGTGGCGGGGATCGACGCCGAGATTCATCGAGACCTCGACGGTCTCGTCGAACTTCGCGGTCGCCCGCTCCTTGACCAGCTTGATCGCCTCGTCGAGCGCGTAGAGCTTGGTCGCCTCGATGCCCTCGCGGGCGGCGCGGATGCGCTTGCCTTCCTTAGCCATGCTGCCCTCCCTTACGCGACGACTTCGAGGCCCATGGCCCGCGCGGAGCCACGGATCATCGCGACGGCCGACTCGACCGTGTCGCAGTTGAGGTCGGGCATCTTCTTCTCGGCGATCTCGCGAAGCTGCGCCTCGGTGATCTTGCCGACGGTCGGGCCCTTGCCCGGGGTCTTGGAACCGGAGGCCGGCTTCTTGCCGAGCTTCAGGCCGACGGCCTTCTTCAGGAAGAAGGTGACCGGGGGCTGCTTCATCTCGAAGGTGAAGGAGCGGTCCTGATACGCGGTGATGATCACCGGGATCGGGGTGCCCTTCTCCATCTGCGCGGTCTTCGCGTTGAAGGCCTTGCAGAATTCCATGATGTTGAGGCCGCGCTGACCGAGCGCGGGGCCGATCGGCGGCGACGGGTTGGCGGCGCCGGCCGGGACCTGAAGCTTCACGTAGCCCGTGATCTTCTTCGCCATGGGACTGCTCCCAATGAAAATCCGCCCCCGTGCGGCCTGAAGCGCGGCGGGTCGGACGGTTGCAGGTCGCGGTGCGAGCCGTGGATCCCGGAGGCGAAGCCGGGCGGTTCTCCCGCGGATGGTGCCGCATCCGCGAACGGGATGCGGCGGCTTCGCGGCCGCCGCTCAGCGAGGGCCGGGAAAGATGGGCGGCCGGGCGGCCGCCGGACTCAGGAGGCTCAGGCCTTCTCGACCTGGGCGTATTCGAGCTCGACCGGCGTGGCGCGGCCGAAGATCGACACGGCCACCTTGAGGCGGGAGCGGGCGTCGTCGATCTCCTCGACGGTGCCGTTGAAGCTGGCGAACGGGCCGTCGGCGACCCGGACGGTCTCGCCGATCTCGAAGGAGATCGAGGGCTTCGGCCGGTCGACGCCCTCGGCGACCTGGCCCTTGATCCGCTCGGCCTCGGCGTCCGGGATCGGCACCGGCTTCGACTTGTCGGCCCCGAGGAAGCCCGTGACCTTCGGGGTGTTCTTGATCAGGTGGTAGACCTCGTCGGTGAGGTCGCACTTCACCAGCACGTAGCCGGGGAAGAACTTGCGCTCCGCGTCGACCTTCCGGCCGCGGCGGACCTCCACGACCTTCTCGGTCGGGACCATCACCTCGTCGAACAGCTCGGTCAGCCCGCGCTGGGCCGCCTGGTCCTTGATGGACTGGGCAACCTTGTTCTCGAAGTTCGAGTAGGCGTGGACGATGTACCAGCGCTTCGACACGGTTCCGTTCAACTCCGACAAGTCCCCGGGGTCACCCCCGATCGGCGGCGAGCCGCCCCCAGACGCCCAGGATTTCTCAGACGCCCAGGATCAGGCCGACCAAGAAGCGCAGGGCCTGATCCACGACCGTGAAGAACAGGCTCGCGGCGACGACCATCACGAACACCATGATGGTCGTGATCGTGGTCTCCCGGCGGGTCGGCCACGTGACCTTGCGGGCCTCGTCGCGCACCTGGGCGAAGAACTCGCCCGGCGTGGCGCGCTTCTGCGGCGCGCGGGCGGGGGTCGCGGGCCGGGCGGGCGGCGGATTCGCGGGACCGCGGGCCGCGCCGCGCACTAGGTCCACCTTCTTGGTCGCTTCGTTCGATGCCATGGCGCCAGTGTCTGTGCGTGTTCGGCCCCGAGGCAGAGACCGCATCCGGGAATGCGAATGTCGGCGCCGAGGACCCGGATGGGCCCGCACCGACGGTCGCTTCAGATCTCGGATTGCGCCCGCTCTAGCGCAAGTCCCCTGGCTTGTCGACCGGGCCGCCGCGCGGGATCGGGCTGAATGTCTGGCAGGAGTGGAGGGACTCGAACCCGCAACCTCCGGTTTTGGAGACCGGCGCTCTGACCAGTTGAGCTACACTCCTAGCGCACCGCCCAATGCCCCATCGCGGCGCGGCTTGCAAGGGGTCGCTTGCGGGAAGCAGACGGGAAGCGGCGCCGACAGGACCCCGCCCGCCCGAAACGACGACGCCGGCCCCGTCGAGACGGGAGCCGGCGTCGGAGAGGCGGGGCGGCGCGCGGCGCCGCCCCGGATCGATCGTCAGTCGTTGATGGCGGCGACGACGCCGGCGCCGACGGTGCGGCCGCCCTCGCGGATGGCGAAGCGCAGCTTCTCCTCCATGGCCACCGGCACGATCAGCGCCACGTCCATGGTCACGTTGTCGCCCGGCATCACCATCTCGGTGCCCTCCGGCAGCGTGCAGATCCCGGTCACGTCCGTGGTCCGGAAGTAGAACTGCGGCCGGTAGTTGGTGAAGAACGGCGTGTGGCGGCCGCCCTCCTCCTTGGTCAGGATGTACGCCTCGGCCTTGAACTTCGAGTGCGGCTTCACCGAACCCGGCTTGCACACGACCTGGCCGCGCTCCACGTCCTCGCGCTTCGTGCCGCGCAGCAGCACGCCGACGTTGTCGCCCGCCTGCCCCTGGTCGAGCAGCTTGCGGAACATCTCCACGCCCGTCACCGTCGTCTTGGTGGTCGCCCGGATGCCGACGATCTCGACTTCCTCGCCCACCTTCACGATGCCGCGCTCGACGCGACCCGTCACCACCGTGCCGCGGCCCGAGATCGAGAACACGTCCTCGATCGGCATCAGGAACGGCATGTCGATCGGACGCTCCGGCTGCGGGATGTAGCTGTCCACGGTCGCCATCAGCGCCAGGACCGCCTCCTTGCCGATCTTCGGCTCCTTGTCCTCGAGCGCCATCAGCGCCGAGCCCTTGGTGATCGGGATGTCGTCGCCCGGGAAGTCGTACTTCGACAGCAGCTCGCGCACCTCCAGCTCGACCAGCTCCAGGAGCTCCTCGTCGTCGACCATGTCGACCTTGTTGAGGAACACCACCAGCGCCGGGACGCCGACCTGGCGGGCCAGCAGGATGTGCTCGCGGGTCTGCGGCATCGGGCCGTCGGCCGCCGACACCACCAGGATCGCGCCGTCCATCTGCGCCGCGCCCGTGATCATGTTCTTCACGTAGTCGGCGTGGCCGGGGCAATCCACGTGCGCGTAGTGACGGTTCTGCGTCTCGTACTCCACGTGCGCCGTCGAGATCGTGATCCCGCGCGCCTTCTCCTCAGGCGCCTTGTCGATCTGGTCGTAGGCCGTGAACGTCGCCCCGCCCGTCTCGGCCAGGACCTTCGTGATCGCCGCCGTCAGAGACGTCTTGCCGTGATCGACGTGGCCGATCGTGCCAATGTTGCAGTGCGGCTTGGTGCGGGAGAACTTTTCCTTGCCCAT
>NZ_KB911309.1:0-31591 GCF_000383455.1 Methylobacterium sp. 285MFTsu5.1 | reverse complement strand
TCTCACCGTTGGACCATTATCTGCGCTCGGGCGAGATGCAGGGACGCTGGCCGAACCCGTACTTCGATCCAGCCTGGTACCTGCACGTCCACGCAAGCAAAATTCAAGATCAAGATCAATCATTTGGAAGGCGGCCTTTAGAACATTTTATTACATCTGGTCGATATAACCGCTGCGACCCGAGTCCTCTCTTTTCCCTCGATCATTACCGCCGACTTAATCTCGATTTGGTTCATTCCGATATTGAGCCTTTGCAGCACTATCTTCAGTTTGGCATTCACGAAAACAGACCTATTAGCAAAGTTCCCGAGCCAATTAACTTCGTGCCTAGCGGAAAGAATGTATATATAATAGACGCCACCTATCCAACGCCTGATCGGGATTCTGGATCGGTTGATGCCGTCAACCTAATTAAACTGCTGATCTTTCAGGGCTATAAGGTCTATTTCTCCGCCACCGCTCAATTTAGTTCTGCGGCCGCGGATGAAATAATGTTAGCGGCTCGACGCTCCGTCGTTCAGCTTGGTGTGACGATAATCGATGAACATAACGCGGTCGATATCGAATATTTTATCGATTGTTACGGCAGAAATTTTGATTTGTTTATTCTTTCGCGAGTTTATTGCGGCGGATTTTATTTTGAGTCGGTGAGAAAGTTTGCGCCTGACGCGAAGATTATATTTAATACATTGGATTTGCATGGGCTGCGCGAACGAAGAGCTGCATACCTCCACAACGATAGAGTAGGTTTGAATCGATCGTACGGGACTAGCGAGCGGGAGCGGTATCTAGCAAGGCTTTCTGATGCTACATTGGTGGTCTCTGTCGAAGAGCAAAAACTGCTTGAAAACACAGCTCCAGGTGCGCGCTGCTACACAGTTCCCCTTCTACGAGATATCCCGGGCTCGAAAAAGGGGTTCGAAGAGAGAAGAAATGTAGCGTTCATAGGTGGATACAAGCATCTCCCTAATGTTGATGCTGCTACCTTTTTTCTCGACAATATCTGGCCGATTGTGAGAATAAAATTGCCGAATGTTGAATTTCACCTCGTTGGCGCTGATCTGCCTGAAGAATTAAGTGGTAGAAATGACCCGGGTTTGAGAATCGTCGGTCATATCGGCGATCTATCCCAAGAATTGGATAATGTTCGCTTGACTGTGGCGCCGTTGCGGTATGGTGCTGGAGCCAAAGGTAAAGTTGTATCTAGTCTATGCTACGGAGTGCCATGTGTTGCTACCCCAATTGCGGCGGAAGGCATGTCGCTTGTTCATCGAGAGACGGCTTTGATTTCTAGGGATGTAGCAGAATTTGCGGATCTGATAATCCAGGCCTACAACGATCAGTTTTTATGGAATCTATTGTCAGACAAGGGCATGGAGTTTGTTCGATCTAGGCATTCCATGGACGCTGGGCAGAAGTATTTGCAGGATATTCTCGAGAACTTATAATATGATTGTTCTGAAATTGCGTGTGTGGCAGGTCAATCATATTGAAATGGCCTAGCAAATTCTGCAATCGCCGAGATTGTCGAATGGCCGACGCTGTGTTAAAAGACATTCGGTGAAGTCTTGCTGACGGCGTTTTCGATACCTGATCGCCCTGCCAAATCAATGAACGCTTTTGATTACCCAAGTCAGCCCATATTGAAAATGTGCGTTTTTGTATGAGGCCTTTGATTGAGGAGGTTAGTACGCAGACGGCCGACGTGTGGCTTGACTTGGCGTCTTATGTTTCCCGCCTCCGAGCCGACTGTGAGTCTGTAAAAGGAACTGCCTGTCTTGGTGTGTCTCGATAAGCGTGTGGGCGCCGTCGAGCGTTTGCGAACTCTCGCGTTTTTGCTGTACAGCGTTCATCTAGGTTCTATCTGAGGCTGGGGAAGCCGACCCCGCTCGGCCTACATTGCCTCATAACATGCTGTTGATATGGCTTTTTACAACGCGATTCAGCGGATGCTCCTCAGTCTCTTTGGTATTGGTGTCGATTGCACAGCCGAGCGAAGAATTGGAGCTTGTGATCTGTTCGATGCGGAGTGGTACCGGGCGACCCAAGCACCCAACGTGGCACCGGACCAAGCCGCGCGGCATTATCTTCAGGAGGGCGCGGCGCTTGGGCTGAGCCCCGGCCCGCTGTTCGACGGACCATGGTACCTGGAGAACAACGCTGATGTCGCCATTGCAGGTTTAAATCCGCTGCTGCACTATTTGAATAGCGGGCAATCTGAGGGGCGGTTGATCAGACCAGTCTTCGGCTCGGAGTTGGTGGCGCGAATCGCTACCTCTGACCTGTTTGACGCGGAATGGTACCGGGCGACTCAGGCCCCCGACGTGCCGCCGGACCGCGCCGCGCTGCACTACTTGCAGGAAGGAGCTGCGCGCGGGCTCAGCCCAAGCCCCCTGTTCGACGGGTCCTGGTATCTTGGGACCAACTCCGACGTTGCCGCGGCGGGCCAAAATCCCCTTCTGCACTATCTGAACGACGGGCGCGCCGAAGGCCGGCCGATCTGCCACTTCGCCGACCCGGCGGCGCTGGCGCGAATCGAAGAGTCCGAACTGTTCGACGCGAACTGGTACCGGACGACTCAGGTCCCCGACCTGCCGTCGGACCGAGCCGCGCGACACTATCTCCGCGAGGGCGCAGCGCTCGGGCGCAACCCCGGCCCCCTGTTCGACGGTGCCTGGTATCTCGGCAACAATCCCGATGTGGCCGAGGCTGGCGCCAACCCACTGCTGCACTACTTGACGAGTGGGCGCGCGGAGGGACGACCCATCCGCCTCGCCTGCACCCGCACCGCCGACGCGCGTGCGATCGAGACCCACCCCATCGTCCTGCGTGCGAGCACGCGCGCACGCGTCGTCGTCGTCGTCCACGCCTTCTACGTCGACGTGTTCGAGGACCTCCTGCCCCACCTCGTGCGGGCAATCCCGGCGTCCGACCTGCTCGTCTCAACCGATGAGCCCGCCAAGCAGCGCGCGCTGGAGGCTGCGGCGGAGCGCGCCGGGCTCGCCGAACGCTGCCGGGTCGTGCTGGCGGAGAACCGTGGTCGCAACTTCGGCCCCCTCGTCACCGTGTTTGCGCCCGACATCCTGCGCTACGACCTCGTACTCCACGTCCACACCAAGAAATCGCTGTTCAGCGGCGCTGAGCAGACGCGCTGGCGCGATGAGATCTACCGGGCGCTGTTCGCGAACGCCGCCTGTGCCGCCATCGCCCTGTCCTTATTCGAGGAGGACAGCCGGATCGGCCTGTTCTTCCCGGAGACCAGCGCGCACATCATCTACTGGGCGCACGCGTGGCTCTCCAACATCGGCACCGGCTACGGTCTGCTCGACCGCCTCGGGCTGCCCTATGACGGGTTCGACGAGTACATCGACTACCCGGTCGGCGGCATGTTCTGGGCGCGGGTCGATGCTCTTCGCCCGCTGCTGGTCGCCGGATTGACGCCCCAGGATTTTCCCGAGGAGCACGGCCAGACCGACGGGACGCTCGCCCACGCCATCGAGCGGGTCATCCCGATCGTGTGCCGGTCGCAGGGCTACCGCGCCGTATGCCTCGATTACGACCGCGGGCTCGCCCGCTTTGGCGGCAGCGCTCGCAACTGGCACCAGTACAGCGCCCGCACCCAAGATCAGGCGCTGCGGGCGCTGCAGGATGCCGACCTCGTCTCGTTCGACCTGTTCGACACCCTCGTAAGCCGCCCGGCCCGGCGCCCGGACGCCGTGCTCAAGCTCGTCGAGCATCGTATCGCGGCCGAGGTAGGTCGACCCATCCCGCTCTTCGCGGAGCGCCGGGCTGCCGAGAACCGGGTCCGCGCCCGCAAGCACCATCAGGGCGACGTCAACCTGTCGGAGATCTACACGGAGCTCGCCGCCTCCGGGACGATCCCCAGCGATGTCGTCGCGCGCGCGTGCGCTCTGGAGAAGCGGATCGACCTCGGTGCCCTGCACCCACGGCCTGAGGTCATCGCGATCCTCACGGCGGCGCATGAACGCGGCAAGCGCATCGTCCTGATGACCGACACCTACTACGAGGAGGCCGACATCCGCGGCATCCTCCAGGCGATCGGCGTCGCCGACCTGTTCGCGGCGCTCTACGTGTCGAACGCGGTCGGCGCCCGCAAGGACCGGGGCGACCTCTGGCGCCATGTCGAGGAGGCCGAGGCGGTGCCGCGCGCCCGCTGGCTGCATGTCGGCGACAACGAGCATTCCGACATTCAGGCGGCCTGCGACCGGCGGATCCCCTACCTGCACGTCGCCCACCCGGCCAAGATCCTCGCGCAGAGCGGGTTCGTGCGGGACGAAGGCAATCTCGCGCGGACGTGGTCGTCCGATCTGGTCATCGGCCACGCCATGTTGACGCTGTGCCGGAATCCGTTCCTCGACCGGGCCGGGCCGCCCTACCTGTCGCTCAGCTCGGCCCGCGACGTCGGCTACGTCGTGTTCGGGCCGCTCATGCTGCTGTTTATGTCCTGGCTGAGCCGGCACGAGGCCCTGGGCCGGGTCGAGAGGCTGTACTTTCTCGCGCGCGAGGGCGACTTTCTGGTCAAGGTCTATCGGCTGATCCGGGAGCGCTACGGCCTGCGCCATCTGCCCGAGGGTCGGTACTTCCACGTTTCCCGGCAGGTGGCGATCGGTGCGGCCCTCGGCACGGGTTTCCGTCCGGATCTGGTGACCGGGGCAGGCCGCTACGTGGGGAGTATCCAGTCCCTGCTCTGGAACCGGGCGAGCTTCACCGCCCCGGCGCATCTCGGACTGGACGGCCGCGACGTGCGGCTTCCGGCCGATGCCCCAGTCATCGAGCGCGTCATGACCGACCTCGGGCCGGAAATCATGGCCCATGGGGCGGACCTGAACGCGCGGTTCCGCGCATATGCCCGACAGGAGGGCCTCGATGCCGGAGGCCTCCACGCCGTGGTTGATGTCGGATACTCGGCCACGATCCAGAAGATGATGCAGCTGGCCCTCGGCCAGCCGCTGATCGGCCTCTACATGACGACCTTCGACGCGGCTCAGATGGTGGAGAGGGACGGCGGCACTGCCTTCAGCTGCTTCCGTGCGGGCGCCGAGAACCCCGAGACGTCATCGCTCCCCGTCCTAGCCTACGGCCTCGCGGTCGAGGCGTTCCTGACCGCTCCCCACGGGCAGGTCGTCGGCTACGAGAGCGCGGGCGAACGGATCGCGCCCCTGTTCAAGGCCGACCCGCGGACCCCCGCCGAGCACGATATCCTCGCCGAGCTGCACGCGGGCGCCGAGCAGTACATCACTGACACGCTCGATCTCTACGGACCGAGCCTCCTCCAAGCCGACATCCCATCGAGAGGGCCACAGGAATTCTTGCGTCTTCTGATGCAAGGGCTGATCGCCACCCCGTCCGAACCGATGCGGACGCTCGGTGTGGAGGACGATTTCTGCGGTCTGCCGATTCACAAGGTGTATGCGGGAGGGGGTTAGTCCGACGTCCGGCCGAGGCGCTGTCAGCGGATGCGCCTCAAGGAGCGACCGTGACCCTCTCCAGAGCCCGCCGCATCATCGCCGGCGGGAGTATGTAGTTCGCGTGCATCGGGTGGACGCCCTCCGCCTGCAGGGTGGTTCCGCGCACGAACAGAAGGCGCGCGCCGCTGGACTCGACGAAGCTGGAGAAGCCGCGGAAGTAGAATTCCGGGCTCTCGTGCGCGAGCGCCACGACCCGGGCGCCCGGTCGGCAGAAGATGCAGTTAATCAGGGCGGAACTCGCCGACCCGACGATGATGTCGGCGGCGTGGTACATCTGCACCTGCTCGGCGAAGCTGAGCTGCTCGGGCTGGACGACCTCGAACCCGTGGGGCCGCAGCGTCTCGACGATCTCGGCTTCGTTGACGAGCTGGCGCTGCGTGAACCCCCGCCGGGACAGGATGATGCGCCGCCCGGTCCGCCGGAGATCGACCCCAGCCGCGGCGAGCCGCGCGAGAATCCTGTCCCGCACGGCGGCGAGGATGTCCTGCGGCCAGATCGCGTCGTAGATCGGTAACCCCGGCCGGGTGTCGAACGGGAAGAAGGCCGGTACGGGTGCGAGGCCGAGTTCGCGGAACCGCGTCGCGACCGGGGGCAGCGTCACGATCGGCCGGTCGCGAGTGTCCATCAGCGCGACGATCTGGCGGTGCGTCTCCGGCATCCCGTCGTCGACACAGAGCGGCCATCCCGAGGGGCAGGCCGGATCATTGAAGCACAGCATGCGGGGGACGAATTCCAGCAGCCAGTGGCCGTACTGACGGCTCTGGAAGCCGAACAGCATCAGCCCGGCCTCGATCTCGCGAATCTCCGACGGCGCCTCGACCAGGGCGCGTTCCGTTCCCCAGACGGCCGTCATGATCTGACCCGGATTGACCCCGTCCTTGATGTCGGCGACTCCGCTCAGGGGATGGGCTGCGAGGTCGTAGATCAGGCGCTCGCCGCGGAGCACGACGTTGCTGCGGGGAAAGGTCAGGCAGTCCTTGAACAGCGCGACGTATTGCGGTGGTGCCTCGAGGATCCCAGGTTGGGAGGTCAGCGGGATTGGGCCGTCGAGGAAGGTCACGGCCGGGTCGGCGATCCGGCGGCCGGGTCGCAGTTCGTGATAGCGCCCGTGCCCCTCCCCGGCGGCTTGCCGGGCTGTGAGGATACCGTAGATGCCGACGGGGCCGAGACCGACGATCGACCGGGTGCTCTCGTGCAGCACCACGGCCTCCTCGTGCTGGCCCGCCTCTGCCAGAGCGTTCATCTGAAGTAGGCGCAGGTTCCTGATTTTCCGGCTGAGGCTGTCCCCGTCCACGGTCGCAAGGCCGGTATCGCCGCCGTTGAGGTCGTAGGCGAGGCGGTAGCATTGTACGGCGGGCTCCGCTCGGCCGCGGCACTCGTGGGTCCAGCCGAGTTGCAGCAGCGTCCGCGCGGTCTCGTACGGGATAGCCCCTGCCCCGTCCCGGCTTCGGAGTTCCGCAATATACGCCGCCGCGTTGGGCCAGAGCTCCTGCTCAATGAAGCCGCGCAGGCGTGCCACGGCGGCGTTCTGGTGCCAGCGCTGAGTATCGTGCGGGTCGATCGCGGCGGCGAGGGCGTAGGCGCGCGCCGCATCCCCGAATTGGGCGCCGCCCTCGAGCCGGAAGCCCAGGGCTTCGAGGTGCCGCAGGGTCGCGGCCGCACGTGGTCCCGACGGAGGTTCAGCGGTGAGCAGGGAGGCCAGAGTCTCCAGCCGGGTCGAGGCGTTGCCGCTGTCGATCGATCGGACAAGGTCGAGAAAGGTCGCCGTCGGCCTCATGTCGCTTCGTCCCTGACCGCTACGGGCAGACGCCGACGCGCTCGAGGCCGCGCAGCACCTGTGCGAACGGAACCGTGTAATTGGCGTGGAACGGATGCGTCTTCTCACCCGGCACCGTCGAGCCCCGGATGAAGAGAACCTGCGCGCCGCTAGACTCGATCATGCTGGTGTAGCCGCGGAAATTGAACGACCGGTTCTCGTGGATCAGCGCGACGACGCGGGCTCTGTCATTGCAGAAGATGGTGTTCGTCATGGCCGAACTCGCAGAGCCGACGATCACATCGGCCGAATGATAGAGCGCGATCTGCTCGATAAAGGACAGCTTCTCCGGGTAGACGACCTCAAAGCCGTAGCGCGCGAGGGCGTTGATGATCTCGGCCTCGTTGACGAGCTGGCGCTGGGTAAAACCCTTCCGCGACAGGACGATCCGCCGACCGGTCGGACGCAGGTCCAGGCCCCGTGCTGCGAGCCTGTCGATCACGGCGCGCCGCATGGCGCCGAGGACGTCCTTCGGCCAGACGGAGTCGTAGACCGGCACGTCCGGCCGGGCGTCGAACGGGAAGAAGGTCGGGACCGGGGCAACCCCGAGTTCGCGGAAGCGGACCGCCTGCGCCGGGAGCGGGAGGATCTCGCGCCCGCGCGTGTCGAGCAGCTCCACGATCTGCCGATGTGTCGCCGGCATGTGATCGTCGATGCAGATCGGGAAGCCCGCGGGGCAGGTGGGATCGTTGAACCACAGCATCCGCGGCACGAACTCGAGCAGCCAGTGGCCGTAGTTCTTGCTCTGGAGCCCGAACATCATCAGGCCGGATTCCAGGCTCCGCACTTCGGCCGGCTCCTCCACCAGGGCGCGCCCGGCCCCGTATACCGCCGTCATGATCTGGTCGGTGTTCTTGCCGTCCTTGATGTCGGCGATGCCGCTGTCGGGGTGCGCCGCGAGGTCGTAGATCAGGCGGCTGCCCTGGAGCACGATGTTGCTGCGCGGGAAGGTGAGGCAGTCCTTGAACCGGGCGACGTATTGCGGAGGGGCATCCAGGGTGCCGCACACGGAGGTCAGCGCCACCGGCCCTTCGAGAAAGCGGATCTCCGGTTCCGCGATCCGGCGCGGGCTGACCAGCTCGCGATACTCGCCCTCCCCTTGCGCCGCGGCTTGGCGTGCGGACATGATGTCGTAGATCCGCACCGGCCCGAGCCCGAGGGTCGTGCGCGTCCGCTCGTGCAGCGCCCGCGCCTCCTCATGACGGCCGGCTTCGGCCAGCGCGGTCATCTGCAGGCTGCGCAGGTTCCGGATCTTGCGCTCCAGCGTGTCGCCGTCGACCGTCAGCGCCCGCCCGCCCAGGGTGTCCCGCGCGATCCGTGCCAGCAGGTAGCAGCGCACCGCGCTCTCGGCCTCCCCGGCCAGCTCGTAGTCCCAGGCGATCTGGACCAGCGACGGGTCGTCCTGCCCGCGATCCTGGACCGCCGCCTTGGCTTGGCGCAGCGCCTCCAGGAGGTCCTCGACGCTGTCGAATTCCTGCCGCCGGCACCGGTCGACGATGTCCGTCCGGATGGCGGCGAGATGGTACTGCGCGGTCCGCGCGCGCGAGGCCTGGGCCGCCATCCTGTAGGCGCGGGCCGCCAGATCGAAGCTGTTCTCGCCCTGATACCGGAACGCGAGGGTCGCGAGGTGCTGCGCGGCGGTCTCGGCGCGCTCCTCCGTCGGCGCCGCGAGGGCGCCTTCGATCGCGTCGAGGGTGGCGGCGCCGTTAGTCCGGTTGGCCTGTGTCAGGATTCGCCGAAAGTCGTCCCGCATCGATACCGACCGTTCCTTCACGAGATCCGCCGCGCCGTCCCGAGCGCCTCAGCGCGTCGCCAGGGCCCGCTCCACGCAGGCGCAGACTTCGCCGATCTGATCCCGGGTGATCGCCGGGAAGAACGGCACCCCGATGGCGCCGGCGGAGACGGAGGCGGTCCGCGCAAGGCCGTCATGCCGGCAGGTCGCGAAGGCGGGATGCGCTTGGCAGCCGGTCCCGTACCAGCGCCGCCACTGGATGCCGGCCGCGTCGAACGCCGCCGTCACCGCGTCGGCGGCTGCGGGCTCGAACAGCGCGTTGACCGTCATGGTCAGCCACTCCGTGCCAAAGCCGGGCTGCATGCGTACGCCGATCCGGTCGAAGCCCTCGACATAGGCCAGCGAGGCCTCCCGCAACTGCTGGATGCGTGCATCGAGGCCGTCGAAGGCCGCCAGGCCGACCGCTGCGGCGTATTCGGAGATCCGGAAATTGCCGCCGCGCACCTCCGAGACCCGGCTGCTCGCCGAGAAGCCGAAACCGGTCATCGCGGTGGTCTGCGCCACCAAGTCGGCATCGGTCGTGAGGATCGCACCCCCCTCTCCGATCCCGAGCGCCTTGGTGGCGTGCAGGCTCACGCAGAGCGGCTGCGCGCCGATCCGGGTAAGATTCAGCGTTGCGGCGGCTGCGTCGAACACGACCGGGATCCCGTGCGCCGCCTCGAACGCCTCCCAAGCCGGGACGTCGATCGGTGCCCCGTACGGACTGACCACCACCACGGCGGCGACATCGCCTTCGGCCAGCGACAGCGCCCGCTCGGCGATGGCGGGGGTCAGCGACAGGGTCTCCGGATCGACGTCGGCGAAGAACGGCTCAAGGCCGACATTCACCGCCGCGTGCGCGGTGGCGATGAAGGTGTAGCCGGGCATCAGGCAGAGCCCGCCGCGCCGGCCGCCGATCCGGTAGCGCAGGGCGAGTTCGATCGCGCTCGTGCCGTTGCCGGTGATCGTCGCGGCCACCGTCGTGCCGCCGGCGCGCTCCGAGACGAAGCCGCAGAGCTTAGCCGTGAATTCGCGTGAGAGCGGACCGTAGTTGCTGTAGATGTGCGATTGATCGATCCGGCGCAGGTACGGAACGATGGCGTCTGTCTCCGGCAGGCTTGGAATGAGCACGGGGATCATCGTTGAGACACGTCCTGACTATCGGCCGCCACCATCCTCGTCCGAATGCCCGGTGACGCGGCCGCTATACATGCCCAGGCATCGCCGCGGAAGGCGCCGTTGTCCGCCCTGCCGGCCGGACCCCTCAGGCGCGCGGCAGGGTCTGCGGCCTGGGCCGTGTTGGCAAGGGCCGAGCTGGATTCCCGAACACCGTCTGGCCTGGCGCCACGTTGCGGATCACCACGGCGCCGGCTCCGACCACGGCGCGCGCGCCGATCCGGATCTTCGGGATCACGCAAGCCCCCGTGCCGAGGAAGGCCCTCTCCTCCACGCTGACATGGCCGGCCAGGTGGACCCCAGGGCTCAGTGTGGCGAAATCCTCCAGCACATCGTCATGGGCCACCGTGCAGCCCGGATTGATCAGCACGTGCTCGCCCAGCCGGGCATCCGCCGTGACGGAGGAATGCCCGAGGATCACCGCACCTGCGCCGATCCGGCTGCTCGCGCCGATCAGCACGCCGGGATCGATGATCGAGGCGAAACGCGCTCCGATCGCGTCCCGCAGACGCGCGGCGGCCCGGGCCCGGGGCTCCGGCTCGCCGAGGGCGACGACGAAGCGCAGACCTTCGTCACCCGCGAAGGTGCGGACATCGCGGACCACCGGCCGGCCGCGGAACATCTCCGGCGCGTGGATGCCGGGATCGACGATGCTCGCCCTTAGCTCCATCGGCGTGCCGTGGGCGTTCAGGCGCTCAAGGGCGTCGACGATCTCGCGGGCGAGGGCACCTGCACCGTACAGGACAAGGCGAAGGGTCATCGCTCCGTGTGCCGCGACCGGTATTGGTTCGGCGCTGGCAGCTGCCTGCCGCTCGGGCGAACGTCCATGCGCGGGGTTCCCTGCCTCGGGGTGTCCTGCCTGT
This sequence comes from Methylobacterium sp. 285MFTsu5.1, assembly GCF_000383455.1. Taxonomy (NCBI): domain Bacteria; kingdom Pseudomonadati; phylum Pseudomonadota; class Alphaproteobacteria; order Hyphomicrobiales; family Methylobacteriaceae; genus Methylobacterium; species Methylobacterium sp. 285MFTsu5.1. Next base: position 20,476 of record NZ_KB911309.1, on the reverse strand, counting down.
CCGGGGTCCTGCCCTACACGAGTCCCTGCGAGCTCTCCAGGGGCGATGCCTCGTCAGGGTGCCATCGTTCCAGTACATCGCCGAGATCGGCGCGTCGCACCCGGGCGCGTGAGCGAGGACGCGCGGAGCGTGAGACCGACATGAGGCCGGCGGAGACGTTCATCGACCTGATCCGGACGATCAATCGCGACAACGCGTCGGACGTTCTCGATCGGCTCCGCGCGTGCGTCGCCGCCGAGGATCGCCCCCTCGAAGGTCACGCCGACGCGCGCGTCACCCGGATGCGGCGGCACCTCGAGACGCTCGCGTTCCGGTTTGAGGGCGATGCCCAGCTCGGCGCCGTCGCCGATACCTACGATCTGATTGCTTCGATTGTCCCCGAGGATCGCGAACGCTGGGCGGTGGCCGCCGTCAGCGCGCGACTGCGCGATCTCTGCGAACGCGGACGCTACGCGGAGGCCACCGCCGTCATCCTCGACCTGCGCGCAGGGGGCAGCCCAGCCGCCATCCGCGAAGGCATCGCCACCTTGCTGCGGCTCGGCTGGGTCGCCGAGTGCGGGCAGGAGCCGGAATCCTGCGTGCAGTGCTATCGGTTGGCCTACGAGCTGAACGGCGGTGACGAAGGCGTCACGACCGAGGATGGCTTTGCCCTGAGCACCAAGGTCAGGAATCTCCGCCGATTGCAGATTGACGAGCTGCTCCCGGACGGGCGCTACGCGGACGCGATCGCGCTGCACGAGAGGACCCGCCACGTCTACCGCTCGGGACCACTGCGCGCCTACGACATCGTCACGGCCGAGGCGCTCGCCGCAGGCGGGGACGGCGCTTACACAGAGCTGCGGCCGAGACGGCGGATCGCGCCGCCCGACCTGCGCTTCTTCGAGCCGCCCCCTGCCCTGCTCTCCGAGCCGGGCGAGCTCGACATGCCGGCCCAGTACCTTGCCTTTCTGGACGAAGCCCAGGCCTTCCCGCGCAGCAACGTCGTCATCGCCGGTGACAAGCTCGTCTACGACCTCGCCGCGCACCCGCGCCGGCCCGACATCCTGCTGCAGGACGGGATCAATCCCGACCAGATCATGATGGCCGCGTTCGGTGAGACGCGCGCCCTTGTGGAAGTGCCCGAGGATCCACACCGGGTCGAGGCCGGGCTGATGATGTTCGGCCTCCAGAGCCGGAATTATGGGCACTGGTTCTGCGAGTTCGTGCCGCGGATGCTCTGCTACAACGACACGCGCTGCCCGGACGGGATCCCGCTCTGCATCGACGACCACATGCCCGCCTCGCACGAGCAGATCCTGCGCCTGCTCGACACGCGCGACCGGCCCGTGATCAAGCTGCCGCCCCGGCCGGTCGCGTTCGGCCGTCTCGGGATCGCGCCGCCGCCGGCGTTCTTTCCGTTCGAGATGAAGCCGGGGCGGCCGGTCTACGACGCGATCTGGCCGGCCGATATCTTCGCGCCGGTGCGCGAACAGATCCTCGAACGCGCCCGGGAACAGGGTGTCCTCTCGGGCCGGACAGACCGGCGCTTGTTCATCTCGCGCAAGGCCTTCAGCCAGCGCGCCCTCGTCAACGAGGCGGAGATCGCCGAGCAACTCAGCTCCCTGGGCTTCGAGGTGATCTACCCGGAGACCATGTCGTTCCTCGAACAGGTCGAGGCGTTCCACTCCGCTGCCCTGGTGGTGGGCTCGTCGAGTTCGGCCCTGAGCAACGCCCTGTTCTGCCGGCCCGGGTGCCGGATCCTGGGCCTGATTCACGAGGAGCTGGCGTTCAACTTCCGGGGTTATGCCAGCTACATCGAGGTGGGCGGCGCGCGGATCCTGTTCCTGCGCGGCCGCACCCTCCACCGGCCGGGCGTGCACGCCTTCCACGTGAGCTATACCGTCGACCCGGCCAAGGTCGTCGCGGCCGTGGCCGCCCTTGAGAACGAGGCCGCCACCGGCGTGCCGGCCGGGTTCCCGGTGCCGGCGGTGGACGACAGGCCGATCCGTCTACCAGATCGCCGAGCGGTCCGGTCTCACCCTCGGACGGGTGCGCCCGCACGCGTCGATCCCGACCGGCTCGCGCACGTCAGGACGCTCGCGGCCGGGCCGCACGCGGACGCGGCTTCCGGCCTCTGCGCCCTGGAGGCGGTGGCCTACGTGGCCGGCGAGCCCCATTCGGATCAGCCCACCTGCGCGTCGCCGAGCCTCTCCGCCTTCATCCGGACCTGGAGCGATCGGCTGCCACAGGATGCGCGCGATGCCCTGATCCTGCCGCTCGTTCCGCGCTTGATCGGCACGCGAGGCTCGAAGGCCCTGGAGCGCCGGCGGGTCGCCTTGGCGGCCGATTGGCTCGTCCGCACCCACCTGCCGGCGTGGTTCCACCTCGCCAAGCTGAACGTGGAAGGGGACGCGCTGGCCGACCTGCCGGCGCTCACCGACATCGCCGATCTCGCCGCTTGGTGCGATCATCTGGAGCGGGCGCGCAAGCGGGCAGCGGTCGCGAACCTGACTCTGCGGCAGACCGGTGCCGCCGTCCGGGCCGCGGCCTGGGACGGGGCGCATCAGGCCGCGTGGGCTACCGTCCGGGATCAACTGGAGACCGCTGGCCTCCGGATTCTCGCCGCCGGCTGGGACGCGGCCTACGCTGCCGCCTACGCGGCGGCCCGGGCGTACGGGAAGGCCTCGCTGGAGCCGACCCGTCACGCCCTTGAGCAATCCGCGCTGACCCTGGTCGAGCGGATGATCGAGTTGCGCGAGGCAGATCCGGACCGGCTACCGGATGGCGCGCAGCCACCCGCCGCGGCGAGCCAGAAGGGCGCCGCAGGCCGGCCATGAGCGAGACCCGGCCGAGCGCTCCCGTCGGATCCGGTCAACCCACATCGTCCCTGTCGGGGCTGCGCTGCCTCGTACTGGGCGGCGGCGGCTTCCTCGGGTTGAACCTGTGCAATCGCCTTGCGGAGGCGGGGGCCGAGGTCACCTGTTTCAGCCGCAGCCATCCGCAGGCCGAGGTCCTGGACCGGCGCGTCGCTCGGGTGATCGGCCAGTTCGCCGACCGCCTCGCCCTCGCCAACGTGGTAGATCGCCAAGACGTTGTCTTCCACCTGATTGCAGGATCGGTTCCCGAGAGTTCCAACCGGGACCCATACGCGGAACTCTCGGCCGCGCCGATCGCCACCCTGCACCTGCTGGAGATCTGCCGCGCGGCTCGGATCAAGAAGCTCGTGTTCTCGTCCTCCGGGGGGGCGATCTACGGAATTCCCCGTGCCATTCCGATCTCCGAGCAAGCGCCGACTGACCCGATCTCGGCCTACGGCATCAGCAAGCTGATGATCGAGAAGTCCCTGCACCTCTACCGGCACCTTCACGGGATCGAGTACCAGATCCTGCGCATCGCCAATCCGTACGGCCGGTTCCAGCTTGGCGCCAAGCACCAAGGGCTGATCGGGAGCTACATCCACCGCGTCCTCACCGACCAGCCGCTGGAGGTCTGGGGCACCGGCTCGGTGGTGCGCGATTTCCTGCATATCGACGATGTCAGCGACGCCTTTCTGGGAGCCGTCGACTATCAGGGCCCGCACAAGGTTCTGAATGTCGGCAGCGGGCGTGGCCTGAGCGTCCATCAGGTGATCGCCGAGCTGAAGGTGGCCTTCGGCCGGGACGATCTCCCCTGCGTGCACCGGCCGAGTCGCGCCGCCGACGTGCCGGCCAACGTCCTCGAAACCGCGCTGATCCGGTCTGAACTCGGCTGGGAGCCGCGCGTCCCCCTGCAGACTGGGCTCACCGGCACCATCGCGTGGATGCGAGCCCATCTGGCGCAGTCGCTGGCGGCAGGCACGCCCACCGGCGCCAGCTAATCGACCGGGTCTTCAATCCGCCCTGGAGCGGCCACGTTTGTCGGCGACAGCGCGCGGCATTGATCCGCGAGGAGACCCCATGTCCTTCCTGCACGATCTGCCGATCGCCGACCTGATCGCGCATTACGGCTACCTGGCGATCTTCGTCATCATCACCCTGGAGAGCGCCGGGCTGCCCCTGCCCGGCGAGACAGCGCTGCTGACCTCGGCGGCCTACGCGGGCAGCACCGGCAACATCAATATTGCCATCGTCGTGGCGATCGCCGCGACCGCCGCCATCCTGGGCGACAATGCGGGCTACTGGGTCGGCCGCCGGTGGGGGCTGCCGCTGCTCCTGCGCAAGGGGCACCTGATCGGGCTCGACCACGGCCGGCTCAAGCTCGGCCAGTACCTCTTCCGTCGGCACGGCGGTAAGATCGTGTTCTTCGGCCGCTTCACCGCAATGCTCCGGGCCTATGCGGCGGTGCTGGCCGGCGTGAACAAGCTCGACGCTCGCCGCTTCATGGCCTTCAACGCCCTCGGCGGCGTCGCCTGGGCCTCGATCATGGGGTTCGGCGCCTACCTGTGCGGCCGGTCGATCGAGAACGTGATGGGGCCGGTCGGCCTCGGGCTGCTGGCCTTCGTTCTGCTGGGCGCCATCGCCCTGTGGCTGTTCATGCGCCGGCACGAGGCGCGCCTGATGGTCGCCGCCGAGGCCGAGATCCCGGGACCGCTCGGGGGGGGGCTCGGCGAGGCGCGGGCCGAGCCTGTCCCGGGGCACGGCGGCATTGACCCGAACAGCCCGGTCCAGGCGGATTTTCAGAATCAGATCGAGGCTCTTCTGGCCAAACGGGAGCGCGCGGCGCCACAGGCTGCCGCGCCGGCGGCCGCCCGCACCCGGCGCGCGCCCTGGCCCCTGTGGTTCAAGATCCCCGTGCTCCTCGTCGCCGCCGGCGCCGGCATGGCGGTACTCTCCTGGCATGACGGCGTCACCGGCGGCCTCTACGGACGGCTCATCGGGCATATCGGGATCCTCGGCATCGCCTTGGTCCTCGTCGTCCCCGCACTCCTCCTTCTGGTGGTCGGCCGGCGACTCCCGCGCCCGGAAGACGACCTCGACGCAGAGTCCGAGGAGGCTGCTGGGCTGGCGGCGTGACCGCCCGCCTGGTGAGTGTGGCGCCCCGGATGTAGGGTTGACCGGCCCTGGAGCCGATCGTACAGCCGGCCCGACCCGACTGGGGTGCCCCGTCGCGCCGGCCTCATGCCGATCCCGCTGACGGCTACTTGCCCGTGACCAGTTGGGCCCTGCGACTGAGACGGAGCCGACCTTGAGCGAGGACGTGGAAGCGCTGCGGGCCGAGCTCGCCGAGACTCAGGCACGGCTCAAAGAGGCGCAGGGCGAACTCGCCCGCTTGGTACGGTTGGCTGAAGCCGATCTGCAACGTCGCCGCCCCGGCGAGCAATCGAGCGTCGTCGCCTCCTCGGTGCGCAGGCCTGCCGCCAAGGAGGTTGCGGCTCGGATCGCCCGGTTCGCGCACCTCTACCGAGAGGCCGCTTCGGCTTCCCCCGACCGCGCCCCCGTCGTGCCCGAGGCGACGATGCTCGGCTGGCTGGAAACGTCCGGTCTGTTCGACCGCCAGTTCTACCTCGCGTGTAACGACGACGTCGCGAATGCCGGGGCCGATCCGACGCACCACTACTACAATCACGGCTCCGAGGAAGGGCGCCTCCCCAGCACCCTCTGAGGGTAGTCTGGGGAAGCTGCTCGCTGGCGCGCGTTCGAGGGATCTGATCGATGCAGGACGGTGCAGGAGAGATCGCACCCGCGCTCGAGCCGTGGCAGGACGACTTCGCCACCATCTACGCCAGCGGACTGTTCGACCATATCGGCTACGCGACGCGCTATCCCGATGTGGGCCTGACCGACCTGTCGCCCCTGGAGCACTACGTGAAGTACGGTGCCCGGCTCGGGCGCCGGCCCCGGGCCGACTTCACCGCGCCGCCGGACGAGACCTTCGACGGCAGCTTCGTCAATCCCTTCGTGGCCTGGATCCAGGCGCGCGCCGAGACCCAGCCCGCGCCGGCCTGGAACCGGCCAGTCGTCTCGGTCCTGTGCATCACCTACAACCAGGCGGCCTTCATCCGGCAGACGCTGGAGAGCATCCTCGGCCAGGCCACGGACTTCCCCTTCGAGCTGCTGGTCGGCGACGACCGCTCCACGGACGGGACCGCCGAGATCATCGCCGAGTACGCCGCGCGCCACCCCAACCTCGTGGCCGTCCTGCGCAGCGAGAATCTCGGGCCGAACCGGAACTTCGCCGACCTCACGGCGCGCGCCCGCGGCGAGTTCGTGGCGATCTGCGAGGGCGACGATTACTGGACCGATCCGCGCAAGCTCCAGCGGCAGGTCGACTTCCTGCGGGCGCGCCCGGAATTCTCCCTCTGCTTCCACCGGGTGCGCGTCGTCTACGAGGACATGCCGGGGGTCGAGGAGCTGTACCCGAAGCAGTGCAGCCCGCAGCCGTCGCTGTCGGACCTCGTGGCGCACAACTTCGTCCAGACCAACAGCGTGCTTTACCGCTGGCGCTACCACGGCGAGGAGGCGTTCGTGTTCGACGAGGGCATCGCCCCCGGCGACTGGTACGTCCACCTGATGCACGCCGAGGTCGGACGCGTCGGCTTCCTGCCGGACGTGATGGCGGTCTACCGCAAGCACGCCGCCGGGATGTGGGCGACCTACGCCACCGAACTCGCCCGCCACAAGAAGCTCGGCAACTCCGAGATCGCGTTCTTCCGCAAGCTGCGTGGCCATTTCGGCGGCCGCTACGCGGCGGGCTACGAAGCCGCGCAGAAGTCGATCTTCCGGCGGCTGGCCGAGGCCTATCTCGACGAGGAGGACGTGCCGAGCCTCGGCCGCCTGATCGACGCCAACCCCGACATCGCCCGGACGGCCCTGCACGATATGGGCCTCGACGCCCCCGAGGTGCTCACCGGCGACCCCGACGCCCTGCGCGCGTGGCTCATGGAGCAGCTCACGGTCAGCGTCATCGTCACGGCCTACAACCACGCCGCCGATATCGGCCGCTGCCTCGACGCGGTGCTGGGCCAGCGCGGCCTGTTCCGGATGCAGGTCGTGATCGGCGACGACAAGTCCACCGACGGCACCGCGGAGATCGTCGAGCGCTACCGGACGCGCGACCCGGAGCGGATCGCGGTGCGGCCCCGGCCGCACAATCTCGGCATGCTGCGCAACATGCAGGATTGCCTCGCCGCCTGCACGGGCCGGTACGTCGCCTTCTGCGAGGCGGACGATTACTGGCTGTCGGACCGCAAGGTCGCCACGCAGATGCGGATGCTGCGCAACGACCGCAAGCTCGACATGTGCTTCAACTGGGTGCTGCTCCACTACCCGGCGACCGGCTCCTACGTCCCGCACGACGAGCAGGGCCGCTATGCGACCGGCACGATCAGCTTCCCGGTCCTGGCCAACTCGCCGCTCACCGCGAACTTCTCGTGCTGCTTCTATCGCGCCGAGGCCCTGCGCCGGGTGCCGGAAGCCTATTACGCGAACGCCTCGGCGGCCGACTGGCTGATGAACCTCTACGTCGCCGACAAGGGCCGGATCGCGTTCTTGCGGGAGCTGCTCTCGGTCTACACGGTCCAGGAGAAGGGCCAATGGTCGGGCCTGCCGGAAGACATCAAGAACGCCCGGATCGCGCAGTACCAGAAGGAGTTCGCCGGCATCTTCGGCGAGGGGCGCGGCTTCGAGAAGTACGAGGTCGGCTGCACGGTGGCCGAACTCGACGGCGAGCTGCCGGATTCCTTCGCCCGCGCGAACCTGGAGGCCCCCCAGGATCGGGTCTGGGCCGAGATCCAGGACGGGCAGGTGGTGCTGGCCGGCTGGGTCGTCTCGGCGAGCCGCGCCAAGGCGACGCTGATCGTGGAGGCCGACGGCGAGGTCCAGCGCATCCCCGCGGACGTCCACCGGCCGGACGTGATCGCGGCGGTGCTGGGCGACATGCCGACAACGATGGAGGAGGCCCGCTGCGGCTTCCGCTTCATCCTGCCCTACGCGCTCCACCTCGAAGTGCTGCTCTCCATCGAGGTCGAGCACGAGGTCGTACCCTGGCTCTCGGTGATCTTCACCCACCGGGTGAAGCGGGCGGCCGAGCGGGGCTGATCGCGGGCGGGGCGTCGCGACACGCGCGGGGTGGCGCCCTTCGAGCCGGCCCTATCGCCGCCGACCGCCGAGGAGGTGGCGCACCCGGGCCAGCGGCGTGCGGGTGCGGGCCCGGTCCAGGGCCCCGCGGATCTCGGCGGCGAGCCGGGTCGCGACGATCTCGCGGGCGGGATCGTCGTAGTGGACGATGTCGTAGAAGGTCCCCTCTTCCCGGTCGCGGAAGATCCCGCTGAAATCGAGGGCCGTGAAGGTGCGCCGGTACGGGCGCCGCGCCGCGAGCTGCTCGGTGAATGCCTCCAGCTTGGCGTACTGACGGTCGAGATAGGCCAGGAACGCCCCCGAGGCGACGCCGCTCTCCACCTCGGTGAGGTGGCGCTTGCGCAAGATCGTCGGTTGCAGGACGCTGACGATTGGCACCCCGTGGTCGTGGGACAGCTTGGTCAGCCGGTGCGCCGCCAGTTCGTAATGGTGGACGATCGCGTCCTCCCAGCCGGGGCTCTGCCAGCCCACCTCGGCCCGCAGCCGCTTCAGCTCCTCGTAGATCAGCGTGATCAGCGCCTCGTAGGACAGGCCGTCCTCGCGGGCGCGGGGATCGTGCGTGTCGAAGAAGTGGTCGTAGAGCCGCTGCGTGATGAAGGCGTTGTAGGGGTGGCCCGGCCGGGGATCGTAGGTCCAGGGCTGGAACAGGTCGGTGCTGCCGCTGAGCACGAGGATCGCGTCGGGGCTGTAGGTCACCAAGCGGGACCAGATCAGGTGGGTCATCTGCGTGAGGCAGCTCGACATCACCCCGAAATTGTAGACCTTCGCGCTCTCCAAGCCGTCGGCCCGCAGGATCCGCTCGATGCGGCCCGGCAGGGTGTTGGCGATGTCGCCGCCGTCGATCGTGGTCGAGTCGCCGACGACCAGGATCCGGGTCTCGCCCTCCGGCTTGCGGTCGACGATCGAGGCGGCGTTCAGGAAGCCGTCGGCGTCGAACGGGACGCCGTAATGGCTCGCCCCCGGCTTGCCGGCGAACTGGATGAATGGGCTCGGATAGCGCGTGTTCGAGTCGAGGTAGCCGAAATGGTGCAGAAACTTGCGCCGGCGAGCCGCATCCTCGCTCTCCGGCGGAGCCCAGATCTGCTCGACGCCCGGGGCGGTCAGAGCCGCCATCATTGTGTCCCTGAGCGCCGCGTAGCCGACGGCGTTGAGCCGGACGCCGTCGTCGCTAAGACCGGGCCCGAGCGCACCCGCTTCGGTGGCCAGGACGGCGTCGTAATCGATGAACTGCGCCCCATACGCCTGCACGTGAGCGCGCAGCCACGCGTTGACTTGCCCGATGAGCGGGATCGGCAAGCCGGCCGCGGCCGACGAGGCCGGATCAACCGGCGGTATCGAGCCGACCCAGGTCCGCACGTGGAGGTCGCGCGCGTCCTGCAGCATGGCGGCGAAGTCGGCCACGATGCTGTCCAGCGACGGTACGCCCCTGCCGCTGAGGATGTCGTCGCGGCCGCCGATGAGGTGGAGGCCGCGGGCACCGTAGAGGGCGATCTCGGAGCGGAGCCGGCGGTCCATGTCCCGGGTCGACTGCCCGGCAATTCCGCGCGCGACCGTCTGGGGTCCGGAGAAGAGCACCGGAGTCTCGGCGACCAGCTCCGCCGTGACCGAATCGCCGAAGAACAGGATCGGCCCGAACGGGAACAGCGGCTTGTCTTGCATCGGCGTGCTCATGCCGTCGCGATCCGGGACGGCGTCAGCGCGCCGCGAAGATCTCGATCCCGTCGAGGTGCAGGTGCTGCTCCTCGTCGAGATCGATCTTGAGGTAGCGGAACCGCGCGTTATCGAACCGCAGGTGGAGGGGCAGGCCGGGATGGCAGTGGGCGTCCACGGCGTCGAAGACGAGGCGGTAATCGCCCTCGGTCTCGCCCAACCAGACCCGCATCAGCTGCGCCCGCTCGCTGAGCTGCCCCCACCGGTTGTAGATCCGGATCTCCGAGACCCGCTCGACCGCGCCGAGATCGAGGACGAACCAGGGATCCCGGTCGAGCCCGGTGTGGAAGAAGAAGGACGGGTCGCCGGTGGTGCGCGCGCCGTAGGTGCCGCTGGTGCCCGACCAGGGCGAGGCGGAGCTCGCCGTCCAGGTCTTGCCCAGCGCGATGTTGTCGGAGGGGCGCATCGCCACCAGCGTGTCCATCTCCAGCTCGTCGATCAGCGTCCGGATCTGCTTGGACGGCTGGCGCAGCGGCGGGATCTCCAGCTCGAGCTTGTAGATCAGGTTCGACAGAATGCTCTGGTCGAAGCGGTGGTCGATGAAGCCCTCGAGATCCGGCAGGCCCATCTGGTTCGGGATGTCGGTGACGACCCGCGGATCGCCCGCGTAGCGCAGCCACTCGGCCACGAGCCGGCGGGTGGCGGGGCTCACCATGAAGGCGATCCAGGAGGCCTGGATCTGGTCGGCGTCCCAGTAGCGCGCCGCGTCGCAGTCCATCAGCACGAAGCAGTCGCGCTTGGTCCAGGCCCGCTGCGGCTTGCCGTGCAGCACACCCACCGCGACCCGGCGCTCCGAGCCGTCGAGCCAGGTGAGCAGCGGCGCCACCGGCGGCAGAGGCTCGTCGCCGACCGCCTGCATGCCGGTGTCGCTGAAGACGATGAAGTCGCCGTCGCGGCGCTTCTCCAGCGCCTCGGCGATGACGTAGGGCTTCCACGCCCAGTTGCCGGCGCCCCGGGACCGGTCGAGGATCTCCCGGTGCTCCCGGTAGAATGGCGTCTCGCGCAGCCGGTCGGGGGACCAGCTCTCGATCGTGTCGAAATCGCCCGTGGCGGCGGCCGAGGCCACCAGCCGGCGCTGGCTCTCGACGTAGTGGTACTTGGCGGCGAAGCTGACCAGGGTGGTGTGGCGCGGCCGGAACCGGCGCCGCAGCCGCATCAGCACCTCGGCCCGGTGCATGTCGAAGGCGTTGACCTGCAGGGCCTCGGGGGATGGGTCAGCGCTGGCCAAGTCTATCCTCCGGCGGTGGCTCGAGGGCTTGTCACCGGTTTTGCCGGCTTCGGCAAGGCGGCCGCGGCGGGGCCGGGCTCAGGCGTCGTCGAAGACGAGGTTCTCGGCCGGATAGGCGAGCATCAGCGCGCGGCGCTCGGGCGAGTTGTCCCACTCTCCGACCTTCGTGTAGCCGCCGGCGACGTCCAGCACCTCCACGACCCGCCCGATGGTCGGGATGCTCTTGAAATGCTGCGGCCAGCCTGAGGCGAAGTAGAAGACCTGCTCGACGTGCTCGGAGAGCTGGCAGACCCCCGGCCCGAACGTGCCGAGGCCGAAGACGAGGTAGCGCCCGTTCATCAGCGCCGCGACGTCGTCGATCAGTGAGCCGCTCTGGGTCGTCAGCGGCACGCCGATCTCGGCGATCCACGCTTCCAGCACCGGGATCACCGGGTTGAGCCGGTTCTCGAACACCATCTTGATCCGGGCGATGCGGCCCTCTGCCAGGAGCCGCCGGATCACCATCTGGTAGAAGGCGAGCGGCGGCTGCGGGTAGGTCGGCGCCACCCAGGTGCTGAAGATGTCCCCCGAGCGGATGTGGATCAGCAACTCGTCGTCGGGCTTGGCGGGGATCTTCGCCGGCAGCCGGTTGAACAGCGGCCGGATGCAGGTCCTCACGATGTCCCGGGTCTCGTCGGGGCCGAGGGTGCCGGCGAGCTGCTGGATCCCGAGGTCGAAATACATTCCCGACAGGAAGGCGCCCGCCTCCGGCAGCGGCTCCGAGCCGGGGATGAAGGTGAGGCCGCCGCAGGTCAGCGGGCCTGTCAGGCCGATCACCTCGCTCCGGTCGGCGGCCGGGAGCTTGATGTATTTCAGGTTCAGGTTGCGGGCGATGCCGATGGCGAGCAGCAGCTGGATCAGGCAGTTGCCGAAGGCGCCGCACTCGTAGAGCGCGAGTCCGACCAGGGCGCGAGAGCGCGGCCGCTCGGCGCTGACGAGGCGGTAGGAGACGTAAGCGTTTGCGCCAGGCCGCTCGTCGGCCATGTCGAAGGGCACGTCCAACACGCGCCGCAGGGCGATGAGGTCGAAATCCGCCCGGTCGCACAGCACCCGCGCCGCAGGCGGCTCGCTTCCGGGGGGGCCGTCCGGGATGACGCGGACGTGGCGCGCCCAGGCGTCCTCCCCGGGCACCAGCACCAGGGCCTCGGCCCCGCTCCGGGCCGCGTCGAGGTCGGCCTCGCGCCAGACCTGCCCGTCGTCGGACAGGGCGACGCGCGGCGGCGCCGCGCAGGCCGCCGCGAGCTCGACCCGGCGGACCGGGCAGCGGAAGCCGAGATCGACCTGGAAGCCTCGCGGTACGGCCGGGCAGTCGGTCTGGCCGGCCGCAGGTGCCGCGCCGTGCCAGGGCCGGCCGAACGCCGCATCGATCAGGTCGCCGTTCATCGCGTCTCGCGCTGCGCAGGGAGCGGTCCGGGGCCCGCGCCCCGAGCCCCAAGCGTCTCTCTTCGCCGGCCGAGCCCACTCTGTCGAGACGGACGCGTGTTCGGTGACCCCGTCGCAGGGCGACGGAGCGTGCCCGTCGGCTAGCCGTCGAGTCCGAGCATCAGCCCGAGATTCTGCACGGCCGCCCCGGAGGCGCCCTTGCCGAGATTGTCGAGCCGCGCCACCAGCACCGCCTGCCCGTGCTCGGACGACCCGAACACGCGCAGCTCCAGCCGGTCGGTGTCGTTGAGATCCTCCGGCTCGATCTTCTCGCGATGCGCGCCGGTCCCGGCGCCCGGCACCACCTCCACCAGCCTCTGCCCGGCGTACCAGTCGCGTAGGGCCGCCTCGAGGTCGGAGGCGGTGGGCCGGCCCGGCAGCGTCTCGAGGTGGAGCGGCACGCTCACCAGCATGCCCTGCCGGAAGTTGCCCACCGAGGGTACGAAGATCGGCCTCCGCGTGAGCCCGCTGTAGCGCTGCAATTCCGGCAGGTGCTTGTGGGCGAAGCCGAGGCCGTAGAGCTGGAACGGCGGCGCCGTGCCCTGCTCGTAGGCCTCGATCATGCTCTTGCCGCCGCCGCTGTAGCCGCTGACCGCGTTGACGCTGATCGGGTGGTCGGCCGGGATCAGGCCGCCCTCCACCAGCGGGCGCAGGAGCGCGACGCCGCCGGTCGGGTAGCAGCCCGGATTGGCGACCCGCCGGGCGCGGGCCACCGCCGCGCCCTGCTCCCGGGTCAGCTCCGGGAAGCCGTAGGTCCAGCCCTCCGCGACCCGGTGGGCGGTACTGGCGTCGAGGACGCGCGGGCCGCCGCCGGGCAGGCTGTCGGCCAGCGCAACGGTCTCCTTGGCGGCCTCGTCCGGCAGGCAGAGCACGACGAGGTCGACCTCGGCGAGCAGCGCGCGCTTCGCCGCCGGATCCTTGCGGTGCTCCGGAGCGATGCTGCGCAGGGCGACCCGCCCGTCGCGCTCCAGGCGCTCGCGGATGCCGAGACCGGTCGTGCCGGCCTCTCCGTCGATGAACACGGTGGGCTTCGTCGCGCCTTCGCCAGACATCGCTCGTCTCGCTCTCTAGAAAATGCCTTGTCGCCCGAGTCGGGCGCCGCGGCCGGGAATCAGGTGCGCGCGGTGCGACAGCCTGTCAACGACCGTGCCGCGGCCTGAAAACGCGAAAGGGCGGCCCCCGCAGGAGCCGCCCTCTCCGTGACACCGGTGTGACCGGGTGTCTTAACGCTTCGAGAACTGGAAGCTGCGGCGGGCCTTCTTGCGGCCGTACTTCTTGCGCTCGACCACGCGGGCGTCGCGGGTGAGGAAGCCCTCACGCTTCAGCGGGGCGCGCAGCTCCGGCTCGTAGTAGGTCAGGGCCTTCGACAGGCCGTGGCGCACCGCGCCGGCCTGGCCGGAGAGGCCGCCGCCCGCCACCGTGACGGTGATGTCGTACTGGTCGACGCGGCCGGCGATCTCCAGCGGCTGGCGCAGGATCATGCGCAGCACCGGGCGGGCGAAGTAGGTCTCCACCGGGCGCTTGTTGATCGTGACCGTGCCGTTGCCGGGCTTGATCCAGACGCGGGCGACCGCGTCCTTGCGCTTGCCGGTGGCGTAGGCGCGGCCCTGCGCGTCCAGCTTCTGGACGTGGACGGGGGCCTCGTTGGCGGGGTCGACCGCGCCGGTGTTCGACCGGTTGAGGTCGGCGAGGGACTGCAGGGTCGCCATGATCAAGCGCTCACGTTCTTGCGGTTGAGGGCGCCGACGTCGAGCGCCTGCGGCTGCTGGGCCTCATGCGGGTGCTCGGTGCCCTTGTAGACGCGGAGATTGCCGAGGATCTGGCGGAAGAGCGGGCCGCGGGGCAGCATGCGCTCGACGGCCTTCTCCACCACGCGCTCGGGGAACCGGCCCTCGAGGATGAACTTGGCAGTCCGCTCCTTGATGCCGCCCGGATAGCCGGTGTGGTAGAAATAGCTCTTCTGATTGTACTTACGCCCAGTGAACTTCACCTTCTCGGCGTTGATGACGATGACGTTGTCGCCGCAATCGACGTGGGGCGTGTAGGCGGCCTTGTGCTTGCCGCGCAGGCGCATCGCCACGATCGACGCGAGGCGGCCGACGACGAGGCCCTCCGCGTCGATCACGATCCACTTCTTGTCGACCTCGGCGGGCTTCAGCGAGGTGGTCTTCATAGCCAAATCCCAGGGGTTCCGACGGACCGGACCCCGACGCGTCGGGATCCGCGGACATCGGGGTGCCGAAAAACGAGCCGCCGCGTGGGGCACACGCGGCGGCGGTGCCGGGTCCATAGACGGCCCCGGACGCCGGGTCAACAGGGAAGTTCAAGATCCCGGAAAAGCTATTTTATTCAGCGTGTTGGCGGTTGAGGTACCAGAGTACCGCTAGCCGTCGGAGCGCCGGCCCCGCTCCGCGATGGTCAGCTTCTGGACGCCCCTGGCCGCCAGCACCGGCTTCCGGGCGCTGAGGATCCGGGAGTTCACGCCGGTCCAGCCGATCTCGCCGGAGAGCCGGCCGTACTCGATCTTGGGGCAGCGGTTCATGATCACCGTCAGTCCGCGCGCCTCGGCCCGGGCGGCGGCCGCGTCGTCGCGCACGCCGAGCTGCATCCAGATCATCTTCGGCGGCGGCGTCAGCGCCAGCGCCTCGTCGACCAGCGGCCCGGCGGCGGCGGAGTTGCGGAAGATCTCGACCATGTCGATCGGCTGGTCGCCCAGCCCGGCCTGGACTTCGGCGAGGGAGGCGGCCACCCGGCGCCCGAGCAGGTCCTGGCCGGCGAGGCCGGGATTGACCGGCGTCACCGCGTAGCCCCGGTCGAGCAGGTATTTCAGGACGATCCAGCTTGGGCGCGCCGGATTCGCCGAGGCGCCCACCAGCGCGATCGTGCGCGTGCCGTTCAGGATCGTGCGGATCTGTGCGTCGGGGTAGCGGGCGTGCCGCTCCGCGAGCGCTGCCGCGTCGCCGGGCGCGGGTGGCCGGTTCTCGTGGCCCGTCTCGTCCATGGCGTCTTCCCTCGTCGTCCGGATGATCGCGGGTCGTGTCGCGCTTCTCGCCGCGTTCTGTGCCGCGCGTCGCGCCGCTGTCGCGGCCTCGGCGCGGCCGCCGTCACAGCCACCGTCACAGCCGCCAGACCTCGTAGCCCAGCCGCGCGAACGGCGCCTTCTCGAAGAGTGCCTTCACGTCCACGATCAGACCGCCGGGCTTCACCCGGGCGGCGATCGCCTCCGGGCCGAGTCGGGCGTAGTCGCGGTGCGGGACCGCGATCACGGCCGCGTCGGCCCCAGTGGGCAAGTCGGCCCAGTCGACGAGGGCGATGCCGTACTCGGCCCGGGCCTCCGCCGCGCCGGCGCGGGGATCGTGGACCGACACGGCGCAGCCGAATTCCTCCAGCTCCCGCACGAGGTCGGCGACCTTCGAGTTGCGCAGGTCGGCGCAGTTCTCCTTGAAGGTCAGGCCGAGGACGATGACCCGCGCCCGCCCGGTCCCGCCGCGCCGGACGATCCGCTTCACCGTGCTGCGGGCGACGTGGGCCGCCATGCTGTCGTTGATCCGCCGCCCGGCCAGGATCACCTGCGGGTGGTAGCCGATCATCGCGGCCTTGTGGGTCAGGTAGTACGGGTCGACGCCGATGCAGTGGCCGCCGACCAGCCCGGGGCGGAAGGGCAGGAAGTTCCACTTGGTCCCCGCCGCCGCGAGGACCTCCTGGGTGTCGAGGTCGAGCTTGTCGAAGATCAGCGACAGCTCGTTCATGAGCGCGATATTCAGGTCGCGCTGGGTGTTCTCGATGACCTTGGCGGCTTCGGCCACCCGGATGGACGAGGCGGCGTGGAGCCCCGCCTCGATGATCGACCCGTAGAGGGCCTTGAGCCGCTCCAGGGTCTCGGGGGTGTCGCCGGCGACGATCTTCACCACCCGGGCGAGGCTGTGCTCCCGGTCGCCCGGGTTGATCCGCTCGGGCGAGTAGCCGACGAAGAAATCCGTCTTCCAGCGCAGGCCCGAGGCGCGCTCCAGGACCGGGATGCAGACCTCCTCGGTGGCCCCGGGATAGACCGTGGATTCGAACACCACGGTCGCGCCCGGCCGCATGTGCCGGCCGACGAGGTCCGAGGCCCGGATCAGCAGGTCGAAATCGGGGCACTGGGCCGCGTCCACCGGGGTCGGGACCGTGACGACGATCACGTCCGCCGCGCCCAGCGCGGTCGGGTCGTCGGTGATCGCGAGGTGCGCGGCGGCCCGGAACGCCTCCGCGTCGATCTCCCCGGCCGGGTCGTGCCCGGCCCGATAGGCCGCCACCTTGTCGGCGGCGCGCTCGTAGCCGATCGTGGCCCGCCCCCGGCCGAACGCCAGGGCGAGCGGGAGCCCGACATAGCCCAGGCCGACGATCGCCACGCTGTCCGCCGAGCGGTCCGCCGGGCCTTCCCCTGAGCCGTCTGCCGCTCCGTCAGCCACGCCGGATCCCTCTGCGGGCTCGGAGGGCGCCGATGACGATCCGGCCGCCGGGCGCGTATAGGGGCGGTCCGCGCCGGCGTCGACTCGCCTCGGCCCGCGCGGTGCGCGTCCCCGGACCGCTTACGGGGCGAGACCATGGGGCGTGACGATGCCTGATCTCCGCTGGACCGAGGGGCCGGTCCACTGCACCGACCTCGTCGACGGAACCGGAAAGGTCTTCGGCTACGTCGGTCCCTGCGCCGCGGGCACCCGCGGCTACGTCGTCCAGTCCGGGTCGGAATGGCCGCCGCGCCCCGCCGCCTTCGCCGATCACCCCGCGGCCGCGGCGGCCCGCGCCTGGGTCGAGGCCGCCGTGTCCGCGCGCGCCTTCCGGCCCGTCCGCATTCTCCGGAAGGACGTTGCTCGGGAGAATGGCGCGCCGGAGGTCTGATCGCCCGGCGCGGTTCAGGAACTCGTCAGGTTCGCTCGGCTTTGTTGTGGCGTGGAGTGGAGGCGCCCGATGGCCGAAATCTGCATCACGGAAGACCAGAACGGACGGTGGACCGTCTACACCGCCGGACTGGTGGTGACGGACCTGACGCGCGAGGCCGCCGAGGCCTTCGCGGCGAGCTACCGCCGCGTCACGGCTGGCTGAGCGACGGGCCCCTCCGACACCCGGAGCCCGAACGCGCGGCCCCCGGGAGCGGCGGCACGCTCGGGCTCCGGGGCGCGTCGTGCTATGAGGCCCGCCGAGCCCCGATCGCCCTGTCGCGGGCAATGAGGTCGATCACCATGCGCCTGTTCCTGCTCGCCGCTGCCCTTCTGGCGCTGCCCGCCCCCGCCTCGGCGCTCTGCCGCTGCACGTGCATCCGGGGCGAGATGAAGGCGATCTGCCAGGAGACCGACCTGACGGTGCCGATCTGCCAGGGTCTCTGCGAGACCACGATCCGGCAGGAGCGGGTCATCATCCCGCTGGCCGGCGGCCGGCAGGCCTTCGAGCCGGCCCAGTCGACGAACCCGGCGCCGGGCGGCCTCGTGTCCCCCGATCTCAGCCTGGACACCAACCCGAACGGCACCCAGCTGGGCACGCCGAGCCAGCTCTCCGGCAGTGTCGGATCGAGCCTCTCCTCCGGCAGCGGCCGCTGAGCCACGAAAAAGCCCCGCGCGGCGGGTGCCGGCGGGGCTGAAGGTTGAGGACGCCCGGTGCGTTACGCCGAGCGACTGCGCCCAGAGTAACACCATTCTGCGGGATGGGAAGCTCCGGCGAAGAAAAATCAAGACTATTTTCGGTCGATCGCCCTCGGGTAAACGGGAAATTCCCCGCTCGGCTGGGCCGGGCGGGGTCTATCGTGGCGGGTGCGCGGCGGGAGGCCGCGCGTATCCTTGGTTTGGGACCTGTCCGACTTAGGACTGGGTCTTCAGGTAGGCGATGAGGTCGTTGATCTTCTTGTCGTCCGCGATGCCCTGGAAGATCATCTTGTTGCCGGGCACCTTCGCCTTCGGGTTCTTCAGCCACTCGTGCAGGTTGGCCTCGTCCCAGGTGATGCCCGAGTTCTTCAGGGCGGCCGAGTAGTTGTAGCCCTCGTAGGTGCCCGCCTTGCGGCCGACGACGCCCTTCAGGTCGGGGCCCACGCCGTTCTTCTGGAAGTTGTGGCACGCCTTGCAGGGGGCGAACGCCTTCTCGCCGGCGGCGGCGTCACCGGCCTCCTGGGCCTGCGCGGCGAAAGGCATGACGACGGCGAGAACTGCGCCGATTGCGAGCATACGCATGTATAAACCCCAATCCAGAAGATAAGCTTCGCGGTTTTGGCAGAAAAAACGCGCGATGCAAGCGAAAAAATCTGAGCCTGAGCGCAGATTATATTGTGCGCTGTCTCACATCATCTCGAAAACCGTGCCGGCCGCGGTGCAGACCTTCGGGCCCGGTCGCCGCCCCTTGGCGGGCCGTCGCCCGCGCACGGCCCGTCTCGCCCGCAGAGGGACACGGAAGGGGACGGCGAACCTGAGAACTCTTCCAAGTTTGGCATGTCGGGATGTTGACGTGTGCCGAGGCACGATAATCCGCCCCGCGCCGGAAAAGTCGTCTCGCCCGGGGAGCCGAGGACGGCGCGCACGAGAAAGGGCCCGCCGCGGCGAGCCCTGCCGAGTCCCTGGACGGGCACGCGACGCTAGGCGGCGAGAGGCAGCCGGATCGCCGGCGGGCGGGGCTCCGGCACCGTAGCGGCCCGCGCCATCGCGGCGCCGGCATTCCACGCCGCCGGCGCCGCGACCCACGCGGCGAGGATCGTCGTCTCCAGAATGCGGGGCGCCGCCGTCAGCGGGCGGGATATCGTCGGTCGTTGGTTGATCATGACGGCTCCGCGGCTTGCTCCGAGGGCCATGCGCCCGAATGGTTACCGCCGAGTCTCCGCCGGGACGGCGCGCGCAGATGTGATGCGCCGGCCGGCACCCGCGATGGCTTCACGCCGGCCGGGCCGAGCGTCACGCCCGAGCGTGCTGTCGGGGCGCTTGAAGGACGCGGCGCTGCACCAGCGACGTCATCTAGTACGCTGATAAGAACGGGACCGAGGACGGTGCTGCCATCGTGCGGGAGCGCGACGATGTCTTCGAGGGCGCATTCTCGACGTAGGCTTCCACCGGCCTGCCGACGGCCATCCCCTTGGCCTGGGGCCGGATTCTCGATGGCCCTGCGCAGTTAGAGCCCGTCCGGTAAGGGTCTGAGGCGGGGTTGAGTGGCCGGGATGGCGATGATTCCAGGAGGGTGCTGAAGCCTGACCTGGAAGCGCCATGTGGACCCCGACCACCCGGCGGCAGCATAGCCGCGTGGGCCTTCGCTATGAAACCGACCTTACCGACGCCGAGTGGGCGGTGATCGAGCCACTGATGCCGAGGCCAGCGCCCTGTGGCCGGCCTCCGCTCTGGACGACACGGGAGGTCCTGAACGCCATCTTCTACGTTCTGAGAGGTGGGATCTCCTGGCGGTTGATACCCAAGGATCTGCCGCCGCGCTCGACCACGTTCGGCTACTTCAGCCGCTGGCGCGACACAGGGCTGTTTGGCCGGATCAACCACCACCTGGTCATGGCCGATCGCGAGCGAGTCGGACGGGAAGCCTCACCGTCTGCCGCGGTCCTCGACAGCCAAAGCATCAAGACGACGGAGAGCGGCGGCCCTCGCGGCTACGATGCCGGCAAGAGGGTCAAGGGGCGCAAGCGCCAAGCGCTGGTCGACATGGACGGGCGCGCGCTCGTCCTCGATCCTCAGCCTGCCGACGTACAGGACCGCGACGGAGCCGTGCCGGTGCTGCGCCTGTCGCGTCGGACCTTCCCGTTCATCGCCAAAGCCTTCGCCGATGCAGGCTATGCCGGCAACAGACCGGCGACCGCCACGATCATCACGGTCGAGATCGTGCGCAAGCCGCCCCATCAAGTCGGCTTTGCCGTGCATCCACGCCGCTGGGTGGTCGAACGGTTCTTCGCCTGGATCAGCCGCAATCGCCGCCTCTGGAAGGACCCAGAGGCGACTATCGCCTCGGCCAGAGCATTCCTCTACGCGGCAGCCGTCATGATCCTCGTCAGGCGGCTTGCCCGCTCAGTCTGACTTCTCGGACGGACTCT
>NZ_KB911308.1:0-33294 GCF_000383455.1 Methylobacterium sp. 285MFTsu5.1 | reverse complement strand
TCCCGTCGAGTGCCTCCCGCCATGGCCCGAGTTTGGGCGCGGGCTGACTGGTGCGGGTGTAGCGGAAGGCGGTCGCCTCAGAGCGGATCACCTTCCGCACGACCTTACGGGAGACCTTCAGCTCCCGGCAAATCTGCTTGATCGGCTTCTGCTGCACGAAAAAGGCGCGGCGGATCTTGGCGATCGTCTCCACGACAAACATCCCCCGCGCTCCTCCCGTTCGAACACGAGAGGCAGTCTGGATGAGTTGTCCTGGGGTCCCGTTTGGACGCCGATCACCCCAAAAACGGGGTCCTTATTCCACGCTTAAACACAGTCAGGCTCGCCGCGGGGCGTTACGGGCAGGAATGGCGCTGGCCATCATTGCCCAGATACGTGCCGCTGCGACGGTCGTACGACCGGAAACGCTGAACGCAGTAGTTGACCGACTCGCCTGCCGGCGCCACCTCCGTCTCGACGGCACCGTATCCCTGCCCGTAGCCGGCCGGGGCATAGCCGCCCCCGTATCCGCCGTATCCGGCAGACCCGTACTCCGTGCCATAGTAGCCGTCGTCGAAGCCGCCGTAGCCATAGCCTAATCCCGCTCCGGCGAGGCCCAGACCGACGCCGAGCCCCAGGCCGCCATAGCCGAAGCCCCGACCCCCGTAGCCCCGACCCCCATAGCCATAGCCCCGGCCCCCAAACCCGCGATTGCCGGCGAAGCCCGTTCCGCGGATTCCGCCGCCCCCGAGGCCTTCGCGTCCACCGAAGCGGCCGCCTGCCAGACCGCCGCCGAAGCGATTGCCGCCAAGTCCGCCTCCGAAGCCGCGACCAGCTCCGCCGCCGAACCCGCCGCCCCGGAAGCTGCCGCCCCCGAAACCGCCACCGTGGAACCCGCCTCCACCACCGAAGCCACTGCGCGCATCGGCGCCGACCGGAAGTATGACCAGCGCACCAAGCGCAGCGGTCGCCATCATGATCGCCTTTTTCATTGTTTTCTGCCAATCAACGATAAATATTTCTTCCATTATGACAACGAGCCATGCGGGAGATTGGGCATGCTACATTATGTCCATATTCGATCGGTCCGCAAAAATATCGGAAAAGACGCACTCGATCTGCGGGACGGCGGTCTCGACGCGGCGGACCCGTCGGAACAGTGTCTCTTCCGACGGGCGCGTCGTCCGATTGCCCCGGGTCGCACCCCTGCCGTTGCCCGCTCCGGGCGAGCGCGACCGAAGCTGTTCCACGCCTCAAGGGCGCCGGCAGGTGCCGTAACAGGACTGACACGTGCGTCGCCGGGATGAAGCCGGTGCGCGCACGGAAGATCAGCCCATCCGGTGGACGTGAGATTCCAATGCATAACAATAATAGCGTCATATGACGCAGTTTTGAAAATGAACATTTTCGTATTATGCCCGTTAAGGGCTTTATTGAGGCAGCTTTTCGGCTGTCGCCACGACAGCCGCCACATCCCTCACCGGATCCGGGCGGGATGTCGCTGCCAGCCGCTGGCGACGGACCATGGGTTCCGAGTCCACACCCGGACCGCCTTGTTTCCCCATCACCGCACAGGATTGCCGGCCAGCCGTGATACAGGACGCATCAAACTTGGTCCCGGACGGTCGGGACGAGGACGGGCCTACTCGGATCGACGTCGCGGCGCTCGCGCGCGAGGTCGCCCGGCACTGCGCCACCTTCCGCGAGCCTGATCTCAGGCTTGCCCTTCGGCAACTGGCCAACACCCTGCTGCCCTACCTGGCCCTCTGCGCTCTCATGGTATGGGGCGCCGTGCAGGGCCACGGCCTGCTCGTCCTCCCCCTCGCGGTGCCGGCCGGCGGCCTGCTCGTGCGGCTGTTCATTCTCCAGCACGATTGCGGGCACGGCTCTTTCCTGTCTTCGCGTCCGGCCAACGACTGGCTCGGCCGGGCCCTCAGCCTGCTGACGCTGACGCCCTACGACAGCTGGAAGCGGGCGCACGCGCTGCACCATGCCTCCACGGGCGACCTCAGCCGCCGTGGCACGGGGGACGTCCACACCCTCACCGTGCGCGAGTATCTCGTGCTGCCGCCTTGGGGTCGTCTGCGCTACCGCCTCTACCGCAACCCGTTCATCCTGATCGTCCTCGGCTCGCCCCTGAACTTTCTCGTCCTGCAGCGGATGCCCTTCGGCGTCGGGCTCCCGTGGCGAACGGCGTGGCGGGACGTGCTCGCCCTCGACCTTGGCCTGACCGTCCTCCTAGGGGCGCTCGCCGTCGCGTCCGGCGGGATCGGGCCGGTGCTCTGGATGGTCCTGCCGACGGTCAGCGTGGCCGCGTGGATCGGGGGCTGGCTGTTCTACGTCCAGCACCAGTACGAGGGGACCGTCTGGGAGGACGGCGAAGCCTGGGACTTCCACCGCGCGGCTCTGGGCGGCAGCTCGTACTACGTCCTGCCGCGCGTGCTGCAATGGTTCACCGGCAATGTCGGCCTGCATCACGTCCATCACCTGAACAGCCGCATCCCCAACTACCGGCTCCAGGCCTGTCTGGAGGGCCACGCGATGCTCGGGCAGGTCGGACGGCTGACCCTGCGCGACAGCCTGCGTTGCCTCGGATTGGCACTCTGGGATGAGGACGCCCGCAGGCTCGTGGGCTTCTCGCGCCTGCGGGTGCTTTGCCCGGCCTGAGGGCGGCGTCACGGACGGCCCCACAGGCCCGGTCTTCGGCGGAGACGCCTTCGGACGCGGGCCTGCCCAGCGTTTCATGTTGCGGTGCAACAAGTGACCGATGCACGGGTTGTCCCACTGCTACCCTCGCACCGACCGGTGAGGGACGGCATCGGGTTACGCGCTCGCCGAGCGGGTCCTGGATGCTGCCACCCCGTGGAAAGTCTCAACCCCCGATGCGCTTCGTCCCGACCACTCTCACGATTCTCGCCGCCCTCGCGCCGTTGCCGGCGTTGGCATCGTCCTGCGCCGAGCAGATCGGCACCATCGAGCGGCGCCTCGACAGCGCCGGTGCCATCCAGGTGACCGGCCTGCAGGCGGGTCACGCCCTTCGAACCGGATCGCCCCGGGGCGTACAGGCTGCCCGCCTCGATGCTCCGAGTGATCCCATCCTGGTCTCGACGCCCGAGCGCGTGGCGCACGCCAAGACCCTCATCGTCCGGGCCGCCGACGAGGACAGGCGCGGCGACAAGAGGGCGTGCGAGAACACCATGAGCGAGGTCAAGGG
The DNA here is from genome assembly GCF_000383455.1 of Methylobacterium sp. 285MFTsu5.1. Classification (NCBI taxonomy): domain Bacteria; kingdom Pseudomonadati; phylum Pseudomonadota; class Alphaproteobacteria; order Hyphomicrobiales; family Methylobacteriaceae; genus Methylobacterium; species Methylobacterium sp. 285MFTsu5.1. The sequence continues at coordinate 30,101 of NZ_KB911308.1, read as the reverse complement.
CATGATCGGCGCGTTGCCGTAGCCGGACCCGATCGAAGCCGGCAGAGCCTCCCACGAAAGCGCCGCGATGAGCCAGAACCTCGGGACCATCCCTTCGAGCCCGTCGAAGTTGGCCATCGACCGGCCGCGTGCGTTGGCGCGCCGGTTCAGCAACGTCGCCGGAAGCCGGGACTACGACCTGTTCGTTCCGTCCGGATACGCGGGGGCTCCGCTTCCGCTGGTGGTGATGCTGCACGGCTGCTCGCAGACAGCGCGCGACTTCGCCATCGGCACGCGGATGGACGTGCTGGCGGAGGCGCAGGGCTTCCTCGTCGCCTATCCCGACCAGCCGCGCTCGGCCAACCTCGCCAAGAGCTGGAACTGGTTCAGGGACAAGGATCAGAGACGCGGCAGCGGCGAGCCGTCGATCGTCGCCGGCCTGACGCGTGCGATCATGGCCGCGTTCAACGTCGACCCATCGCGGGTCTACGTCGCCGGTCTGTCCTCGGGCGGCGCGGCCGCCGCGGTCCTGGCGATGATGTATCCGGATCTCTACGCGGCCGTCGGCATCCATTCCGGACTGGCGTGCGGTTCGGCCGGCTCGATGTCGGCCGCCTTCTCCACGATGCGTCGGGGTGCCCTGCTCCAGCCGGTACAGGCCGTGCAGCCGGTGCCGACCATCGTCTTTCACGGAGACAGGGATACGACCGTCTCGCCCGTCAACGGCGACCAAGCCCTCGCCCAGGCGCGGCCCGAGGGACGGCTGACCGGCGCCACCGTCGCGGGACGCTCGGAGGGCGGGATGGCGTATACGCGGACGGTCCTGACCGAACCGGGTGGCCCGTGGTCCGCGGAGCACTGGGTCCTGCACGGCGCGGACCACGCCTGGGCCGGCGGCCACCCGGCCGGCTCGCACACTGATCCGAGCGGCCCCGATGCCAGCCGCGAGATGCTGCGCTTCTTCCTGTCGCAAGCCAAACAGCCGCGCGCGCACCGACAATGACGCGCGTCCCGGAGGCGCGAGACCGAATTGGTTCATGAGGAGCGCATCTTGGTCGATCTCCGCATCCACCACCGGACGACGTATCGCTACAGCCAGCCGGTCGGGCTCGGACCGCACCGGCTGATGCTGCGACCGCGGGAGACCCGGGACCTGCGGCTGCTCTCGAGCGACGTCCGGGTGACGCCGGACGCGACGCTGACCTGGGCCTACGACGTGGCCGGGAACGCCGTCGCGACGGCCAGCTTCGCGACATCGTCCGACAGCCTCGTCATCGACAGCCGGGTCCACATCGCGCTGTCCGCTTCCGCCTATCCGGTCTTCGACATCGCCGCCACGGCCATCGCGTTTCCCTTCCGCTACGCCGATGACGAATGGACGGATCTCGGCGCCCTGACGATGCGCCAGTACCCGGATGGGGGGCGCCTGCAATCCTGGGCCCAGGGCTTTGTGGCGGGCTGCCCGACCGACACCCTGTCGCTCCTCAAGGACATCAATGCCGGTGTGGGCAGCGGCATCACCTATCATGCCCGGGAGGATGCGGGCACGCAGACGCCGGACCAGACCTTGTCGTCGGGCCAGGGCTCCTGCCGGGATCTCGCCACGCTCTTCGTCGAGGCCGTCCGGAGCCTCGGCTTCGGCGCACGGATCGTGTCGGGCTATCTGCACGACCCCACGCGCAGCCTGCTCGGATCGGCCGATGCCGGGTCCACCCACGCCTGGGCGGAGGTCTACCTGCCGGGCGCCGGCTGGGTGACCTTCGATCCGACCAATCGCGGCGTGGGCGGTGCCAATCTGATGCCGGTCGCCGTGGCGCGCGACATCCGCCAAGCCATGCCGGTGACGGGCAGCTTCATCGGGCCCGCCGACGCCTTCCGCGACATGGCCGTCTCCGTCGCGGTTTCGGCATGACGCGCCGGCTCGGGCCGGAGGCGGGGATTGGCTCATCGCGGCGCCGGCGGCGTGCCGGACAGCGTCGCTGCGATCCGTAAGGCCATGTCGGACCGAGCGTCGAGGACGCGGCAGAATTAGGAACGAGCCGGGCCCGGGCACGGTTCACCTTCTAATGGAAACCTATGTCCTTGTCGTCGCCGGGTTTGGTGTCCTGGTGCTTCTGACGGCATGGCTGCCGATGGTGCTCCGGGCGCTCCCCCTGTCCCTGCCCATCTGCTGCGTCGGCATCGGCGCCGCTCTCTCCGCAATCCCGGCTGTGGCCGACCTCACGCCCCACCCGAGCCTGCACCTGAAGCTCATCGAGCACGCCACCGAGGCCGTCGTCGTCATCTCGCTCATGGGTGCAGGCCTGAAGATCGACCGGCTCATCGGCTGGAAACGCTGGGTTGTGACGTGGCGGCTGCTCGGCATCGCGATGCCGCTGACGATCCTGGCCCTGACGGCCTTGGCTTCAACCCTGCTCGGACTCGGGGTCGCCGCGGCGTTGCTGCTGGGTTCGTCCCTGGCGCCCACGGATCCGGTGCTCGCGTCCGACGTCCAGGTCGGCCACCCGGCCGGGGACCACGAGGACGAGCCGCGCTTCGCCCTGACCTCCGAGGCCGGGCTCAACGACGGCCTCGCCTTCCCGTTCGTGAACCTGGCCATCGCGCTCGCTGCAGGAGGCGGCCTAGCCGGCCTGTCTTGGTCGCACTGGCTGGCGGTGGACGTTTTCTGGAAGATCGCAGTGGGGGCCGTGCTCGGGGCGGTCATCGGCCCGGGGCTCGGCTGGCTGACCTTTCACCTCCCGAACCTGTCGAAGCTCTCCCGGACCGGCGACGGCTTCGTGGCCCTGGGCGTGACATGCCTTGCCTACGGTGTCGTCCAGGCGGTCGACGGCTACGGCTTCATCGGCGTGTTCGCCGCGGCCCTGGCGCTCCGCTCCTCGAGCCGGGGGCATGCCTATCATCGCAAGATGCACGACTACGTCGAGGAACTGGAACGCCTCATGATGATGGTGCTGCTGGTCGGCTTCGGCGCCGTACTCATCGGTGGAGGCCTTCTCCAGGCTCTCACTTGGCAAGCCGTCGTTTTTGCCCTGCTCGCCCTGCTGGTCGTTCGTCCCCTAAGCGGGTGGATTGGCATGCTGGGGAGTGCCCGAGCGCTGGAAGAGCGCGCAGTCGTGAGCTTCTTTGGCATCCGAGGGCTCGGGACCGCCTTCTATCTCGGCTATGCTTGCGGACATGCCCCGTTTGAGCACGCGGACCTTCTATGGGCCACGGCCGGTCTGACGGTTCTGATCTCGATCCTCATGCATGGCGTCACGGTCACACCGACCCAGCGTCTGGTCGACCGCCGGATAGGCCGTAAGACGGACAGCTCACAGCCCGACTTGCAGTTTACGTTACCATGACGATGAAGCCGCCCCGGAACCACGCCGCCTTCTGCGCCGACCGTCAACCCGCTGCCTTCAGAGTGTCCGATGGTCGGGGTCCGTCTGCTTCTCCGCCCAACCTTCTCCAAATCGGACCGGCGGCTTACGGCCAGTTTCCGTCATCGCGCGACGCCCGCCTGAACGTCTCAGACGGATGGCTTCCGGCTGGTCGGCTTTCGAGCGACATGGGTCCGGAGCAGACGTCGTTGTCGTCTCCTCTCTCGCTGTTCGCGCGCGGGCCACCCTGCAAGGTGTCCCCCGACGAACGCGTCGCGCGCCCGAGGATGACGCGTCCAGACCGGCGGGACGGCCTACTTCAGGAGGCCGTTCGCCAAGCACCGGAAGGCCTCGGTGGCCCTGCCGAGGACGGCCGGTGGATCGTCGGACGCGGCGACCCAGAGCGCGGCGTTGAGCGCCGCGCCGTTGATCAGGCGCGCCGCGGCCTCGGCATCGACAGGCTTGACCGTCCCGGCCTCCACGAGGGCCTGGATCGTCTCGGTCGTCGTGCGCAGGCAGGCGGTCTGGCCCGGCCATCGCGACGGATCGCCCAGCACTGCCGGTCCGTCGAGGAGCACGATGCGCTGGATCTCCGGCTCGAGGGCCAACTCGATGTAGGCGACGCCCTCGTCGAGGAAGCCGAGCCAGGGCGTTGGCGCCCTCTCGCGCGCGACCCGCGCCTTAGCGACCATCTCGGCGTCGAGCTGCGCGATGACGGCCTGAAGCAGGCCCTTCTTGTCGCCGAAGTTGTGATAGAGCGCGCCGCGCGTCAGGCCGGCCGCTTCCGTCAGCTCATCCATCGACGCCGCTGCGTAGCCCTTCTCGGCAAAGGCTGCACGCGCCGCGCGGATCAGCCTCGCGCGGGTTTCCTCCATCTTCAGCGCGCGCCGTCCCGATGCCACAGGATGCCTCGATCCTTCACATAGGCCCGCATGTGTTGACATACGCCGCGTATGCCATGATGGTCCGCATACGCGGCGTATGTGAATGGCGCCGCGAGGTCGATGGAAGCCGTCGGCACCCTTCGCAGAGGACACGCGATATGTCGAAGCGCGATGCAGTCTTTCCGCCCGGACGGCAAGCCCTCTACGACAAGCACCGCTACTCGGCCGCGATCCGGTCCGGCGACCTGCTTTTCGTCTCCGGCCAAGTCGGCAGCCGCGAGGATGGCTCGCCTGAACCGGATTTCGGTGCGCAGGTTCGCCGTGCCTTCGACAGGCTGAACTCCGTTCTCGCGGCGGCCGGCTGCAGTTTCGACGACGTGGTGGACGTGACAACCTTCCACACCGACCCTGAAACGCAGTTCGACACAGTGATGGCGGTACGCGACGTAATGATCGGCGAACCGCCCTATCCGAACTGGACTGCCGTCGGCGTGACCTGGCTCGCGGGCTTCGACTTCGAGATCAAGGTCATCGCCCGTCTTCCGACCCCGGTCTGAGTCGGTGTTCGGCTCGGACGATGCCGGGAAGAATCGCCAAGCCGCTTGTTCCTCCACGGTCCCGATACCGGCATCATCGTCGATGAGACAGATTTAGACTATCGCTCCTGACCCTGTACGAACTTTGAACTTGGATCACCGCGTGGGGCCCATCACCCGGCGAGGAGCCCCGCCGATTGGACCACCACAACCGCGAGCATGCAGACCGCCGCCGCGGCCGCCGCGTACGACACAATTTTCGTGAATCCCTTCATGGATCTCCTCCTGACAAATCGGATCTTCGGTCGTCGACAGAGATCGCGGCGCGCGACCGCGCTCCGGGAAGGCAAGACGGCCCGGATCGCCGCGTCACACACCGTATCGGGGTGTCACGTCGTCAACGCTCCTCGGTGGCGAGCGTAAACAACGACAGGAAGATTCGGTTCACCTCGGATGCGCGCGTCCTGTCCTTGAGCGACAACTTGCCGCCCGCGACGCGGCACGTTCTGGAACTTCGCAGGCGATAGGTGAGCGGGACGCGCGGCCCGCGCAGGGGCGCACGGGGCGTCCATGACCGGCCCGGTGCCGACGCCCGTCGCGCGAGCGGCCCGAAGGCGCCCTCCCCTCCCGGTCCCGCTCCGTAGCGCTCCGATGTGTCGGGCGGTCACCGACCGCGTCGTCGCGGGCCGCGACCGGATGCCCGACCGTCTCCGGACCACGGGACCTTGCCGGTCAGCGACGCCACCATCCGACGCGTCGCCGCACCACCATCCTGATCCTGCGGTGCGCGGCTCGCATCTGAGTCGTCCCTGCCGATCGGTCCACGCCGCCTCACGGGCGCGCGGGTTACGGTCCGCCGCTGGAAGCGCGTCGGCGAGGTCCCGAGCAGGCCGGGTCGCCACCCTTTGTGCGGCTGATCGGCCGCCTCGCGTCTCTGTCCAGTGGCGTCCGAGCGCGCCCGAGACGCGTCGCCGGTCAGTGGCCACCCAACGCGCTGGTGCCGGGCCTGCCGACGCGACCGCTTACAAAAATCAGCGCCCCCGGGTCCGCTCCTGAGAAAACTCAGCGCGGCCCCTGCGGTGTCCGACGGCGCGGGACTTACAAAAATCAGCGCAGGTGGACGCGCCTGCCGGGGTTTGGAAGGTCGCCAAGCGCCCTCACCCGTCATCGACGGCGTGCGCCACGCTGACTTTTGCCAGCGGACGGTCGGCGAGCGCTGATTTTTCGCACTCGCGCCGACGCGACCGGCGCCAACGGCGGTCGCAGCCGTGCCGGGACGCCGTCGCGGCTCGACCGCTGGGCGGCCGTGGGTCGCCGACGCTGAGTTTTGTAAAGAATCCCGGTCGGCGCGCTGAGATTTGGAAACCCGATGATTGCGCCCGGTCGGCGACTCGCGACTGATAGCCTCCAAATTGCCCTGTGGTCGGCACGAGGAGAGCGAGACCGGCATGAACGCGGCAGAGACCCGCCAGTTGAGCCTGTGGGAGCAGAGCCTGCGGCGCCCCGAGGCCGGAGCCGACCGGCCGACGACCAGGCTCGGCCCCGCGCTCGACGGCCGCATGGATGTGTCGTTCCTCCACAAGGGCTTCTGCATCGCCGGCCTGCCGCTGCGCCGGCCCAAGAACACGATGGAGCCGTGGAACCGGCGCGACGGTCGCTTCTCGCTGACCGTCGAGCCGGCCCGGTTCGTCCTGCCCAACGGGCGCCAGATCGAGGTGGGCGTCCCGTTCGGACCCAAGGCGCGCCTCCTCTCCATGTGGCTGGCCACGGAGGCCCGCGATCCGCGCCGGAGCGCCGGCGACCGCTGGATGGAGATGGGGCGGATCACCGAGTGGTTGAAGGCCGTCGGTTTGCCGGTCACGGGCGGCGAGCGGGGCTCGATCGGGCCGACCAAGGACCAGCTCGTCCGGCTGAGCTTCCCCATCTTCACGATGGTCCTGAACGGCGACGAGGGCGGCCACGTGTTCAAGCGCGAGAGCCTGATCGAGGGGGGCGCGTTCAAGGATGACGACCTCGAGGTCTGGGCCGCCGGGGGACACAGCGCCATGCGCTGGCCGGAAGCGCTGATGCTCAGCCAGAACGCCTACGACCGCTTCACACGGCACTCGATCCCGGTGCCGACCGCCAGGCTGCGCCAGGTCGCCCACAACGCCATGGCGATCGATATCCTCGTGTACCTCTGCTACCGGCTGCCGCTGCTCTCGCGCGGGGAGAGCGAATTGCTGACCTGGCGCGATCTGATGGCGCAGTTCGGATCCTCGGAATTCGCCTCCCGCTTCAAGCAGGCCTTCTCGGAATCGATCAAGCGCACCCTCGACGCGTACCCGGAAGCCAACGTCGCGATGACGGCCGAGGGTCTGGTGCTGCGGCACTCGGACCCGGCGGAGCTGCGGCGCGCCTTCGTCGCCGTCGCGGGGGGGCCGACCCGTCGCGCCCGTGCCGCGCCGCGGGCGCGCAAGGCTGCGCGGGTCCCGGATCAGATGGGCCCCTGCGAGAGCGCGGACCTGCTGACGCCGGCCGGTGCCGCGCGCGCCTGACGGCGGCCCACCCCCACCCCTCTAGACGGAGCAACCCGGCAAAAGAAAAGGCCCCCGAGACGTTCGCCCCGGAAGCCCTCTCTGTCGTCTGGACAACCTCAGAGAATCACTCCCGGACATCGCTGTCAACCACGCGACGCGGCCATCGCCTCGGCGGGCGCTGCTCTCTTGCCTCATCGCGGGCGAGGACAATGCTTCCCGGACACGAACCCACGACGCCCTTCGGGCGGCGACCGCTCTCGCTCGGCATGATGGCCGCGCAGGCGGCGGCCAAGGCCTGCCCCGACGACGCGGTCGGGCACAAATGGCGCATCTTCCGCGACGTGACCGAGGCGAAGGATCACCTCGCCGTCTCGGACCGCGCCCTCGCGGTGCTGAGCGCGCTGCTCACGTTCCATCCCGAGACGGCGCTGTCGCCCAGCTCGCCGCTCGTGGTCTTCCCGTCGAACCGCGAATTGTCGCTGCGGTCGCACGGGCCGTCCCCGGCGACGCTGCGGCGCGCGCTGGCCCAGCTCGTCGCGGCCGGCCTGGTGATCCGGCGGGACAGCCCGAACGGCAAGCGCTACGCGCGCCGCGACGGTGCCGGCGCGATCGCGCGCCTTCGGGTTCGACCTGACGCCGCTCGTGGCGCGCGCGGGGGAATTCGCCGTTCTTGCCCGGGCGGTGCGGGCGGCCGCGCGCCGGCGCCTGCTCCTGCGCGAGGAGATCGCCCTGCACCGCCGCGACCTGTCGAAGATCCTCGCCCTGGCCGCCGAATCCGGATGGTCCGGGCCCTGGGCGGCGCTCGCGGACCGGTTCGCGGCCTGCGGCGGCATGCCGGGTCGGACCGCCGGCGAGCCCCACCTGCACGCCGCCGCCGAACCGCTGCGCGCGCTGCGCCGGGAGGTGGACAAGTGGCTGCCAAGTTTGGCGAATGCGCCGGAAATGGTCGGCACTGCGTCTCACGGTGAGCGCCACCATCAGAATTCAGATCCAGATCCTGCTGACGATTCTGAACGGTGCCCCCGGCGAGGCCCGGCCGGAGCCGCGCGATCCGACGTCGCTCCCGCGCCCGGCCAGCCGCGTCCCCTCCCCTCGCCGATCCCCTCTTCCCTCCCCTCGCCCCTGCCTCTGCCGATGGTGCTCGAGGCCTGTCCCGACGTCGTGCTCTACGCCCGCGACGGTATCCGGAGCTGGTCCGATCTGGCCGGCGCGGCGGAGGTCGTTCGTCCGGCGCTGGGAATCGGTCCGGACGTCTGGGAGGCGGCCCTGGCCGCGATGGGGCGGGACCACGCGCTGTCGGCGCTGTCGGCGATCCTCCAGCGCGCCGAGTCGATCGGCGCGCCCGGCGCCTATCTCCGCGACCTGACGCGGAAGTCCCGCTCCGGTCGGTTCTCGGCCTGGCCGATGCTCTTCGCCCTGTGGCGCCAGCGCCGTCGAGCGTCAGCCGACGGCCCAAGCGGTCCCGTCCGCGTCGCGGGAGTTGACCGCGGTCAACACGCTCGCCCGCTCGGAAGCGGGGCGGCGCGAGCGTCAACATTCTGTTAAGGTTGACTGTGATCTTGTCACGGTGCGGCGGCGTTTGCGGCCGAGAAAACCGTGACAGGAGTTCGGAACCGTGGCCAGCCCCGCGGCGCTCGCCGCCCTACCCTCTTCGGGGTCAACCTCCATGGCGATGCACGATCTGATCGCCGGCGACGCGCAGGCGCTGTCGGCCAAACTGCAGTCGCACCGGCAGCGGCTGTTCCCGCCCGAGGCGCGCAAGCAGCTGCGGCGATTCTCGTCCGGCGAGGCCGCCAAGCTGATCGGGGTCGACGACGGCTACCTGCGGCGCCTCTCGCTCGACGGCAAGGGGCCCGCCCCCGAGATCGGGCCGTCCGGGCGGCGATCCTACTCGAGCGCCGACATCCAGGCGCTGCGCGGCATGCTGGACGAAGGGGCCAAGACTGGCCGGCGGTACCGGAAGGAGCGGCGGGCCGAGGAGCATCTCCAGATCATCGCGGTGGTGAATTTCAAGGGCGGCTCGGGCAAGACCACCACGGCGGCCCATCTCGCGCAGCACATGGCGCTGCAGGGCTACCGCGTCCTCGCCGTCGACCTCGACCCGCAGGCGAGCCTGTCGGCCCTGCACGGGATCCAGCCCGAATTCGACGTGCGGGACAACGAGACCCTCTACGCCGCGATCCGGTACGACGCGGCGCGCCGTCCCCTGACCGACGTCATCCAGAAGACCTACTTTCCGGGCCTCGACCTCGTGCCGGGCAATCTCGAGCTGATGGAATTCGAGCACGAGACACCGCGCGCCCTCCTCCAGCGGAGCAGCGACGGCGATTCGCTGTTCTTCACGCGCTTCGCCCAGGCCCTGGCGCCGGTCGCCGACCGCTACGACGTGGTCGTGGTCGATTGCCCGCCGCAACTCGGCTACCTGACGCTCTCGGCCCTGTGCGCGGCGACCAGCGTGCTCGTCACCGTGCATCCGCAGATGCTCGACGTGATGTCGATGTGCCAGTTCCTGCTGATGACCTCCGAGATGCTCGGGGTCGTCGCCAAGGCCGGCGGCGACATGAACTACGACTGGATGCGCTACCTCGTCACGCGCTACGAGCCGACCGACGGTCCGCAGACCCAGATGGTCGCGTTCATGCGGACGCTGTTCGGGGAGCGCGTGCTCACCAACGCGATGCTGAAGAGCACGGCGGTCTCGGATGCCGGCATCACCAAGCAGACCCTGTTCGAGGTCAGTCGCGACCAGTTCACGCGCGCGACCTACGACCGCGCGATGGAGAGCCTGGACGCGGTCAACGGCGAGATCGAGGCGCTGATCCGCACGGCATGGGGACGCTGATCCGATGGCCCGCAAGAACCTCCTCGCCGGCCTGCTCGATCCGGCCGACCAGACCGAGTTGACCGCGGTCAACTCGCCCCGCGACGACGCGGCGGCCGCGCGATCGGAGCGGGGCCCGGCCCCGGCCGTTCCCAGCTTCACCGGCCGCGGCGCAGTCGGCGCGATGAGCCGGTCCCTGGAGCGCCTGACCTCCGAAGTCGTCTCGGCGCGCGCCGCGGAGGACCAGCTCAGGTCCGGCAGCGTCGCGGTCGATCTCGATCCGGGCCTCGTCGACCCGTCGCCGGCTCCCGACCGGCTGCCGGTGATCGACGGCCCCGGCGAGGACGCCTTCGTCGCCGTCATCCGGGCGCAGGGGCAGCAGACCCCGATCCTGGTGCGGCCCCATCCCACCGTCAGCGGGCGCTATCAGGTCGCGTTCGGCCACCGGCGGCTGCGGGCCGCGGCCGCGCTGGGGCGGCCGGTCCGCGCGCTGGTGCGGACGCTCACGGATGCCGAACTCGTCGTCGCCCAGGGTCAGGAGAACAACGCGCGGGCCGATCTCAGCTTCATCGAGCGGGCCGCCTTCGCCCTGACGCTGGAGCGGCTCGGGCACGGGCGCGACGTGATCATGGCCGCCCTGCTCGTCGACAAGACCGAGCTGTCGCGCCTGATCGCGGCGCGGCGCGCCCTGCCCGATTCTGTGATCGCCGCCATCGGTCCCGCCCCGAAGGCGGGACGCCGCCGGTGGATGAGCCTCGCGGATCGCCTCGCCAGCCCGGAGATGCGGGCGCGGGTCGATGAGATCGTCGCCGCGGACGCCTTCGCGACCCTGTCCTCCGACCAGCGGTTCGTGCGCGTGTACGCGGCCGTGGCGCCGGTCCCAGCCCCGGCGCCGCCGGTGGTCCGCGCGGGGCCGGAGGTGGGGCTGGCGGAGGACGGGCGCCACTTGGCGCGCGTCGAGCGGACCCCGACGACCGTGGGCCTGATCATCGACGAGACGCTCCATCCCGCCTTCGGCGACTTCCTCGTCGCGCGCCTCCCCGAGCTGTTCGCGGCCTACGAGCGCGAACAGGCGCGCGGCCCGGAGCGATCCGGGCTCTGAGGTCGCGCCGCGCGGGCCTCGCGCCGCCGGGGCGGACCGGTCGCGAGGCCGCCGGTTCCCGAGATCCGCCGCGCGCGATCCGCCCGCACGGGGGAGGGGGCTCCGGCGCGCTGCGTGAGGCGCCGGCTACCTGCAGGCCTCGGCCCGCTTGTCGATCAGGCCGCGCAGCCCGGAGAGGCTGATCTCCTCCGTCATGGCCTCGTGCCATCGGTCCAGCAGGCGGATGCTGAAGCGTCGACCGGCCAGAATATCTTTCAATACGTCCCCATTCAGCGTGATCACTCCGGCGTCCTGCATCTGCGTTGTGGGAAACATCGCGGTTGAAACAGGTCCGTCGTCGATCCGATACTGATAATTGAAGATGGAATTCTTTGGCAGGCCGGTGATCTCGATGCGGTCGCCGACGATCTGGATGCGCGACCGCGCCTTCGGCGCCAGAACGCAGGCGACGTCGCCGCTCGACGGGGCCGCCGATTTCCTGAGCACCCAGTCCCCCTCGCCGGCGACCGTCTGCCCGGCCTCCTGAGCGTGGCCCAGGCCCGCGACAAGGCAGAGCGCGACGGCGCAGATCGTGACCCTCATGAACGACATCCCCGCTTCACCCGCCGGTCCGGCCCTGGGACCAACATCGTCCGCGCGGCGGCGCCGTCGATCTGAGACACATTCGCCCGGTCACCGGCAGGCGCGCGCCGGCGGATCCGCGATCGGGTCCACCCCGCCTCTGCGGCTCCTCCGAGGCCCTCGGCGGCCCTACGGCGTCACGCCGACCGACCGGAGCCGCGCCGCGAGGCGCGGATACACGCGCAGCGCGTTCCCGGCGTAGATCTTGGCCCGGTCCGCGTCCGGGATCGCCGCGGCCTCGACGTAGCGCTTGGTGTCGTCGTAGGCGTGGCCGGTCTCGGGATCGACCCCGTTCACCGCGCCGACCATCTCTGAGGCGAACAGCACGTTCTCGCGCGGGACGACCTTGAGCAGCAGGTCGATGCCGGGCTGATGGTAGACGCAGGTGTCGAAGAAGACGTTGCGCATCAGCTCGGACAGCGGCGGCCGCTTCATGTCCTGGGCCAGTCCCCGGTAGCGCCCCCAGTGATAGGGCACGGCACCGCCGCCGTGCGGGATGATCAGGCGCAGCGTCGGGAAGTCCTTGAACAGGTCCGAGGTCACGAACTGCATGAAGGCGGTGGTGTCGCCGTTGATGTAGTGCGCCCCGGTCGCGTGGAAGTTGGGATTGGCCGAGGCGCTGACATGCACCATGCCGGGCACGTCGAGCTCGACCATCTTCTCCCAGAGCGGGTACCAGAACCGGTCGGAGAGCGGCGGATCGGTCCAGTAGCCCCCGGACGGGTCCGGGTTGACGTTGCAGCCGACGAAGCCGAGCTCCTTGACGCAGCGCTCGAGCTCGGCCGTGCAGTTCTTGGGCGAGACACCCGGCGATTGCGGCAGCTGGCAGACGCCGACGAAGTTCTGCGGCATCAGGCTCGTCACCCGGTGGATCATGTCGTTCGACACGATCGACCAGTCGAGGCTGGTGCGGGCCGTGCCGATATGGTGGCCCATCCCGCCGGCCCGCGGCGAGAACAGCGCCAGGGAGATGCCGCGCTCGGACTGGAGCTTGAGCTGCCGCCCGCTCACGCTGGCGCGCACCGCGTCGTCGCTGACTTGCAGGTCCGACGGCTTGGGGGACTGGCCCGGGTCGTTGAGCGCGCCGATCTGGCGCTTGCGCCAGTCCAGCATGGCGGCCGGCTCGGTGGTGTAGTGCCCGTGGCAGTCGATCACCAGACCCGTGTAGCGCGACGGCTCGGCCCGCGCGGCGCCGGCCGTCAGCGCCGCCGCCCCCAGCCCCGCGAGGCGGCCCAGGAAGCCGCGCCGGGGCAGGCAGCACGCGCAGCCCGCGCCGGCGACCGGCGTGGCCGGATCGGCCGCCGCGATCATCGCGCGCCGCCCTCCGGCAGGGCGGCGCGCTTGCGCAGCACCATGTCGCCCCGGAACAGGAACTTCTGCGCCCGCTTCCCGGTGTCGACCTCGGTGGTGAAGACGTTGCCCTTGGAGTCGATCGCGAGGTTGTGGACCCAGTGGAAGTCGCCGGCCATCCGACCGTTGCGGCCGAAGCGGCCGAGGACCTCGCCGGTGTCGCGGCTCAGGGTGCGGACCTCGTTGTTGGCCCCGTCGGCGTTGAGCAGGTAGGTCTGGCGCTCGTCCGGCCACAGGGCGAGTTCCCAGACCGAGCCGTTGGCCCGGGTGTTCTTCTCGACGAACATCTCCTTCACGAAGGTGCCGTCCTTCCGGAACACCTGGATCCGGTCGTTGGTCCGGTCACACACGTAGACGAGGCCGTCGCGGGCGACCTGCACGCAGTGCACCGGGTTGGCGAATTGCTGGGACGGGGTCGCCGCCGGATCGTAGGGGCCGAGCTTGTCGTCGGTCGGCGGCTTGCCGTAGGCGCCCCACATCCGCTTGAACGCTCCGGTCTCTGCGTCGAACACGATGACGCGGTGGTTGTAGTAGCCGTCGGCCACGTAGAGCTCGTTCGTCTCCGGATCGACCATCATGCCGGCCGGCTTGCCGAGGCGGCTCGTGTCCCGGCTGTCGGTCTGCGGCCCCTGCTTGCCGATCTGCAGCACGAACTTGCCGTCCGGGGTGAACTTCAGGATCTGGCCGTCGGTGTCGCCGTTGCCGGCGAGCCAGACGAAGCCCTTGTGGTCGATGTGGATGCCGTGCTCGTTCTGGGGCCACTGATAGCCCTCGCCCGGGCCGCCCCAGGACTTCACCAGGCGCCCGGCCTGGTCGAAGACGAGGACCGGGGGCGCCGGCTTGCAGCAGCGGGTGCGGGGCGGATCGAGGCTCGCGGCCTTCTCGTCGTCGGTGAGGGTGCGCGGCCGCTGGATCACCCAGACATTGTCCTGCGCGTCGACCGCGACACCCGCCGCCTGACCCATGATCCAGTCGTTCGGCAGGCGCTGCGGCCAGGCCGGATCGACCTCGAAGCGCAGCGGCTCCTCGGCGCCGGCCGGAACGGCGAATGTCAGCACTGTCAGCGAGGCCGCAGCCGTCAGCCGACGCAGCACGCGTCGCAGCATCTCGGTTTCCTCTCCCGGTTTTTACTCAATTCGTGCCGCCATGAGAGGCTGAAAGGCCGCCCTCGTCCAGCATCGCGCAGCATATCCGGGTAACATCCCGGGACGCTTGCGCCCGGATGTGCCCGTCCGCGCGCGGTCCCGGCCGCCGCCGGGTCGCGCCGAGATGCGCGCCGAGATGCGCCTTGGGCGGCCCGAGGCTGTATCCTTCCCGCGCCGGCGGCGAACAGGGACGGTACGTCCCGCATCGACGAGTCCGGATGGAGGCGTCCCCATGATGACGCGCAGAACGCTGACCCGCACCCTTGCCGCCGGCGCGGCCGCCGCGCTGCTGCCCGGACCGGCCACCGCCCAGGATCTCCCGCGGGCGCGCAACGTCGTGCTGGTCCACGGGCTGTTCGCCGACGGGTCGTGCTGGTCGGAGGTGATCCCGCACCTGCAGGCGGCCGGCCTCTCCGTCACCTCCGTGCAGAACCCGCTGACCACCCTCGCGGAAGCGGTGGCCTCGGCGCAGCGCGTGCTGGCCCGCCAGGAGGGACCGACCGTCCTCGTCGGCCACTCGTTCTCCGGCATGATCGTGACCGAAGCCGGGATCGACCCGAAGGTCTCGGCGCTGGTCTACGTGGCGGCGCGGGCGCCGGACGCGAACGAGGATTACGCGGCGCTGGCGAAGGCCTACCCGACCCCGCCCGCCTCGGCCGGCGTCGTGTTCGACGGCGACGAGGGGCGCCTGAGCGAGGCGGCGTTCCTGCGGGATTTCGCGGGCGACCTGCCGGTGGAGAAGGCGCGGGTGCTGTTCGCGGTCCAGCAGCCGTTCCGCAAGGCCCTGCTGACGGGACGGACCACCCAGGCCGCCTGGCGCTCGAAGCCGAGCTTCTACGCGGTGTCGACCGAGGATCGGACCATCGACCCGGACCTCGAACGGTTCATGGCCAAGCGCATGAACGCGCGGACCGTCGAGCTCCGGGCGAGCCACCTGTCCCTGATCTCGCGCGCTCCGGATATCGCGGACCTCATCCTTGGGGCGGCCGGCCAGCCCCGCCGTCGGCGCTGACCGGACGCGACTCGCTTGCGAGCGCTCGTCCCCCCCTTCCGGGGGTTCCCGGTCCGGGGTTCTCGTGCCGGGGTTCCCGTGCCTGGCCGGGCGGCGGGGAGGGGGCTGGGCTGCGTGCGGCGAAGGTCCCGGGATGTCCGGACGCGGTCCCTCGGCCCTACCTATCGGTCATCGGGCCGAAACGGATCTGGAGCGCGCGCATGCAGGACATCCCGTTGGGGGCGAAGGGGAGCTTCGCCATGCTGGTCGGGCCGTCACATCTGGCCAGCCAGTTCAAGGACAACATCCTGCCGCCGGTCTTCGCCACGCCGATGATGGTCCTGATCATGGAGAACGCGGCGCTGAACGCCGTCCGCCAGTACCTCGATCCCGGCGAGAGCGCCGTCGGGACCAAGGTGGACGTGACCCACATGGCGGCGACCCCGGTCGGGCACCGCGTCCGGGCGGAGGCCGAGGTGGTCGGCGTCGCCGGACGCCAGATCCAGTTCCGCGTCGCGGCCTGGGACGAGTCGGAGCAGATCGGGTCCGGGACGCACGAGCGGATGATCGTCGACATCGAGCGGCTCGGCAAACGTCTCGCCGCCAAGCAGCCCGCCCCGTCGAAGCGCGCGTAGCGTCCGGGCCGTGGCCCCTGGCACCCGTGGGACCGGCGAGCTCGGCTCGGTGCCGACGGGCTTCGACCCTCAATCCGGGCGGCCCGCGCCAGCGGACTCGGTCTGCCGCACCGCGACGGCAGCCCTGATCGCCTCGTAATCGGCCTTCTTCAGGACACGCCGGGTCACGAGATCCTCCGGCGAGCCGTAGGGCCGGAACGCGACGATCCGGCGCCCGATCATGCCGGCCCCGAGGGCGTTCAGTTCCTCGACGGACGCCGTGTTGAGGTCGACGCCCTGGCCCGGAGAGGCCGGCGGCTGGCCGGAGCCCGGCGCGCCCTCGGCCTGCTGCGGCGGCGCCGCCGGCTTCGCCACCCCGCTCGCCGCGGGGGCATCCGGCGACGCTGCCGGCGATGCGGGCGGGGTTGCCGCCAGGGAGGACGGGGGGGCGGCTGTCGCGTTCCGCGGTGCCGGGGCGACGCGCGGGGCGGATCCGGCGTTCGGCCCCGGATAGACGGACCGGATGGTCTCGCCCTGCGGGTCGATCCCGGATCGGTCCTGCTTGGACACGGCAATCGGTGTGGACGCCTGCCTGTCGCGGCTCGCGTGAGGGCGGGGCCCGTAGGAGATCCAGAGGCCCGCCAGGACGACTGCGGCCGCCGCCAGACCGGCGCTGATGGACAGCGTGGATCGGCTCATTCTCACAACCTCCTCTTGGCGGGCGGGGCACTGCCCCACGGCGATGGCACTGTCGAGGCGGGCTAACCCAGCCCGAGCGGCATCGCCATCCGCCGCGTGAGGTTCGCTGATCCGAATCGTGCGGCGCGCTGGCGCAGCTCACGGTCGCGCGGGCCGCGCGGCGAGGCGGCCGGCGTCGTCGCCCGCGCGGGGCCACACGTCTGATAACGCCGCAGCGCGGGTCCGGCCGTCAGAGCTCGAGCGTCACGGCGTCCCGCGCACGTGAGACGCAGGGCATCATGCGGCTCCGGCGCTTGGCGAGCGGCAGGACCGCGTCGCGGTGGAGGACCGCGCCGTCGCGATAGCCGCACTCGCAAGCGCCGCAGACGCCGAGCTCGCAGGAGGAGGGCAGGTCAAGCCCCGCGCCGCGCAGCACGTCGAGCAGCGACCGGTCGGCGGGCACGTGGAGCACCTGCCCGGTGGAGGCGATGCGCGCCTCGAACGGCTCCGGTACGAAGCCCTCGTCGCGCAGCGGCTCGAAATGCTCGCTGTGCACCCGCTCGGCGGGCCAGCCCCGCGCGACCAGGCCCTCCTGGACCGCGTCCATGAGGCGCCGCGGCCCGCAGGCGTAGGCGTGGGTCCCGGTCTCGGCCGGGCCGAGGGCGTCGGGGTCGAAGCGCCGCCCCTCGGACCCGAACCAGCACCGGAGGCGCGGCCCGCAGACCGCCCGCACCGCTGCCAGCAGCGGCGCCGCCTCGGGGGAGGGGGCGCAGAGGTGGAACGCGAACTCCGCTCCCGACGCGGCGAGCGCGCGCGCCATGGCGAGCAGGGGCGTCACCCCGATCCCGCCGGCCACGAGCAGGTGGCGGCGCGCCTCGGGGTCGAGGGGGAAGTTGTTGCGGGGCGCCGAGACGTGGGCGAACGCCCCGGGCGCGAGCGTCTCGTGCGCCCAGGCCGAGCCGCCCCGGCCGGCCGCCTCCCGCTTGATCGCGATCTCATAGCGGCTCCGGTCGGCCGGGTCGCCGCACAGCGAGTACTGCCGCACCCGCCCGTCCGGCAGGCGCAGGTCGACATGGGCGCCGGCCGTCCAGGCGGGGAGTTCCGGGCGCGCGGGATGGACCAGACCGAGGTGCAGCACCTCCGGCGTCGTCGCGACCGCGTCGGCGACGCGCAGCTTCATGATCAGGCGGGCCGTCATCGCGCGCAGCTCCGTCAGTCCAGCAGCGCGATCGCATCGCCGGGCCGGATCACGCCGCCGCTCTCGATCCCGCAGTTCAGGCCCGAGCGGTTGTAGAGCGGCAGGTAGACCGGCATTCCGAGCAACTCCTCGAGATAGCGGCAGGGGAAGTTGAGGCGCCCGCCCCGCAGGATCACCGCGCCGACCCGGAAGCGCCGGCCGACCAAGTGGTTGAGCGGCACGCCGCGCACCGTGAGGTTGCGCCGATGGTCCCCCGGCAGGAGGCGCAGCGGCCCCTCCTGCAGCGGCGGGTCGTTGCGGTTGAGGGCGTCGAGGGCCTCCTGCTCGATCAGCGTGACCTCGCGCACGTCGGGCTTGGGCGAGTAGGTGCCGGTGCCGAGGAAGTAGCGGTCGCCCTCGATCCCGCGGCCTGCCACGCACACGGCCTCGGACACCTCCTCCATCTCGTAGCTCGCCGCGGGGGCGATGTGGATGTGGGTCAGGCTGCCGACCCAGCCGGCGGCGCCGCCCGGAACCCGGACGGCGGCCGATCCGGCCGCGTGCGCGAAGGCCTCGACCATGCGGGGTGCGGTCTCGCCGGTCATCGTGCTGGTCGCCTCGGTTGTCATGCGGCCTCCGTGGCGAGCGCGATCGCCTCGATCTCGACCCGGGCGTCGCGCGGCAGGCGCGCGACCTCGACCGTGGAGCGGGCCGGGGCCTCGCCCGGGAAGTGCTCGGCATAGACCGCGTTCATCGCGGCGAACTCCGCCATGTCCTTGAGGAACACGGTCGTCTTCACGACGCTCGCGAGGCTGGCGCCGCCCGCCTCGAGCACGGCGGCGAGGTTGGCGAGGGACCGCCGGGTCTGCGCCTCGATCCCGTCCGGGAACGCGCCGGTGGCGGGATCGATCGGCAGCTGTCCGGAGGCGAAGACCAGCCCGCCGGCCCGGATCCCCTGTGCGTAGGGCCCGACCGTCGGAGCGGCCTTCTCGGTGCGTATGGTGTGCTTCGTCATGCGGTCGATCTCGCGTCGGTCTGTTTCAGATAGTGGACGATAATCCACTGTATGGGAAGCCGCCGCGCGCGTCCGGGGCGGCTCATCCGGTCAGTCGATCGGCTTGCGCGCCGTCTCCGGGGCGAGGAGCGTCGCCGTCAGGGTGATGCAGGCGAGGGCGATCAGGTAGACGGAGATCGGCCAGGTCGCGCCGGAACTCCAGCCCAGCAGGGCCGCGGCGATCAGCGGGGTGAAGCCGCCGCTGAGGGCCGCGCCCACCTGGAAGCCCAGCGAGGCGCCGCTGTAGCGCAGGCGCGCGTCGAACAGCTCGGACATCCAGGCGGCGCCGGTGCCGAACATGATCCCCTGGCCGAAGCTCAGGGCCACCGCGACGGTCAGGGTGATGATCGTTGGGTCGCGCGTGTCGAGCAGGGTGAACAGCGGGAACGCGAAGGCGATCGAGAACAGGCAGGCGGCGACGAACAGGGTCCGGCGGCCGTAGCGGTCCGACAGCCAGCCGAAGGCCGGCAGGGTGAAGAGCTCGATCACCGCCGCCACCAGGATGCCGTTCAGGATGATGCTGCGCGACAGCCCGAGCTGGCCGGTCACGTAGGAGATCGAGAACACGGTCACGACGCTGACGTAGGCGATCTCGGAGACCTTGAGGCCCACGGCCTTCAGGAAGGTGCGCGGGTGCTCGGTGAGGATCTCCATGACCGGCAGCCGCGCCACGGCGGACCGCCGCTTCACCCGCTGGAACGCGGGCGTCTCGTGCAGGCGCAGGCGGATGAACAGCCCGAGGCCGACCAGCAGCGCGCTGGCCAGGAACGGGATCCGCCAGCCCCAGGCGAGGAAGTCCGCCTCCGGCAGGAAGCCGCACAGCGCGAAGGCCCCGATCGACGCGATGACGCCGAGGGGGTAGCCGAGCTGGACGATGCTGCCGAAGTAGCCGCGCCGCTCCGCCGGGACGCTCTCCACCACCATCAGGACCGCGCCGCCCCACTCGCCGCCGATCCCGATGCCCTGGACCAGGCGCAGCGCCACGAGCAGGATCGGGGCCCAGATGCCGATCTGCGCGTAGGTCGGCAGGCATCCGATCAGGAACGTGCCGAGGCCCATGATGATGATGGTCAGGGACAGCATCGCCTTGCGGCCGATCTTGTCGCCGAAATGCCCGAAGATGACGCCGCCCAGGGGGCGCGCCAGGAAGCCCACCGCGTAGGAGCCGAACGCCGCGATGGTGCCGACCAGCGGGTCGAAGCTCGGGAAGAACAGCTTGTTGAACACGAGCGCCGTGGCCGTCCCGTAGATCAGGAAGTCGTACCACTCGACCGTCGTCCCGATGACGCTCGACCAGACGATCTGGCGCCGGTCGGCGACCGGCACCGGGCCGGCATCGAGAGCCGGGGACGCCTCAAGGGGCAACGCGGTATCGGCCACGGCACATCCTCCACTGTGATGGATAAAAATCCATTCTTGTGGAGGCAAGCGGCGTGCCAGCCCGGCGACGCGCGTTCCGGAGTGCGCTTCGGCGCAAGGTGCGGCGCAAGGTGCATTTCGGCAGCCCCTGCGCTAGGCGGGGGCGACTCTCTCGGTGCCGCGCCCCGGTCGCGCGGCCCGGACGCGGGCGCGGAAGACGGGGCATGACGGCGAGGACGATCATCGGGGCGGACCCGGCAGCGACGGAGACGTCCCCGCAGATCCACATCGCCGAGGAGATCCGGCGGCGCCGCAGGGAGCAGGGCCTGTCGCTGGAGACGCTGGCGGCGCGCTCGGGCGTCAGCCGCTCGATGATCTCCAAGATCGAGCGCTCCGAGGCCGTGCCGTCGACGGTGGTGCTGTCCCGCCTCGCGGAGGCGCTCGGCGTCACCTTCTCGCGGCTGATGGCGCCCGCGACGGAGCGCGAGATCCTGGTCATCCCGGCGAGCCGCCAGCCGATCCTGCGCGACGAGGCGTCCGGCTACCTGCGGCGCTGCATCTCGCCGGTCCTGCCCGGGCGCGGCATCGACTGGGTGCTCAACACGCTGCCGCCGGGCGCCAGCACCGGCGAGTTCACCGCCCATCGCCGCGGCGTGTCCGAGTACATCTACGTCCTGCGCGGCCGCCTGCGGGCGGTGATCGGCGAGCGCGCGGTCATCATGGAGACCGGCGACAGCCTGTATTTCGAGGCCGATGCCGGGCACGCCTTCACCAACGTCGGCACGGAGGCGTGCGAGTACTTCCTGGTGATCGACCCGTCGCGCGTCCGCTGAGCCGGGCCGCCCCGGACGTCCGCGGCGCGCGGGGCCGGCCGCCGGTCCCGGTCGGGCGCGTCAGTGGAAGGCCTTGAAGGCGATGATCGTCTCGGAATCCTTCACGCCGTCGAGGCGCAGGAGGAAGTCGTTCACGAACAGCCCGATATCGACGCCGTTGTCCACGTGGAACTTGGCCATGATGTCGAACCGTCCGGCCGTGGAGTAGATCTCGGACGCGATCTCCATCGCGACGAGCGCGTCGGACGCGGCGTAAGTCTTGCCGATCTCGCATTTGATCTGCACGAAAAATGTCTTCATGTCCGTCTCGCTGGATGGCGCGCCGCCGCGGCCGCGCGGATCGGGGCCGCCGACCCCGCCGGAGCGGCCGAACCTAGCACCGTTCCGCGCGTCCGCTCAGGCGGAACCCGGCCGGAGAAACGCCAGGACCTCGCGGGCGAACAGCTCGGGGGCCTGGAGCTGCGGGACGTGGGCGCAGTCCGGCAGCGTCACGAACCGCGCGTCCGGCAGCCCGGCCGCGAGCTCGCGCGCCATGGCCGGCGGGGTCGCCTCGTCCTCCTCCCCGACGAGCACCAGCGCCGGCGCGCGGATCTCTGAGAGGCGCGCGCGCAGGTCGAGGCCGGCCAGGGCCGCGCAGGCCGCCCGGAACACGTCGACGTCCGTGCGCAGGAAGGCGGCCCGGCGCTCGGCCATCAGGTCCGGGTGCGCGGCCTGGAACGCGGGCGCGAACAGCCGGCGCATGGCCGTGTCGGCGAGCGCCGCGAGCCCCTTCTCGGCCGCCGCGCCGGCCATGCCGCGGAACGCGGCCCGGCCGGGCTCCGGGAAGCAGGCGCCGCAATCGGCGAAGACGAGCCGGTCGAAGAGGTCGGGGTGGCGCAGGGCGCAGAGCAGCAGCACGAAGCCGCCGTAGCCGTTGCCCAGCCCGGCCGCTGGCCGGCCCCCGGTCGCCGCGCGCAATGCCGCGCCGACCCGGTCGGCGACGGCCTCGAGGCCGCCCGGCGCGGGCGCGGAGGCGCCGAACCCAGGCAGGTCGGGGACGAGGAGCCGGAAGTCGCGGCCGAGCGCCGGGGTGACCCGGTCGAAGCTCGTCCGGTCGGCGAGCAGCGAGTGCAGCAGGACGAGGGGCGGGCCCTCGCCGGACAGGGTCACCGCGACCTGGCCATCCGCGAACATCGCATGCATCCGAGACCTCCCCCGCCGCCTCTGCCGGCGGCTCCACGACGCTGTCGCATCCGACGCGTTCGCTCGCAATCCGGTTGACGTGATATTTCACGAATGGCAGCATGTGTCGATCGAACGAGGTCGTGCGTGCTGCTCCGAGACAACATCTACGCGGCGATCCGCGCCGACATCCTGGCCTGCGTCCTGCGCCCCGGCGCGGAGGTGCGCGAGCAGGAACTGGCCCAGCGCTACGCCGTGAGCCGGCAGCCGGTCCGGGAGGCGCTGCTGCGCCTGGAGCGCGAGCGGCTCGTCACGGTTCACGCGCGTCAGGGATATCAGATCAACGCGATTTCGGTGGCGGACGCGCGCGATCTGCTGCGCATGCGCCTCGCTCTGGAGCCGGCCTGCGCGGCCGAGGCCGCGGCCGGCGCGCCCGCTTCCGTCCTGGCGTCCCTCGACGCGTTCCGCGCCGTCGCGGACGGCGCCGACTTCATCGCGGAGAACCGCGCCTTCCACATCGCCCTCGCCGAGGCGTCGGGGAACCGCCGCATGGCCGCGACCGTGCGCGACCTCGTCGAGCAGGCGGACCGGCTGGTCCGGGTCAGCCTCGACGGTATCCGCGGGCGCGACCCGGCGCAGCTGGTGGACGAGCACGCCGCCATCATCGACGCCGTGCAGCGCCGCGACGGGCGCGGGGCGCGCCGCCTCGTGCGCGCGCACGTCGCCCAGGCCGAGCGCCGCATCCTGACCGCCCTGGAACGCAGCGCGATCGTCCTCTGAACGAGGTCGCGCCCGGCGCGGAGCCGAGGGACGCGGTGGAACACGACACCGGGCCCGACCCGGCCCGACAACGGACCCGACACGGGAGAGACGCCATGACCCTGCACGCGCCGGAACCGACCGTCGAGACACGGGGCAACTTCATCGACGGGCGCGAGGTCGAGGCCGGCGACGGCGCGCTGATCGACGTGCGCAACCCCGCCACCGGCGCGGTGATCGCCCGGATCCCCAATTCGGGGCCGGCCGACGTCGACCGGGCGATGCGCGCGGCCCGGGCGGCCTTCGAGGGCCGGGAATGGGGCGGGATGGACATCCGGGCGCGCGCCCGGCTGGTGAACAGGCTCGCCGACGCGTTCGAGGCCAACCTCGACACGCTCTACCGGCTGGAGACCACCAACAACGGCCGGCCGGTCAACGAGACCCGGGCGCAGCTCTCGCGGCTGCCGGACTTCTTCCGCTACTTCGCGGGCGTGGCGCTGGCGCGGCGCGACGACGTCATCCCGGTCGAGGGCAACTACCTCAACTACACCCGCCGCACCCCGATCGGCGTGGTGGCGAACTGTACGCCGTTCAACCACCCGCTGATGATCCTGTGCAAGTCGCTGGCGGTGGTGCTCGCCACCGGCTGCACCACGGTGGTCAAGCCCTCCGAGTACACGCCGCTCACGACCCTGAAGCTCGCGCAGATCTTCACCGAGGCCGGCCTGCCGCCGGGCGTGTTCAACATCGTGCTGGGGCTTGGCGCCTCGACCGGCAAGGCGCTGGCCGAGCACGGCGACATCAACAAGCTCGTGCTCACCGGCGGCACCGAGGCCGGCCGGATCGCCGGCTCGGCCGCCGCGAAGGTCTTCGCCCACCAGACCATGGAGCTCGGCGGCAAGACCCCCGTGATGGTGTTCGACGACTTCGACGTCGAGCGGGCGGTGAACTACGCGGCCTTCGGCGCCTTCATCGGCGCCGGCCAGACCTGCGTGTGCGGCAGCCGCCACCTCGTCCAGGCCTCGATCTACGACGAGTTCGTCGAGCGGCTCGCCGCCAAGACCGCCGCGATCCGCCTCGGCGATCCCTTCGACCCGGCGACCCAGCTCGGGCCAGTCATCTCCGAGCGCCAGCGCGAGCGGGTGCTGGCCTATGCCGGCTACGGCCGCGACCAGGGCGCCCGCGCGGTGGCGGGCGGGCGGGCGGCCCGGGTGCCGGGCTTCGAGGGCGGCTACTTCGTGGAGCCCACCGTGTTCGCGGACGTCACCGCCGACATGCGCATCTTCCAGGAGGAGGTGTTCGGGCCCTTCACCAGCGTCACCCGCTTCGAGGACGAGGCCGACGCGCTCCGGCTGGCCAACGACTCGCCCTTCGGCCTCGCCGCGGCCGTGCGCACCCGCGACGTCGCCCGGGCCCACCGGGTGGCGCACGCGGTCAAGGCCGGCATCGTCTGGATCAACGACCACCACCGCCTCGACCCGGCCTCGCCCTGGGGCGGGGTCGGCGACAGCGGGCTCGGCCGCGAGTGCGGGATCGAGAGCTTCAACGACCATTTCGACGTGAAGAGCGTGATGGTCGCCACCGGCGACGGGCCCTTCGACTGGTACCGCGACACGGCCGGCCAGCGCCGCCTGAACTGACGTCCGGCGGCGCGGGGGATGCGAGGTCCGCGCCAGACGGACCCCTTCCGCGCCGGCCCCGAACCCGAGGAAGGAAACGCCCCATGTCCGAAGCCGTGAGCCCGGCGGTCAACGCCGGAGGCCGCCTCGACCGCCTGCC
The DNA here is from genome assembly GCF_000383455.1 of Methylobacterium sp. 285MFTsu5.1. Taxonomy (NCBI): domain Bacteria; kingdom Pseudomonadati; phylum Pseudomonadota; class Alphaproteobacteria; order Hyphomicrobiales; family Methylobacteriaceae; genus Methylobacterium; species Methylobacterium sp. 285MFTsu5.1. The sequence goes on along the minus strand of NZ_KB911308.1, from coordinate 5,377 downwards.
GATCGGCCCGTTCCACCGCCGCATCATGTGGCTGATCGGGATCGGCATGTTCTTCGACGGGTTCGACATCTACATCGCCGCCACCGTGCTCGGCGCGACCCTGAAGAGCGGCTTCTCGACCCTGCCGCAGAACGCGTGGTTCGTCTCGGCCACCTTCGTGGGGATGATGGCGGGCTCGTTCCTCACGGGCTTCTTCGGCGACCGCTACGGGCGGCGCTTCACCTACCAGGCGAACCTCCTGGTCTTCGGGCTGGCCGCCATCGGGGCGGCCTTCGCGCCCAACATGACGGTGCTGATCGTGCTGCGCTTCATCATGGGCGTGGGGCTCGGGGCCGAGAACGTCGTGGGCTACTCGACCATGACCGAGTTCGTGCCGGCGCGCTCGCGCGGGCGCTTCCTCGGCCTCATGGCGGTGTTCGTCGTCACGGGCCTGCCGGCCGCCTCCCTGATCGGCTACCTGATCATCCCGACCTTCGGCTGGCGGGCGATGTTCGCGCTGGGCGGCCTCGGGGCGCTCGCCGTCTGGTACGCCCGCAAGAGCCTGCCGGAATCGCCGCGCTGGCTCGAGGCCGTGGGGCGCCACGCCGAGGCCGAGGCGCTGATGCGCGCGATCGAGGCCGAGGCGGCCCGCGGCGCGCCGCTGCCGCCCGCCGCCGCCGCGGCGCCCGTCACGCAGCTCGGGCTCGCCGCCCTGTTCCGGCCGCCGCTGCTGTCGCGCCTGCTGCTGGGCTGCCTGTGCCTCGTGGTGATCAACACCCTGCTGTACGGCTTCGTGACCTGGCTGCCGACCTTCTTCATTCGGCAGGGCCTCTCGGTGGCGACCTCCTTCGGCTACGCGCTGCTGATGGGGCTCGGCGCGCCGGTGGGCAGCGCCATCGGCGCCCTGACCGCCGACCGCTGGGGCCGCAAGCCGACGATCATCGGCGCCTCGGCGACGGCCATCCTGTTCGGGATCCTCTACCCGATGACCCTGGACCCGGTCCTGCTGCCGCTGGTCGGGTTCGGGCTGACGGTGCCGATCTACGTGCTGGTGGCCCTGCTGTTCGGGATCTACATCCCCGAGCTGTTCCCGACCGAAGTGCGCCTGCGGGCCTCGGGCCTGTGCAACACGGTCGGGCGCGGGGCGACCATCGTGACGCCCTTCCTGGTCGTTACCCTGTTCGAGACCTACGGCATCGCGGGCGTGACCGGCCTGATGATCGGGCTGCTCGCCCTGCAGATCGTGGCGGTCGCGGCGTTCGGCGTCGAGCCGCGCAGCCAGAGCCTGGAGAGCCTGGAGGCCGGCGTGGCGCCGGCCGAGGGCGGCCCGGCCGCCCGGGCGCGGGGCACGGTTCCGCGCCCGATCCACTGAGACCGGGAGGCGCTCCGCCCGGCCGTCCCCCGGCCGGGCGGAGCGATCAGTTCCAGGTGTGCAGGACCGTGCGCCAGGCGCCGTCGCGCTTCTCCAGCACGTTCACCCAGTTGCCCTCGAACTTCTTCTTCGCGCCCCCGTCCCCGGGGCCGGTCATCTCCCAGCGGCCGGACACGATGAGCAGGTTGTCCTTCGGCAGCGCGGATTTGACCGTCGTCTTGTGCTCGTCCCATCCCTTCGCCTTCAGCCCGGCGAAGAACTTCTGGATGCCGTCGCTGGTCTGCGGCGCGCCCTTCGTGACGACGATCGCGTCGGGCGTGTAGAGCTTGGCCAGCGCGTCCATGTCGCCGCCGTTATACGCCGCGTCCCACTGGCTCGCGGCGCTCTGCGCGTCGGCCTGGACGGTGTCCGACCGGCACAGGCTCGGCGTCATCAGGGCGACAGCGAATACGGTCGCGTGCAGGACGTGGGGACGCAGCATGTCTTCCTCCATCGTGAAGTGTTCTGGTCGATCACGGTGCGAAGGCGCGGGAGCTCCGGATCTTGACTAAGGGTATTTCTCCCAGGTTAGGGTGATGACGCTCATCCTGCCGTCGACGTTGAACTTGAACGGCACCGTCGTGAGGACGAGCCGCCCGTTCTCCTGCGCGACGTGCCGGACCTGGGAGGTCCCGGTCCAGGCCTCGTTCCAGGACGTGTCGATGTCGTGGACGATCCGGTCGCCCTCGAGCCGGTAGGTCCCGGCATAGGCGAAGAAGGTCTTGTGGAGCTTGATCCGGTCCGCGTCGGACATCTTGTCGTTGGCGATCGGCCGCTCCCGGCCTTCGTGGGCGCAGACCACCATCATGCGCCCGTCGCGGCCGTAATGGATCCAGCCGGTCGGCTTCGGGCCGCCGTAGGCGTCGATCGTCTCGCCCGTGTCCACGATCCGGCGCGTGGCCGCGGCGAGGCGCCAGGTCCCGACGACCGCGTCCGCGTCCACCGCCCATCCGGGCGAGATGCCGAGACAACCCGAGACCAGGACGGCGGTGCCCGCGACGCCGACCATCGCCGTCTCGGCGAGCCGAGACCTGCGCAACCCCTGTTCGACGACGCGCATCGCAGCGACCCCCGGTAAGGCCATGGGGACTCAGAGCACGAACCAGACCGTACGCGACAGAACCATCATTGAATACCATGATCGGTGCGAATGCAAGGCATATGTGCTGATTTGATAAAAGCGAAAACAGTCAAAGATCTGATATGGTCCGAATGGCGCTGGAAAGATAAGTATAGATGCGCCCGAGAGACCCGCGCGGCCTGCCGGCCGAGTCGACGGCGCGCGCGGCGGCGACGTTCGGGAGGGGGATCGGCCGCCCGCATGCGGAAACGTCCTGATCCGCGTGTCCGGATCGTCCTTTCCACCTGCGCGAGGCATGCGAACATCTGCGCGTCCGAGACGATTGACCGCTCATCGGGGGAATGCCGCGCGCCTATCGAGGGTGGCGCGCAGGGGCTACGGTCCCACTGATGTCCGCGGCAACCGACCCCCACCCCGACCCCAGGCCGACCCTCGCGCGGCCCGACGACGATCCGTACCTCTGGCTGGAGGAGGTCGACGGGCCCGACGCGCTCGCCTGGGTCGAGGCACGCAACGCGGAGACGCTCGCCCGCTACGGCGATGCCGGCTTCCTCCGCGACCGCGACATCGCCCGGGACCTCCTCGACCGGCCGGACCGCATCCCGTTCGTCCAGCGCTTCGGCAGCTGGCTCTACAATTTCTGGACGGACGGCGCGCATCCGCGCGGCCTGTGGCGGCGCGTCGACGCGGCCGGCTACCGCGCCGCGGTCCCGGACTGGGAGATCCTGCTCGATCTCGACCATCTCGCGGCGACGGAGGGCGAGGACTGGGTCTGGGCCGGGGCGACGATCCTCAGGGACGCGCTCGATCGCGCCCTCGTGCGCCTCAGCCGCGGCGGCAAGGACGCGGCCGTGATCCGCGAGTTCGATCTGGACACCCGCACCTTCGTGGCCGACGGCTTCGTCCTGCCCGAGGGCAAGGGCGGCGCGACGTGGCTCGATCGCGAGACGGTGCTCCTGTCGAGCGCCCTCGGCCCGGGCATGGCCACGCGGTCCGGTTACGCGCGCACCGTCCGGCTCTGGCCGCGCGGCACGGACCCGCGCGACGCGTCCGTCCTGTTCGAGACCGCCGAGACCAGCATGGCGGTCTGGGGCGCGTCCGACCGGCAGACCGGGACCGAGCGGATCACGGTCGTCGAGCAGCTCGGCTTCTTCGACGCGGCTGTCCATATCGGCGATCGCGGCGGCCTGCGCGCGCGCCTCGACCTGCCCACGCATGCCGGGGTCCAGCTGCACCGCGACCACCTGTCCGTGCGGCTGCGGCGGCCCTGGACGGTGGACGGCGTCGCGCACGACACCGACACGGTGCTGGCGATCGCGCTCCCCGACCTGCTGGCGGGAGGCCGCGCCTTCACGGTCCTCTGGCAGCCGGACGCGCGGCTCGCCCTGCAGAGGGTGTTCTGGTCGGCCGGGCGGCTGATCGTGGACGTGCTCGAGGACCTGCGCCCCACCTACCGGGTCTTCGAGCCGGGGCCGGGCGGCTGGACCGAGCGGCCCCTCGCTGGGTTGCCCGCCCTGGGTTCCGTCCATCTCTGGCCCCTCGACGGCGATCCGGAGCGGGCGGACGGAGCCCTGCTGGCGCTGGCCCACGATCCGGTGACGCCGCCGGCGCTGCTCGCCTTCCCGCCCGCGCTCGACGCCCCGGCCGTCCTGCGTCGGGCGCCCCCGGCCTTCGACGCGCGCGGCATCCGGGTGACGCGCCACGAGGCCGTGTCGGCGGACGAGACGCGCGTGCCCTACGTTCAGGTCGGGCCGGAAGCCGAGACCGGTGCGGCCCCCGTCTACCTGACGGCCTATGGCGGGTTCGGGCTCTCGCGCCTGCCGGATTACCAGCCCGTGCTGGGCAAGCTCTGGCTGGAGCGGGGCGGCACCTGCGTGACCGCCAACATCCGCGGCGGCGGCGAGTTCGGCACCCGCTGGCACCACGCGGGCCGGCGCGAGGGCAAGGCCCGGGCGCACGACGACTTCGCCGCGGTGGCCGCCGATCTCGTGGCCCGCGGCGTGACGCGGCCGGGGCGGATCGCGGCCGAGGGCGGCTCGAACGGAGGCCTGCTGATCGCCAACATGCTCACCCGCTACCCGGAGCGGTTCGGGGCGCTGGCCTGCACGATCCCGCTGATCGACATGCGCCGCTACACGAAGCTCCTGGCCGGCGCGAGCTGGATCGCGGAGTACGGCGATCCGGACGACCCGCAGGACTGGGCGTTCCTGTCCGGCATCTCCGCCTACCACGCCGCCGAGGCCGGGCGGGCCTACCCGCCGATCCTGCTGGCCACGAGCCGCGGCGACGACCGGGTCCATCCAGGCCACGCGCGGAAGATGGCGCAGAAGCTCCGCGTCCTCGGCTGCGACGTCGCCTTCTACGAGCCCGCGACCGGCGGGCACGGCGCCGGCAAGGACAGCGAGCAGACGGCGGCGTTCCGGGCGCTGGGGCTCACCTTCCTGCGCCGCGCCATCGGATGGGATGACCCGGTCGCGTGAGCGCGGCCTCGACCCGAACCGCGGCATCGTCCGGGTCCGCATACGGGAACGGCGGGGCTCTCGCCCCGCCGCTCACGCCGTCCGTTCGGGCAGTCCGTCGCCCGGGCGGCCCCGAGGACCGCCGCGGCTCAGAAGCCCATCAGCACCCCGGCCGAGCCGGTCACCGTCATCGCGAGGCCGCCCAGGAAGGCGCCGATCATCGCGTAGGAGAAGCCCTTCAGGACCATGTCGTGCACGCCTCTCATCGAGCAGCGGGTCTCGGGCGAGACCCGGGATCACCAACTGCAATGATGATGCCGGATCGGCCGGCTGCGTGCGGTGCGAAGAGTCACGCTGCGCCGCGGAACCGTTCGGCGCGCGTTCAGGCGGCGACGGTGGGCGAGACGGCCGCCGGGCCCGTCTCGCTCACGCGAAATGGGCCGGCAG
>NZ_KB911307.1:0-36227 GCF_000383455.1 Methylobacterium sp. 285MFTsu5.1 | reverse complement strand
GCCGATCGGGACCCCACCTCTAAATGGAAAAACGTCCGCTTGTTGAGGACATTACCGTCCTTCGGACAGGGGTCCGGGTTCGGCGCTTATCTACAGTCTGGGCGTTCGAGCCCGAGGACGGAAGCGCCTCGGACGCGGTGGTCGTGGTCAGTGACCGGGACCGGATCGCCGTGCGCGCCGGTGCGGCCTGACCAGCGATGACGGCCGGCCCGAAGCCGTCCTGAAGTGCGTCTGCGCCTAAGCGGACACGCCCCGCGGCGTCAGGCAACATGATGGCCGGGACCGGCCGCATCCCATCGCTCCGCGTTGGGCGGAGGCGCCCAGCCCGTTTCACGGGCCGGGCGAGGCCCCCGGCCTCAGCACGCGCGTCCTGGCGTAGATGTCGGCCAGCGTGCATCGAAGGCCGAACGCCGGCAGGACGATGTCGTCGTCCGGCGACCTGAGATCCTCCGACCCCCAAACGCCATCGGTGCGGACAAGAAGCGTGACGAAAGGCGCGCCCTGCTCGATCACGAGGATGACCTCGCAACTGCGCAGCTCCCGGTAACCCCGGACCTTGCTGGCGATCTTGGTCTCGCCCGTCCCCGGCACCAGTCGCCTGTCGCTCGGCGAGACGACCTCGCAGGCGAGGAAGCAGGTCTGGGACGCATTGCGGTCCAGGTCCTCGTCCGAGGCGTCGAGCACGGCCACGTCGGGCACGTACGTGTCGCTCCGCCCCGACCCGAGCTCGATGGCGGCGCCCTGGACGGCGAAACGCGGGATGCCTTCCCGCTCCAACCCGTCGTTCAGGAGGCGCTCGACGTTCCCGGAGATGAGCTGGTGCTCGACGCTGGGCTGCGCCTGCATCATGAAGCTCCCGTCGACGAGTTCCCAGGTTTCCTCGTCGGGACGGGACCTGACGAATTCATCGAAGGACGGGCCGGCAACCCTGGCATGCTCGTTCATTCGCACCGTCGCCACGCGCCACCTCGCCGATGATGTGGACAGCGCGGCCACCATACCAGCTCGCCGTGGACGCCGCATCCTCCCCGAGGGATGGCGCGCGGCCCTTCGTGACCGGCGGCCGAACCACATCGCCCCCGTTCCCCTGCACGTCGCCCGTAATCCGTCGGACCACCGGAGCCTGCGATGCCTGACCGGCAGAGGCGCAGACCCCCAACGGCTCGCCGGCCGCCTCGCCTGATGGGCCCCGGACCGGCGAAAGGGGCACAGAAGCCGGAAGCGGCCCTGATGAGGCCTTGGGCTTCCCATGAAAGACCCGCCGCATCCTGCACCACTCGCCGGACGCTTCGAGGCCGAGATGCCTGTGGATCGGCGTTGAAGCGGGACCCTAGATCAAAGCCAAGGCAGCGCGTTGTTATCACTAGCGAAATCGAGGGAGGAGCGGGGTTCCGGCCGGCGCCGATCGGGACCCCACCTCTAAATGGAAAAACGTCCGCTTGTTGAGGACATTACCGTCCTTCGGACAGGGGTCCGGGTTCGGCGCTTATCTACACCCAACGACCCGGGTCGCCGGGCGCAACGGATCAGCGGTTTGGTAGCGTACGGCCGAGGAAATCCTGAATGAGGGGGACAATCTCATCCGCTTTATCTTCCAGCGCGAAATGGCCTGAGTCTATTAGGTGGAGTTCGGCCTGCGGATTGTCGCGCAGATATGCCTTGGCGCCGGCAGCCGGGAAGATCGCGTCGTTGGCGCCCCACACGATGAGAGTCGGAGGCTTGCGGGCTCTAAAGAACGCCTGAAATTCTGGATAGAGAGCGACGTTTGTGCGGTAATCGTAAAATAGGTCCAGCTGTATTTCGTCGTTGCCAGGCCGATCGAGCAACGTCTGATCGTGCATCCACGTGTCGGGATCCACCCGAGTAGGGTCCTTTACGCCGTTTAGATACTGCCACTTCGTCAATTCAGGTGTAAGCACCTTGCGCAGCACATTGCGATTGGCGGCCGTCGGATCAGCCCAAAGGTCTTCGACAGGCTTCCAGAAATCTTGGATGCCATCCTTGTAGGCGTTTCCGTTCTGAACGATGAGGCCGGTGACTCTCTCCGGATGTCGGAGTGCGAGGCGAAGGCCAACCGGTGCACCGTAATCCTGTATGTAGAGAGTATAGCTCTTGACGTCTATCTGGTCGAGAAATGCGTCCACGACGTCTGTCAAATGCGTGAACGTATAGGCGAATGCGGTGTGATCTGGCGCACTTGATCGACCGAAACCTGGGTAGTCGGGCGCGATGACGTGATAGCGGGCAGCGAGAACTGGTATAAGGTTGCGATATTGAAACGACGAACTCGGAAAGCCGTGCAACAGGAGTACGGTAGGAGCATCTTTGGGTCCTGCCTCGCGATAGAAGATGTTAAGACCGTTCACCTCGGCGGAGCGATAGTGAACGATCGGACTCGCAGGCTGGGTATTTTCCTGGCGCGCAGCGGCGGACTCGACGGTAGCCGGTATCCCGAGCGTCAGGGCCGCTGCGGCAAGCGTGTTTATTGCCGCCATGCCAAGCATGTTCATAGTGAATCCTTTAAACATGATCTTCTCCTTGAGAGATGCTCACCGACACATTTCGAGGTCGGTGTTTCGACTGCGCCCATCGGGACGACCGCCATTACGAACTGAATCCACGATTTCGGGCACCGTATATGACTCAGATGTCAACTTGAGCCTTTTTATAACCTGATAGGTGCTTCGCAGACCTCGATGACAGCGCGAAGCACGTGCAGCTGCTTGAGGCCGCTTCCCGCGGCACGACTTATCATTTTGTTGCGACTTTTATTCAGAAGGGTTTTCAGTATTATAGCTGAACGGGTCATTTGGCCGACCAGGGGCCGACGCTGACGCCGTTCCGGATTGTACCTCTACTTCGGGCCGCAGCCCGAATCAGAAGGGTTCGTCTCGGTCCAAACCGCGGTGTACGAGGGGGCGGCTTCGGGCAAGAACTCCCCCCAACGTCGGGATCGGCCCGCTGCGAGGCAGCCGCGTTCAGAGCGACCATCGCGGAGGTGGCCGCTCGGAGTGATCTTGAAGTCAGCGTGTTGTGCCATCATTCGGAGATGTCACGGGTGTATGTCTTTTCGCGAAGCCAGATGGCGTGCGCGAAGCCTCCGATGATGATCTAGCGCCATTTTGCACGCGAGACGCTCAAGCTCGACCTGAACGCTAATCTCATCGACTTTCAAGCATTCAGAAAGACGACGATTGCGTCTGCGATGGTCGCGGCATGTGTCTCCAGTGCGAAGTGTCCCGTGTCGAGGAAGCGTACCTGCGCATCCGGTATATCGCGGCGGAACGCCTCGGCTCCGGCGGGCAGGAAGAACGGGTCGTTCTGTCCCCAGATCGCGAGCAGGCGCGGCCGTTGCGTCCGGAAATAGCCCTGGAAGGCCGGATAGAGCGCGACGTTGCTGGCATAGTCGCCGAACAGGTCGAGCTGGATCTCGTCGACCTCGGGCCGCTGGATGTACCATGCGTCGAGGGCACTCCCGTCGGGCGAGACCAGCGCGGTATCCGGCACGCCGTGCTCGTACTGCCAGCGGATCGAGGCGGGGGTGAGCAGTTCCCGCAACGCTTGGCGGTTGGCGGCACTCGGGTCCCGCCAATAGCGCTGGATCGGGTTCCAACCCTCGCTTAGCCCCTCCTCGTAGGCGTTGCCGTTCTGCGAGATGATGGCGGTCACCCGTTCCGGATGCGCCATGGCCACGCGGAAGCCGGTGGGCGCACCGTAGTCGAAGACGTAGAGCGCGTAGGTCTCCAGCCTGATCACTTCGGTGAAGCGGCCGATGACCTTGGCCAGCGCGTCGAAGCTGTAGGCGAAGGTGTCGCGCGGCTTGATCTCCGACAGGCCGAAGCCCGGTAGGTCCGGGGCGACGAGGTGGAAGCGGTCCGCCAGGAGCGGGATCAGGTCGCGGAACATATGGCCGGACGAAGGGAAGCCGTGCAGCAGGAGAAGCGTCGGGTTCGTCGGGTCTCCGGCCTCCCGATAGAAGATGGTGAAGCCGTCGACGTCGGCAGTGCGATAGCGGATCTGGGTCATGACAAGCGTCCTTCGGGGCGAGCGTGACGGCGGCCGAGTCAGAGAACTGACCCGGAGGTGGCTGACGGTGCTGTGGACATGAGCAGGGTCAGCTGCGCTCGCCGTTGGCAGGATGGCTTGTAGCCTCTCACTGAGGATGGGATAATCAAGCTTGACCGAGAGTGACCTTCGCGAAAAATGAGAGGCTATGGTGGATCGGCTCGAGGCCATGACAATCCTGGTCGCCGCCGTAGAGACCGGGAGCCTCTCGGCGGCCGGGCGCAAGCTCGGGATTCCGCTACCGACCGTCAGCCGCAAGGTCGCGGACTTGGAGGATCATCTCGGGGTGCGCCTGCTTGTACGCACGACCCGCACGCTCACGCCGACGGATGCCGCTGCTCCCTATATAGAGGCATGTCGACGCCTGCTCGGCGAGATCGACGCGACAGAGCGTGCAGTGAAGGGCGAGTACAGCGAGCCCCGGGGCGAGCTGACGATGACGGCGCCGTTGGTCTTCGGACGCCTCTACGTGCTGCCGGTGATCAACGCTTTCCTCTCCCGGTTCCCCGACATCACCGTTCGGCTAATCCTGACAGACCGAGCTCTGGACCTCGTCGAGGACCACGTTGACTTAGCTGTCCGCATCGCACACCTGCCGGACAGCGACTTGATCGCAGTCCGGCTGGGAACCATCACCCGGGTAGTCTGCGGCTGTCCGGCCTTCATGGCCGCCCACGGAACGCCGCAGACGCTCTCAGACCTCGCTGAGATCCCATGCGTGACCTTCAGCGATTTGGCCGCCGGTCCAGGGTGGCTATTCGCGACGTCGGATCGCAAGGCTATCCAAGCGGTGCAGGTCCGGTCGCGCCTACACGTCAACACCGCCGAGGCAGCCCTCGACGCCGCGGCGGCCGGGGTCGGTCTCACTCAGGTGCTATCGTACCAAGCAGCTCCCCTCGTCGCGGCAGGGCGGCAGGCGCTCGTGCTTCGGCCGTTCGAGCTCGACCCGATCCCAGTCAGCCTCGTCCATGTAGGGAACGGACGCCTCCCGCTGAAGCTACGAGCATTCCTGGACTTTGCGACGCCGCGCATCCGCTCTACGCTGGGTGCCGTGGGGTGAAGTCACAGCCCTCGCTCCCCTAGTGATCGGCTCCCGACGGAAGTGTCCTAGACGGGAAGATGACGGGCGCGGCGGATGCTGACAGGCTTTATGAATGCGCATAGGTATCACCTCCATGCTGACGACTTCGGACCGGAACGGGGCTGAGGCCTCGGTCGCCGGCGGCAATACGGTCTAGAGGCACGTCTGGCGTGTCTGCATCGTGCTGTTGAGCGCCGCGACGTCGCGCGGGTGTCAAGCCCTGCGCGGTCCAAGTCGAGGGTCGCGTCTGATCTGCGCCTGACAGGCGCCCTGCCCAGAACTCGCTCGCAAATTGTGCTGTTGCTTGACCGACAGCGGTCAATGTATTGCCATGGAATCCTGGCCGGAGTACGCGCGCCAGGCTAAGGTCCGTTTTCGGGAACGGCCGATGGTCGTCGACATGGCTGGCATGGGTCGGAAGCGGGGCGGCAGCCAGCGATTGTCCCTACGGTTACCGCCTGAAGGACCTAGTCGGCCTTCGAGCCAAGCTGGATCTTCCTGGCGATCTTCGAACGCCGCGCAGAGTAGCTCGGGGCGACCATCGGATATTCGGACGGTAGGACTTACCAAGTCTGGAACCTGACCCAGTACAAAACACACGCCACGTCAATCTGACCACCGTCTCGAAAATCGGGAAGATGCCTCCCGATAGCAGCGGGTTCTCGGCCGAGTGGTCCCGAGATATCTCGGCCTTACCGCCCGACGCCACATTTCGGATCACGGGTGTCAATCGATAACTCCTTTGGGATGTCCTTCGCACAGGCCCGATCGGCGGATTCGACATCTTTTGCTGAGAGGCGAACGGGTCGAGCCGCTCATCATCCCGCAATCGTGAGACGAGCCATGACCCCTCATCAGCATGGGATCGAGACAACCAAGGGCGTGCAGGCCAAGTCAACGCGGCGGCATCTGCTCGTTGGCGCTGCCCTCGCGGCGGGATTGAGCACGGCAGGCGCCATCCCTGCTGAGGGCCAGCCAGCAATGGAGGACGACGTTCGTCACGGCATGATCCGGGCCGACGGTGTGGACGTCTTCTACAGAGAGGCTGGCCGCCCAGATGCGCCGGTTTTCCTGCTCCTGCACGGCTTCGCAAATTCCTCCTTCTACTTCCGCCATCTCATGCCAAGCCTGGCGGACCGGTTTCGCCTGATCGCGCCGGATCTGCCGTCCTTCGGCTTCACGGTGGTTCCGGACGACCGAGGCTACGTCTATGACTTCGCGTCACTATCGCGTACAGTGGAGGCCTTCGTCGATGCCCTCGGCCTCAAGCGTTACTTTCTCTATACGTTCGACTACGGCGCTCCGGTCGGTTGGGACTTGGCGCTCGCCCATCCTGACCGCATCGCCGGCATCGTGTCTCAGAACGGCAACGCCTATCTGGAAGGGCTCGGCGAGGCCGCGTGGGCGCCGCTCCGGGCCTACTGGGCGAAGCCGAACGAGGCCGCCGTGGACGCCATCCGCGCCCGCATGACGCTCGAGGGCGTCAAGGCGCCCTACTTCCACGGCGTACCCGACCCGTCCGTGATTGAACCGGAGGCGTACACGCTTGATGCGGCCATCCTAGCGCGACCGGGCAACGCGGGTCGCCAAGTCAAGCTCAAGCTCGACTACAAGCGCAACTTGGAGCGCTACCCGCTGATTCAGGCCTTCTTCCGCGAGCGCCGCCCGAAGCTCCTCGCGGTATGGGGTCGCAACGATCTTTTCTTCGTACCGCCCGGAGCCGAGGCTTTCCGGCGTGACATTCCGGACGCGCGCGTCACTTTCCTCGACACCGGGCATTTCGCGCTGGAAACCAACGGGGCGGACATTGCGCGCGAGATCAGAGGCTTCTTCTGAGATTCATCTAAGGTTTGCATTGGCTTCTCCGGGCAGACCCGCATCTTCGCCAACCACTTGTCGCCGGCGTTGGTCGGTGGTTCGGAGCTCAAGACTCTTCGCGCGGCGACGCGCAAGGAAGGCGCAGTCAGATAACCTGCTCTCGTCTGAACAGAATGTTTCACATGAGCCAGCAGAATGTTAAAAACAGGCGCGCTTCGGATCGAGCCGTAGAGCGCTTCCCCACTCGCCGTTCCAGGCCTCGGTCATGCGAGGCGACGGCATCGCTTTGATCTGAATGGCAAGGAGGGCTGCAATGGCGCCAACCGTCTCCGGATTGTACCACTACCCGGTGAAGGGGTTGAGCGCGCAAGCTCTGTCCAACGTGCGGCTGGTCCAGGGCGAGGGCTTTCCCATGGACCGGATCTATGGCCTTGCACGCCACGACAGTGGTTATGACGCGGTCAACTATCAGCCACTGCCGAAAACGCGCTTCATAGTCCTCGTGAAGGAGGAGCGGCTTGCAGGCCTCTCGACCTTCTTCGACAACAAAACGCATAGGCTCGAAATACGCGTGCAAGGCCAGCTTGTTCTGGAAGAAAATCTGGATACGGAAGCCGGCCGGCGGAGACTGAGTAAGTTCTTCTCACACATGTTTGATCTTGATGCTGGCAAAGAACCGACGATAGCGGTCGGAGGAGATAATCGTTTTACCGACATCTCCGTCCATTCGAAGCTGATGATGAACGCGATCTCATTGATGAATCTTAATAGCGTTCGTGAGTTCGGAGCACGCATTGACGCTCAGATCGATCCGATGCGCTTCCGAGCCAACCTCTATTTCGACGGGCTTGATGCGTTTCAGGAATTCGAACTGCTGGGCAGGGAGATTGAGATCGGCTCCGCGAGACTGCGGATTTTCAGGAGAACTCGGCGCTGCGCCGCCACTGACGTGGACCCAACGACGGCCGAGCGGAACATGGCAATCCCACGCTCGCTCATGAAGAACTATGGTCATGCCGACATGGGAGTCTATGCCGAAGTTCTCGAAGGGGGATCCGTAGAGATCGGTTCCCCTGTCACGATCCGATGACGGAGGCGACCATGACCTCAGGAAACGGTATGTCGCTTCAGATACACGCGCGAAGGATGCTGACGGAGGCGATCTGTGAGTTCGACCTTCGACGGTCGGATGGCGGCCCGTTGCCTGAGTTCGAAGCGGGAAGCAGCCTCATCGTGCAAACGCCGTCCTCGGAGCGCCGGAACTACTCGCTGTGCAATGACGATCGCGAACGACACCGCTATGTCATAGCGGTCAAGCGTGAGCCGACGTCGCGCGGCGGTTCACAGAGCATGCATGACGAGGCTCACGAACGCGTCGTGCTCGAAGTGGAGTTGGCGCAGAATGGCCTAAGACTCGGGCACGGGCGACGTCATCTTCTTGTTGCCGGCGGGATCGGTATCACTCCGATGATGTCGCTGATTCGCCGGCTCACCAAAGATTCGCTCAACGAATTTAGGCTGCTCTATCTTGCCCGCTCTCAGGCTGAAGCGGCCTATGCGGAGGATCTCGGGCGGATGGAGCTTGGAGGCGCATTGACGTGTCACTTCTCGTCAGAACATGGCGGGAGACGTTTCGACATCCGGCCCATGCTGAAGGACAACGGCACTGGAACCCACTTGTATTGCTGCGGACCGGATCAGTTGATGCGAAGCATCGGGCTCAATTCAATTCACTGGCCCCGCAGCCATGTGCATTTCGAACGCTTTGGCTCGCTCCCCAAAACCAGGGCGGGAGACCAGGCATTCTCCGTCAGGCAAGTCTCGACGGGAAGGATTTTTCATGTCGGCGAGGACGAAACGATCTTGGATACGCTGCGTCGGGCAGACTTGAAGCCGGACGCCTCCTGCGAAAGTGGCACGTGTGGAAAATGCCGGATGACATTGGTGGCGGGCGAGGCGGATCATCGCGACATGTATCTCGCACCGGAAGATCGCCTCTCGTCGATCATGCCGTGTGTTTCGCGTGCAGCCGGTGGTGCCGAACTGGAACTGGACTTCTGACAGGCAACTCCGCCTACTTCCATCTGCAAGCGGGGCGAGGCGTAGCCGTGCTGCCCGAGAATAGCTGACATCGTAGGTGGTCGTCCCCGATGGATGTCATCGACGATCCGGTTGTTTCGATTGGCCTTACGGGGTGAGCGCGGAGACCTAAGCCAAGCTCATTAGTTGCTGTCGCCCCCCGGGAAATGCCGCCGATCTGCCCCTCGATCGGGCTTGTCGACCAGGGTAACGCGAGCGCAGCCTCGTCCACGGCACGTTTAAGCGAGAGACCCTCGACGAACCGGCGCAGCAAACCGGCTCGGCCGGGTGCCAGCCCCGGTGCCGAGGTGCAAGAACGCGGTGGCGAAACGCTTTGGAGCAGCCCGTCGCCGGTGCCAAGCGCAGCCTGGGGGTCACCGTCCCGGATACGCATCCTGGGACTTACCGAACATGATCCGGTGGCGCATCTCACGGAAGGTGACTTCGGCGCCTTCCTCCCGGGTGATGAGTGAGACAGCGACCGCCACGAGGAAGGATAGCGGCATGCTGATGATGGCCGGGTTCTTCATCGGGATGAACCACCAAGATCGCGAGACTTCGGTGAGGTTTTTCCCGAGCACGTCGACCTGAATGGTGGGTGACAGCCAGATCATCAGGAGGGCGGAGAACGTCCCGACCAGGATGCTGGCGACTGCCGCCGGGGTCGTGAACCGTTTCCAGGCGATGGACAGCAGCAGTGCCGGGAAGTTCGCGGAGGCCGCAACGGCGAAGGCGAGCCCCGCCATGAAGGCGACGTTCTGGCCCTCAAAGACGATGCCCAGGAACACCGCCAGGGCGGCGATGGCGACCGTCGCGATCCGTGCGACCGTGAGTTGCTCGCGCTCGGAGGAGTGCCCCTGGCGAACGACGTTGACCCAGAGGTCGTGGCAGACCGTCGCCACCCCGGACAGCGTCAGCCCGGCGACGACCGCGAGCATCGTCGCGAACGCCACGGCGCAGATGAAGCCGAAGAACCCGCTTCCCCCGATCGTGAGGGCCAGGAGGGGGGCGGCCATGTTGCCGCCGCCCCCGGCCTTGGTCACGATCTCGGGTCCGACGAGGACCATCGCCCCGAATCCGATCACGAAGACGAGGAGGTGGAACGAGCCGATGATGCCGGTCGCGTAGAGGATCGACATCCGGGCCTCCTTCACGTCCGGGACCGTGAACGCCCGCATCAGGACATGGGGCAGCGCGGCGGTCCCGAACATCAACCCGACACCCAGGGAGATCGCGTCCCAGCCGCTCCCAGCGACCTTGGAGCCCGGCTGGAGCACGCGGTCGCCATACTTCTCGGCCGCGGCCGAGAAGAGGTGCAGCGGGTTCATGTCAAAGTGCGCCAGCACCAACAGCGCCAGGATCAGGCCGCCGATGGACAGGAGCACCGCCTTGATGACCTGCACCCAGGTCGTCGCCAGCATGCCGCCGAACAGCACGTAGACGAGCATCGCTGTCCCGACCACGATGACCGAGACGGTGTAGGGCAGCCCGAACAGGAGTTTGATCAGTGAGCCCGTCGCGACCATCTGGGCGATCAGGTACAGGAGGATGACGGTCAGCGTCCCGACGGACGCGGCCGTCCGCACCGGCCGTTGGCGCAGGCGGTAGGCGACCACGTCGGCGAAGGTGAACTTGCCCAGATTGCGCAGCGGCTCGACGATCAAGAACGAGATGATCGGCCAGCCGACCAGGAAGCCGATGGAGTAGATCAGCCCGTCGAAGCCGTTCGAGGTAATAATACCGGCGATGCCCAGCAGCGCCGCCGCGCTGAGGAAGTCACCAGCCAGCGCCCAGCCGTTCTGCCAAGCCGTGATCTGCCCGCCGGCGGCGAAGAACTGCTCGGTCGTCCGCGTTCGCCGAGCGGCCCAGTAGGTGATGCCGAGCGTCAGCGCCATGAAGACGACGAAGAAGGTGACGGCGAGGGGATTGTTCGCGGCTTGCATCGTGCCCGGCCCTCAGTTCGTGATGCGGCGCACGGCCGGGTCGTAGAAGCGGTTCGCCCAGACCACGTAGACGAGGCAGAGCGAGAAGGAGCCGACGATGACGCCGGCCCCCAGGAGGATGCAGAGCGAGAGACCCGGGACGAGGATCGTGCCAAGCGTCGGCTTCGCGAAGGCGAACATCCCCATGAACGTGAAGTACATCAGGATCATCACGACGCTCAGGGCCGTGGCGACCCGCGCTCTTTTCCGGGAGAGGTCCATGATGCGGTGATCGTGCTCGGAAACGGGATGCCTGTCGGGCGAAAGCATGCCGGGTCTCCATTGCTTGTGGGATTCGAGAAAAGGGAGTTCTGAACGCAAACTCTCGGGGCGGCGCGGTCTTGCCATGGGAGCCGGCCGCGTCGGGAATGCCTCAGTTGCCCAGGCGCCGCAGCGGGGGAGCCACGGCTTGGTCGCCGCCGTCAGGCCCCGACCATGCGAGCACCGGACCAAAGGCGCCCGGGTCACCACCCGCGCGGTCGGCCCCTTGCGCGAACGAGGTTGCGGCCGCGGCCTCGAAGCTGGCCGGCTCGCGCGGCGTCCGGTCGACGTTCAACTGGAAGATGTCGAAGCGGTTGTAGTAGCCGACCACGTCGTGGAACTGCTTGGGCTCCACGCAGTCCGCGACGTCGATGTCGGCATAGAGGATGCGCTCGCCACCCTGGTGTGGCTCGACGACATGTGACCCGGTCGGATCCAAGACCATGGAGACACCCGCGGGCGTCCGCTCGACGATGTCGGCCAGGGCGGTATCGCCGTCGCATAGGACCGATCTCGCCATGTCGTCGAGGACGGCGGAGCAGACGATGTTGAAGACCTTGGCCTCGAAGGCGTGCGCCCCGGCGCGGATCTCGATGGCCCGCTTCAGATCGTAGGCCGCGCTTTCGCCCGGCGGGCGGGTCGGCCAAGCCGGCGGGTAGGTCGAGATGTGGACCTGCTCGCCCTGTGCCATGAGGGCGTAGCGGGCCAGGGGGTTCGTGTTCTCGCCGCAGATCAGCATGCCGACCCGTCCGATCTCGGTCTGCGTCACGCGCAGGCCCCGGGCGTCACCGTTCGCCCAGACGAGCTTCTCGTAGAAGGTCGGGACGAGCTTGCGGTGGTGGTTGAGGATGGCGCCGTCGCGCCCGATCAACACGTTCGAGTTCCAAAGGCATCCGACGCTAGCCTGGGTGCTTTCGCTGAACCCAAGGGAGACAAGAACGCCGTGCCGCCGCGCCGCGGCACGCACCGCGCCGATCTCGGGGCCGTCGAGTCGGACGGACTGGGCCGCCAGTCGCTTGAACAGGTCGTGGTTGTGGATCGGCGCGCGCAAGGCCACCCAGAGGGGAAAGCCCGGCATGTAGCCTTCGGGGAAGACCACAAGGTCCGCACCAGCGCGAGCAGCTTCGCCGATCAGCGCCACGGCCTTCTCAGCGGAGCCGGCGCTGTCGAGGTAGACCGGTGCGACGTGACAGGCGGCAGCCTTGAACTGCGGATATTCGGCGGGCATTCGCGCGGCTCCAATTCGAGGGACACCGCCGTTTCAACAGAGACCCGCCATTCGGCGAAGGCCGGAAATATGCAACGCGCAGTGCGCTGATGCCGCCCTCTGCTCAAAATTCGTTCAGATGGCCTGCCTCATCGGTGAACAGGCTGGTGAGAAAGCGGGTGACCGCGCGAACTCGGCCGACACATCCGATGTCTTCGTGCACGCCGAGGTAGAGATCGCGGCGCACCACTACCGCGTCCGGAAGCACGGGGACCAGCGCCGGGTTGGTCTTTGCCGAGAAGAGCGGCAGCAGGCCGATGCCCGCGCCTGCCGCGACGGCCTTCTGCTGGGCGGCCATGCTAGTGGAGCGGAAGACCACGTCGGTCGGCTTCCGGATCTCCGACAGCCAATGCGCCGGCTCGATGGCGATGAGGTCATCGACATGATACACGAAGTCGTGGTCTTGCAGGTCGGTGCGGGTATCGGGCCCGCCTCGTCTGATCAAGTATGATTTTGAGGCGAACGGGGCCAAGCGAAAGTCGCCAACCCGCCGCACACTTAGGCGCGGGCCCTGGGGCGGTACGAACGACACGGAAATGTCGGGCTCGTGCTTAGTCAGATTGATGAGGTGGCGTTCGGAAACAAGCTCGACAACGATACCGGGCATTGTCGCTGTCAACTCGGCAAATCTGGCCGACAGGGAATACGCGGCAATACCTTCCATGCTGGCGGCTCGCACGCGGCCCGCCATCTGTGTTTCATCCTGTAGGACGCTCCACCGCCGGCACGGCGCCCGCAAAGGCAGCACGGGAAAGACACCGATCCCAGGCTGTCAGGGCGGCATGGGCTGCACGCCGCCCGGCGGCTACTTGGATCGCCCCAAGCCGCGATTTCACGCCTGGGGCGATGCAGGTTCGAGTCGAGCGATCAAACCGCCGGGGCCATGCTTCGCGCCACGTCGGCGGCGCTGATGCCCTCCAGGGCCAGGCCGTAGCCGGAGCCTTCCTCGACCAGACGGCGCAGGCGCTGCGTGAGCGCGATCCGCGTATAGCGGCCCGTGAGCGGCGGCAGGGCGGCGATCCCGTCCGCGATCTCGTGCGCCCGCGTCAGCAACCGGTCCCGCGGCAGGATCTCGTTGACCACGCCCCAGTCCTTGGCCGTCTGCGCGTCCAGCACCTGCCGCGTCAGCAGGAAGTACCGCCCGCGGATCGAGCCGATCACCTCAGGCCACAGGATGTGCATGCCGTCGCCCGGCACGATCCCGAACTCAAAGTGCGGCTTGTCCTGGAAGACCGTGTCGGGCGTCGCCAGCACGATGTCGGTGAGCAGCGCGTACTCGCTGTGCAGCAGGACCGGGCCGTTCAGCGCGGTGATCATCGGCACCTCGATGTCGAGGATGTTGCTGAGCACCTTGCGGCCCTCCCGCAGGATCTTGTCGTAGCCCTGCGGCGTGAAGAAATCGAAGCCGTCGGGGTTGATCGCGTCCATGAACGCGTCACCCGCCCCGGTCAGGATCACCGCTCGGTTGTCGCGGTCCTCGCCGATGGCGTGGAACAGGTCGACGAACTGCTCATGGGTGTGGCCGTTGAAGACGAGCTTGTCACCGTCGGTGTGGAGCATGACTTCCAGAACGCCGTTCGGCTTGCGGGTCAGGCGGGCGTTGGGGAAGGCGTCGCGGTAGGTCTCGAAACGGGCCATCGGTGCTGTCCTCGTGGTGGCCGAACTCGTTCGGTCGGCATGAGGACGAGATAGACGGATCCGTTCGGCCGCGGACGACCCCGCGAAGCGATAAGGGTTATGCCGCCGTGGAATGGGGCGCCCGAGTCCCGACCATCGTCGCCTCGACGAAGGCGGCGAAGAGACGTGCCTTGGCGCTGGCCATGCGGCCGGTGGGGAAGACCGCCCACAGGTCAATGTCGGGCAACGCCCAGGGCTGGAGCAGCCGCCGCACCGCGCCGCTCGCCAGTTCGGGAGCGAACATCCAGTCCGACGCGATGGTGAGCCCGATATCGGCCAGCACGGCCGCACGCAGGCCCTCGGCCGCGCTGACCCGCACGCGGCCATGCACCGTCACCGACACCTCGGTGCTGTCCCGCGTGAAGGACCAGACATCGGGCAGCTGGCTGTAGATCACCGCCTCGTGCCCGGCGAGGTCCGCCGGGCTGCGCGGTTCGCCCGCGCGGGCGAGATAGCCGGGGGTGGCGAGGACCGAGCGCGCCCCGGTCGCGAGCTTGCGTGCGACGGCGGCCGAGTCCGGCAGCGCTCCCATGCGCAGCGACAAGTCGATCCCCTCGCTGACGAGATCGATCACCCGGTCGTCGAGGATGATCTCGATGTCGAGATCCGGGTGCTCGGCGAGGAAGCGCGGCAGCATCGGCACCACGTGGAGCCGGGCGAAAGTGGTCGCCGCCGAGACGCGCAGCCGCCCCGAGAGCCCGGCGCCCGCGCCGCGGGCGACGCGCTCGGCCTCGTCCGCCTCGGCGATGGCGGCCCGCGCCCGCTCGTAGAAGCGCAGGCCCGCCTCCGTAGGGCTCAGGCCGTGGGTCGAGCGGACGAGCAGGCTGACCTGCAGCCGGTTCTCCAGCTGCGCGATCGTCTTGGAGACCGCGGGCTGGCCGACGTTGAGGAGCCGGGCGGCGCCTGAGAAGGAGCCGGACTCCACGACCCGCACAAAGGTGGCCATCGCTTGATACCGGTCCACGCCATTCCTCCTTGGAATGAGCGTTATCGCCCTGTGCCGCCTGCCCTGTCCATCGGGGGAGGCGCATCAATCCGGCCGTCTCCACCGCATCGGCGCGGTGGTCCCGCCGGAGCAATGTGGACATGTTCGAGGTCTATGCCTTTGCCACGCCCAACAGCATCAAGGTTCCCATCGCGCTGGAGGAACTCGATCTCCCTTACGTCCTGCACGGCGTGAATGTGCGTCAGGGTGAGCAGAAGGCACCTGCGTTCGTGGCGCTGAACGCGAACGCGAAAGTGCCGGTGTTGATCGATCCGACGGCGGCCGATGGACGGTTGGTCCTGACCGAGTCCGCGGCGATCCTGGTCTACCTCGCCGAGATGAGCGGCCGGCTCATGCCGCCGGACGGCGAGGGCCGGGCGCGCGTGTTCGAGCAGCTGTTCTTCCACGCGTCCGGGCTCGGCCCGGCATTCGGGCAGGCGGGCTTCTTCCAACGTCAGGCCGCGGAGCCGCAGCCGCTCGCCATCGCTCGCTTCTCGGCCGAAGCGAACCGCACGCTGGGCGTGCTCGATGGCATCCTGGCTGAACGCCGCCACGTCGCCGGCGATGCCTTTACGATCGCCGACATCGCCCATTTCGGCTGGCTCTGGCGGCGTGAGTTCGCCGGCGTGAGCTTCGAGAACACGCCGCATGTCGCCCGCTGGTACGACTCGGTCGCGTCGCGTCCCGCTGTCCAGCGTGCAGTCGAGCGGGTGAACGCGCTCATCCCGCAGACCTGACCGGCCGCACGCCACCGGACTCGTCCCACGCCGATCCATCCCTGCGAGCCGGCCCACCATCCTCTCACCTAAGGTGAAGATCCATGACTCTGCAATCCAAGCTTGACGCCTTCAAAGCCGAATTTCAGGCCGGCAAGCCGCCCTACAATGTCCCGCCCTCAGTGATCGAGACGATGCACCGGGCCACCGCGGAGCTTATCGCCTCCGGCGCTGCTACCCGCGCCCTGAAGGCCGGAGAACGGGCGCCGGCGTTCACGCTCACCGACCCGGAGGGGCAGCCCGTCTCCTCCGCGACCCTGCTGGCGCGTGGGCCGCTCGTGATCAGCTTCTATCGCGGCGTGTGGTGCCCCTACTGCAACATGGAACTCCAGGCGCTCCAGGAGGCGCTGCCGCAGTTCGAGAGGCTTGGGGCGAGCCTCGTCGCCATCTCACCGCAGACAGCGGCCAATAGCCGGAAGTCGGTCCGCCAGAACGCGCTCGGATTCCCGATCCTGTCGGACCCGCACAACGCGGTCGCGGCCGCGTTCGGCCTGCGCTTCATGCTGCCAGATTACTTGGTTGATCTTTATAAGAACCTGAAGAACGACCTGCCGGCGTTCAACGGCGACGCGAGCTGGACCCTGCCGATGCCCGGGCGCTTCGTCGTCGGGCAGGACGGCGTGATCCTCTACGCCGAGGTGAACCCGGACTACACCCGCCGCCCCGAGCCCGACGACATGCTGCCGGCGCTCCGCCGCGCCGCTTCCGTTTCCGCCTGATCAGACACGACGCCCGGGCCGCGTCGGCGTCCGCGCGGCCTCTAGGAGATTCAAGATGTCCCGAACCTTTCTCGTGACCGGTGCCAGCAAGGGCATCGGGCTGGCGCTGGCCCACCACCTCGCCGGCGCGGGCCACCACGTCGTCGGCCTCGCGCGCGGCGGTCTCGACGGCTTCCCCGGCACGCTAGTGACAGTCGACCTCGCCGACGATGCGGCGACCGATGCGGTCCTCGCCGAGCTGACCGGACGCTTCGCCTTCGACGGCGTGGTCAACAATGTGGGCTTGGTGCGCCCACAGCGGCTCGGAACTGTCGAGATCCCCGCGCTGGACGAGGTCTTGCGCGTCAACCTCCACCCGGCGGTCCAGACCGTGCAGGCGATCCTGCCGGGCATGCGGCAGCGCGGTTGGGGCCGGGTCGTCAACATCGCCAGCCTGACCGTCCTCGGCAGCGTCGAGCGCACGGCCTACGCGGCCGCGAAGGCGGCACTGGTCAGCTTCACCCGCTCCTGGGCGCTCGAACTCGCCACGACCGGGATCACCGTCAACGCGGTGGCGCCTGGGCCGACCGAGACGGAGCTGTTTCGCGCCAACAACCCACCGGGCAGCCCGGGCGAACAGCGCTACCTCGCCGGGGTGCCGGTGGGCCGCTTCGGACGGCCGGAGGAGATCGCGGCAGCCATCGCGTTCCTGATGTCGGACGGGGCGGCGTTCATGACGGGGCAGACGCTCTACGTCGACGGCGGTGCCTCGATCGGCCGGGCGGCGCTGTAGCGTCGAGACGCCGCTCAACGTATTGCCGCCGCATCGAGTTCGTTGTCGCCGCCGAGCAGCTGCAGGCACCATTCGGTGAAGGCACGGACCTTGGCGGCGCGATGCTGCCGCGATGGATAGATCGCGTACAGGGGGAAGGTCTCATCCGGCCAGTCCGGGAAGATCTCGACGAGCCTGCCGCTCGCGACGATGTTCCGGCTGCCGAGTTGCATGACCTGAGCGATCCCCGCACCTTCGCAACAGGCGCCGATCATCGTCTCGACATCCGACACCATCAGGCGTGCCGGCTGCCGCACCGGCACGACCTCGTTGCCGCGGCGGAACTCCCATTCGAAGGGACGCCCTGTCAGCGGATCTTGATAGTCGATGCACGTATGGTCGATCAGGTCGCGCGGGTGCGCGGGGCGGCCGTGCGCCGCCAAGTATGTTGGCGCGGCGACGGTGAGGATTCGGGTCTCCAGGAGTTTGCGTGCGGTGAAGCCCGCCACCGGCGGATCCCCGAACCGGAGCGCCATATCGAACCCGTCGGCGACGAGGTCACCGATCTGGTCGCGCATGATGAGTTCGAGCCGCAGTTCGCGGTGGATCGCGAGAAAGCGCGTCAGCTCCCGCGACAGGACCAAGCGCGAGAAGAACGGATCGACGTTCACCCGCAGACGGCCGCGCACCGTCTGAGCGCTGCCAGCGGCCTCCAGGGCCGCGTCCTCGATCCCGTCGAGATGCGGGCCGACCCGCTCCCAGAAGCGTCGCCCCTCGTCGGTGAGCCGCAAGGTCCGGGTCGTGCGATCGAGCAGCCGAACGCCGACACGGGCCTCCAAGCGCTGAATGGCGCGTCCCACCCCCGATTGAGTGAGACCTAGGGCCTCGGCGGCCCGAGTCATAGTTCCGGCCTCGACCACCGCCATCAGGATCGTCACCCCGGCCAGCAGCCGACTGTCATACGGCATCGTTCCATGATTCCCGGTCCGGAATGATCTGACAGAACGACGCTAATTCCTGAGCCGCTTCTGCGCCAGATAGAGCTGAGCCAATGCAAAGGAGGCTGGCATGACAGGGCAATCTACGGCGCTCGTCGTCGGTGCATCGCGCGGGCTCGGTCTTGCCCTCGTGGAGGAGTGGCTCGGGCGCGGTTGGCGCGTGATCGCCACGGCGCGAGGCCGCTCCGATCCGCTCGAGAAACTCGCGACCCGCTTCCCCAGCAGCCTTGAGGTCGAGGTGGTCGACATCAACGATGCGGGCACGGTTCGCGCGCTTCGCGAGCGCCTGGGCGGTCGACGCGTCGATGTCCTGTTCATCAATGCGGGCATCGCGCGCGATATCGAGGCGAGTCCGGTCGGCGCGCGCGAGACGGACTTTCTCGACATGATGCTGACCAACGCCTTCTCGCCCGTGCGTGCAGTCGAAATTCTGCGGGATCTGGTGCCGACCGGCGGAACCATCGCGATCATGAGTTCGGAGCTCGGCAGCATCGCGAACGCCACAGGTTCCTGGCAGCTCTACGCGTCCAGCAAGGCTGCGCTCAACATGCTCATGCAGGGCTATGCGGCGAAACACGCCGATGACAGGCACGCGCTGCTCCTCGTCGCTCCGGGCTGGGTACGGACCGAGATGGGCGGCAGCGACGCCATTCTGTCCGTGGAGCAAAGCATCCCGCTCGTGGTCGACATGGTCGATGCGAACCGAGGCAAGGCCGGGCTGCGCTATGTCGATCGATTCAACAACCCGCTCCCCTGGTGACCGCGCGCCCTCCGACGCGAATCGATTGAGCACCACAGCAGGCAGGGGCACTTGAGGAGCTCGGGAATGGTGATCGAAGCAGCCTCGGCGGAAGCACAGCACCGTCCATCATCCCACGGATCGGTGCCGCCCGAGCCGACCTTCGCCGTACTTGATCCCCTCACAGCGGTGCCTTTGCGGCTACATGTCAACGGCGTGACCCGTGAGGTGAGCGTCGAGCCCTGGACGACGCTGCTCGACGCACTGCGCGAGCGGATGAAGCTTACGGGCACCAAAAAGGGCTGCGATCACGGCGCCTGCGGCGCCTGCACGGTCATGATCGACGGTCGACGTGTTCTGTCGTGCCTGACGCTGGCGCTATCGGCGCGCGACGGCGCCATCACCACCATCGAGGGGCTTGCCGGAAGCGACGGCACGCTTCACCCGATGCAACGCGCTTTCGTCGAGCACGACGCGCTTCAGTGCGGTTATTGTACGCCCGGACAGATCGTGTCCGCCGTTGCCATGCTGGCGGAGGTTGACCAGGGCTGCCCGAGCGCGGCTACCGATCCGTCGCGGCCCTTCACCGGCCGTGAAGACCTCGATGAGCACGAAATCCGCGAGCGGATGAGCGGCAACCTGTGCCGTTGCGCCGCATATCAGAACATCGTCGCCGCCGTGCGCGAGGTGGCCGAGACCACCGCCCCCGGAGATGCCTGAGGGAGGACCCGCCATGCAGCCCTTCAGCTATATCGAGCCACGAACACGCGATGAGGCGCTGGATCTCGCACGCGAATATCCAGGTGCACGCTTTCTCGCCGGCGGCACGACACTAATCGACCTGATGAAGTCTGGTGTGATGCATCCCACGGTATTGATCGACGTCAATCGCCTGCCCGGCATGGACGCGATTCAAAAGACGGACGGAGCACTCCACATCGGCGCGCTCGCCCGGATGAGCGATGTCTCCGGTCATCCGGCCGTGCGCGCACATGCTCCAGGCCTCTCGGAGTCACTGCTATTCGCGGCCTCCGCCCAGCTACGCAACATGGCGTCGATCGGCGGCAACCTGCTCCAGCGGACGCGGTGCGTCTACTTCCGCGATCGTCACTTTCCCTGCAACAAGCGCGACCCCGGGAGCGGATGCGGCGCGATGGCTGGCGAAAACCGTAATCTGGCAGTCCTCGGCATATCGGAGCAGTGCATCGCCAACTATCCCGGAGACTTCGCAGTCATGCTGGTGGCCCTAGACAGCGCGGTTCATCTGCACGGCCCGGACGGCGCGCGCAGCGTGGCCGCAGCCGATTTGCATCGCCTCCCGGGCCAGACGCCGGAGATTGAGACGGTGATTGCCGCCGACGAAATCGTCACTGGTGTGACCGTACCGATCAGTGCTTTGAGCCGCCAGTCGCACTACCTGAAAGTGCGCGATCGCAGCTCGTATGAGTACGCTTCGGTTTCAGTTGCCGCCGCCGTGGAGTTCGAGGTGGACGGCACGATCCGCAAAGCGCGGCTCGCGCTGGGTGGCCTCGCGTCGAAGCCGTGGCGCTTCGAGAGAGCGACCGAGCTCCTGGCCGGACATCGTCCCGACGACGCGTCAGCGCTCGCTCGCCTCGCCGACGGGGCCCTGGACGGCGCACGTCCGCAATCCGGCAATGCCTACAAGATTCCCCAGGCCCGGGCTGCCATTGGCCGCGCGCTGCAGACTCTCGCTCGTCGCCATGCGGAGACACGCGCATGAAGGCCGCCGTCCAGCCCTTCACCGGCCGCCCGATGTCCCGCACCGAAGCGCGTCTCAAGGTCTCCGGCGCGATCGCATACACCGGCGACATCGCCGTGCCCGGCCTGCTGCACGCCGTGCTAGTGCCCAGCCCGATCGCCCGCGGCGCGATCCGCTCGGTGGACGCGACCGCCGCCGAGGCGGTGCCCGGCGTCGTGCGCGTCTTCACCCCCGAGACGATGCCGAAGCTACCGAGCGAGCCCGAACAGCCCGATTGGGACATCATGTACGGTTCGGCCTTCGTGCCGATGGCCGACATGACAATCCACTACGCCGGCCAGCCGATCGGGCTGGTTTTGGCGGAGACGCTTGAGGCCGCGCAGCACGCGGCGGCGGTCATTCATTATGTGTTTGCGGAAGAGGAACCGGTTGTCGGCCTGGACGGCGGCACCGATCTTTCCGGCGAAGCCTATCACGAGCCCGAGCGAGTGTGGCTCGGCTTCCTCGCCGGGTACCTTCCCGGCGCGGTTAAGCGCGGCGCGGGAGCGGCTGCGCTCAATGACGCCGACGTGGCGATCCAAGGCAGCTGGCAGCTTTCCAACAACCATCACAACCCGATGGAGCCGGTCGCCTCCACCGCAGTCTGGAACGACGCGGATCGCCTGACGCTCTACGAGACCAGCCAGCACGTTTACAATCACCGCAACGGGATGGCCAAGCTGCTCGGCCTGCCGCGCGAGAACGTCCGCGTGGTGACGCACTATGTCGGCGGCGGCTTCGGCTGCAAGGGGCCGGTCTGGTCCCATAGCTGGCTGGTGGCGCTGGCGGCGCGCGAGGTCGGCCGACCCGTGCGGCTCGTGCTCAGCCGTGCCCAGATGTACACCTCGGTCGGCTTCCGCGAGGAGCAGCGCATCGACCTTCGGCTGGGCGCGACGCGCGACGGCAAACTGGTCGCGGCCGATGTGACCAAACTCTCTGCCACGCCTGCGTGGGAGGATTGGGTCGAGCCGAGCTGGTATCCGTTCACCTTCATGTACGACCTGCCGGCGCTGGAGACGCGCTGCCGGCTCCGGCGCGCCAACGTGATGGCGCCGACCTTCATGCGGGCGCCCGGCGAAGCCCCCGGCATGCTGGTGCAGGAATGCGCGCTCAATGAACTCGCGGCAGAACTCGGCATCGACCCCATCGAGTTACGCTTGCGCAACCACGCGGATGTCTACCCGGTCGATGGAAGTCCCTGGTCGAGCAAGCGGCTGAAGGATTGCTATCGTGTCGGTGCGGAGCGGTTCGGCTGGTCCTCGCGCAATCCCGAACCGCGCTCGACACGCGCGGACGGGATGCTGGTCGGCATGGGCATGGCGAGCGCCTCGCATACGGTCTACCGGCAGCGCGCGCAGGCGCGCGTGACCATCAGGGCGGACGGGACAGCGCATGTCGCCTCCGGCGCGACCGATATCGGCACCGGCAGCGCGACCTTCCTTCGCCAGATGGTCGCCGACGAACTCGCCCTGCCGATCGACGCGGTACAGGCGCTGATCGGCGATAGCTCACTGCCCGAGGCGCCGATGCAGGCGGGCGCCTCCCTGACAGGCTCACTGGCACCCGCTGCGATGAAGGCCGCGCGCGACCTGAAGGCCAAGCTGCTGGAGATGGCCACCGGCCAGGACGAGTGCCCGCTGCATGGCCGCACCGTCGATGATCTGGAGCTGCACGACGGTCGCATCTTCGCCGCCGGCGGCGGCACGGGCGAGACGGTCACAACGGTTCTGCGCCGCGCAGGGCTCACCGAGCTGTCGTGCGACGGCTATTTCGATCCCGGCGGCGTAGGTCAGGTCCGCTCCGGCGATCCGGAACGCGATGCGCGGGAGGGGCCGCGCGGGATGCACAGTTTCGGCGCCATCTTCGCCAAGGTCGCGGTGGATCCCGATCTTGGGTTGATCCGGGTGCGGCAGCTCACCGGGGTCTATGCTTGCGGGCGCATTCTCAACCCCAAGCTCGCCGAGAGCCAGCTGATCGGCGGCATCACCTGGGGGATGAGCCAAGCCTTGTTCGAAGCGACGCACATGGACCCGCGCTTCGGCCGGTTCACCAACACGAATATGGCCGAGTACATGATCCCGGTGAACCTCGATGTCCCAACGATCGACGTCACGTTTCTCGATGATCCCGATCCGTTCATCAATCCGGCCGGAGTGAAGGGCGTTGGTGAGATCGGTATCACCGGTGTCGCCGCGGCCATCTCGGACGCGGTCTGGCACGCCACTGGGAGGCGTCTCCGGCAAACGCCGATCCTAGCCGAAGCACTGCTGAAGGTCTGACGATGGCCCGCATCCTCATCACTGGATCTTCGGACGGTCTCGGGCTCATGGCGGGCCAGCGCCTGGCCCGGGACGGCCATGCCGTCGTGCTGCATGCACGGAACAACGATCGCGGCGAGGCTGCACGACGGTCGCTTCCGGACGCGATCCGTGTCGTCATCGGAGATGTCGCCACGATCGCCGGGATGCGATCCGTAGCCGAGCAGGCCAACGCGATCGGGCGCTTCGACGCCGTCATCCACAATGTCGGCATCGGCTATCGGGAAGCCCGCCGAATCAAGACCGAGGATGGACTGTGCCATCTCTTCGCGATCAATGTTCTTGCCCCCTACCTGCTCACGGCCTTGGTGGAGAAGCCCGACCGCCTCGTCTACCTGAGCTCGGGCATGCATCCGGGCGGCATCCCGGACATGGACGACTTGCAATGGACCAGGCGTCGCTGGAGCGGTCCGCAGGCTTACGCGGAGACGAAGTTCCTGGACGTCCTGCTGGCTTTCGGCGTGGCACGACGGTGGCCCGCGGTACGGTCGAACGCCCTCGAACCGGGCTGGGTACCGACCCGTATGGGCGGTCCCGGTGCACCGGACGATATGGCCGCCGCGCCCGTGACCCAGGCGTGGCTGGCAGTCGGGGATGATCCGGCGACCCATGTCACGGGCCGGTACTTCTACCACCAGCGCGAGAAATCGCCGGAGCCCGGCACCCGTAGCGTTGACTTGCAGGAGGCGCTGTTCGACCGCTGCGCTTCGCTTTCCGGCGTGCCGCTGCCCTAGTGCCCGAAATCCGGGCTCATCCGCAGCTCTGGCGCTCACGGACGTTCGAGGGCTGATAGGTGCAGCTATCTCGGCTTTTGGCCGTTGATCATGCCACGCGAGGGACACGCTGCCGCAGGAAGTCGAAGGCGGCCCGTCCGTGCATCTGCCACTTGATCAGCTTCAGGCGGTTGGATTGACCTTCGACCGGGCCGTTGCGCAAGGGGTGCGTGATCGTCGCCCGTATGGCCAGACGGCCAACGCCTGCTTCTACGATTGGGCGAGACAGGTGTTGGCGGGTATCAGCTACAACTGGTGAGACGACATAGCGGCAGGATATCTGCCACACGTTCAGTCTTGTGGACGCCGATTACCTGGTAGCGCGTCGGTCGGACTGCCGCTTCGGCGATCGCCACTTGCGGTCGATCCTCAGGCCGCGCCGGCGCGGACGTGATCGCGTCATCGCGACGGGATCGAGGGCGCGAGCTTCCTCGGTCCACCCAGCATCGAACAGATTTTTCAGCATGGCAGACCAGAAAGGTCGATGGCGCCACCGGCTGAAGCGCCGATAAGTGGAACCGCGCGGACCATATACTGCTGGGCAATCCGTCCACTTGGTTCCCGTCGACGAGACATAGACGATGCCTGAAAGTGTGCGACGACCGTCAAGATGCTCAGCGATCCGGGTAGGCAGATGAGGGACCATCACCGCCCACTGCGCGTCGCTGAGCCAGAATAAGCCTTCGTGATCGATAATACGGACTCGGTCATCCGCAGCTTCTCTGAGGGATCGTAACGGCTCCAAGGAAAGCGCAAGCGTGGTTGGCGTTGATGGGGGGCGCCTTGTATCGAAAGGTCCGCTACCAGAGACGCGATGATGCTGATCCATGCCGTTCACGGCGATGCTGTGCCTGCCGGGTTCAACGAGGGGAGGCACGAAACATCCCTTCCTATTTTGGACGACGAGGCCCGACGGCGGCAGAACCCCAAATCTAGATCTCGGATCGTGACCGCGGTGACGACGCAACTTCGTCACTGACCTGGTAGCAGGCTTCGACCCGCTCTTCTAAGCGATCGAGATGCGAGCCGGAGAGATGTCCGAAAACAGCACATTCTGGAGTGCGTACTGCGAGCGAAGCGTCACAGGCGAGCTTCACGACGGCTATCCCGCCAGCCATTTACAGGTGGATTTGCTTCCTTGGAACACCATTGCAGCACCGCAGGACCAAATTTGAACGATAACGCACGCTGCGCGGCTTCCACAATCGGAACTTCCTGGCGAGACTGTACGGCGCTGATTGTGACAATGCTCTGAGGATTGATGTCCGATTCGACCGCAATTTACCGCCTGCACGCTCAAGCCTTCTCAGGGATCTTGCCATAACAACC
This sequence comes from Methylobacterium sp. 285MFTsu5.1, assembly GCF_000383455.1. NCBI lineage: Bacteria > Pseudomonadati > Pseudomonadota > Alphaproteobacteria > Hyphomicrobiales > Methylobacteriaceae > Methylobacterium > Methylobacterium sp. 285MFTsu5.1. The sequence goes on along the minus strand of NZ_KB911307.1, from coordinate 10,850 downwards.
CTTCTAAAAGCGCGTCGCTCAAGATGCTAAGCTTGATTGCGGGCAGTTCGCCCGGAGTATCAAATCCCAGCGGACGCCGCTCGCATCCAGCAACCCGCGGCGGGGTGTAATGGCTGACTATCTCTACTGCGTCGTCAATCGACACTCCGATGGGACAGTTGGCCCCACGCTCTACACACAAATCGTCGAAGCCTTTACCGTCGAGATCGCCATCGCTACGGCTCGGACTATTGATCTTGATATGGCAGCGCTTGGCGCCAACGCGGTCTTTTTGAAAGCGCGGGAAAGTGGGCGCATCGTCTGGACCCTGCGCACAGAGAGTGTCGATCCCGCCAGATGCATCGATCTTCGACATAAGCATCAGGGCTGATCCGCTTCGTTATGGTCAGTCGCGGCCTACATGAACTCCGGCGAAGGCGCGCGCAGGGTCGGCAGATGCATATCTACAAATCCTGGAGAAATTCTCCCAAACTTGAAGCGCCTCTTACGGCTTCATCGGATCTACATCGTAAATGCAAGCCCCCACGTCCTCAAATATTCAGGTGAGAACATTAAGTGCGCTTTATGCGCTTTGCTCCTGACCGGCATGATGTGTAGGAATATGAGCGCACTGCACCAGTTTCGCTGACTTTCGTCATGTAAATGCAGCACGTTATAGCAGGCATCTCATTGTGGAATATCTCGGACAATGCTGTCTTGATGTCATCTACCTTGAGCTTTTTCATGAAGAACTCGGCTTTGGTGCGATCGTAAGATTGTCACGCTGACCCACCTCGACGCCTATCGGCGGTCGACCGCGTAACGCGACGGATGGTTCGGGCGAAGAACCATCACCCGGAGAGACACGGCATGGTCAGTACAGTTGAGTTCGTTGGCGGCGAAACCGGCATCTGGCGGGTGACGCGTACCCAGACGCCAGCCGGCGATGGGCTGCCGTATTCAGCCCGACTCTCCATCAATCATCTCGGTTGCCCCTCCGAAACACCTTTATGCACAGCCGCCAGCGTGGCTTGGCGACTGCGCGGCACGGTAAGCAACTTGCGCTACACAACCCGCGGCGAAGCTGACTGTTTAGGCGCTGTGCAGCCATCTTTGGACCGACCTACGGCAACGCGGGCCGCTCTTATCCCGATAAAGAAATCGCCGAGCTGGTGGGGGTTAGCTCAGGACGAGCGCAGGGCGATCTTCGAGGAAACCTCCCATCACACGCGCATCGGCCTCGGCTACCTGCCGGCGGTGGCGCGCCGCCTGCACCATTGCCGCGACCTCGGCGAGCCATTCGACTTTCTCACTTGGTTCGAGTTTGCGCCCGAGCACGAGTCCGCCTTCGAGGCGCTCGTCGCGGCCCTGCGCGCGACCCACGAGTGGACTTTCGTCGAGCGCGAAGTCGATATCCGGCTGACGCGTGTCGCGGCGAATTGATCCGGTGGCGGCGGCCGGCACTGAACCGGGCGACGACGTCCTGCTACCGCGGCTGCGGCTCGGTGAGGAAGCTGCTTTCCGAGTTCTAGTGCGTCGCTATCATGTGCGCCTCGTGGCGATCGCCCGTAGCGCGCACCTGCCGCCGGACGCGGCCGAGGAAGCGGTGCAGGAGGCCTGGATCGCGGTGATGCGCAACATCGCGGGATTCGAGGCGCGCTCGTCCCTAGGCACGTGGCTGACCGGGATCGTCCTGAACATCGCGCGCAAGGCCTCGGTCTCGGCTAGGCGCACCGCGACCTTCGCCGAACTCATGCCTCGCCCTGACGAGCACGCGGGGTCCGGTTTCGACGCCGACGCCTTCCTGGCCGACGGCCATTGGCGCGAGGCGCCGTGGCACTGGAGCGAGATCGACCTGGAGCGGGGGCTCGCGGGGCGGCAGGTCTGGCACGCGGTCGAAGCGGCTATCGCCGCCCTGCCGCCGGACGAGTCCGCGGTTATCCGGCTGCGCGATGTCGAGGGTTTCGGCCCACGTGAGACGCAGGAACTGCTCGACCTCAGCGAGGCGCGTCAGCGCGCGCTGCTCGATCGGGCGAGGCTGAAGATCCGAAGAGTATTCGAGGCGTTGAGCCGCGACGCAGCGCGAACGTGACGAGCCGTACGGGCGAGGATGATTGAATGCGGTGTCGAGAGGTGGCGGAGCAGGCAAGCGCGTTCGTGGACGCGGAGGTATCCGGATACGTTCGATGGCGCATCCGGCTTCATCTCGCGACCTGCAAGAACTGCCTGCGTTTCGTGCGGCAGATCGCGCTGACGCGCGACGCTCTCGGCCGGCTCCCGCATCCGCCCCTCGACGCCACTCGCGAGGACGAACTCGTAGCGGCCCTGCGGGAGGCCTCGCGGTGAGCGCCAGTCAGCAGCCGGTGCAGATCGAGGTCGCGATCAGGTGGTGTAGGTCGCGGCTCTTCCGGTCGAGCGCCGCGGTGGTCCCCACGCGTCCGTCGAGGGCCGAGCCCGTCGGCTTGGTGGTCCCGTTCGACGCTACGTGGCGGAACGGTGCCTGTGGCATCGTCGATGCTGCGCCGACCGCGGCCGGCAAGTGGTCGACCGGCGCGGCGTGGGCCGGAAGACCGGCGATGGCGATGAGAGCAATGGCGGCGAAAGCAGATCGGGTCATGGTCTTGGTCCCTTCGTGGTTCGGAGCGGGAAGCGTTCAGGCGAAGACGACGATCATCAGGCTGAAGAAGGCCGCGATCACGCCGACGACCGGAGGAAGGGTGCGGGCTGGATCGAACATCGGGGTTCTCCTCGGCGCGATGATCGCGCCATGATCCTGAGTGCCGGCAGCGCGCCAGATCTGTGTGTGGCGGCGCACGCCGGATGGCGCGCGGGCGGAGCGGGACACGGAATGACTGACGCGATGCCCCTGCCGGGTGAGGATTCCGAGTGGCTGGAGGCCGACGGGCTCGGCGGCTTCGCCTCGGGCACCGTTTCGGGCGTCCGGACGCGCCGCTACCACGCGCTCCTGCTCACGGCGGCGCACCCGCCGGCCGATCGGACGGTTCTCGTCAACGGCATCGAGGCATGGGTCGAGACCGCGGCCGGACATACCGGTCTTAGCACCCAGCGCTACCATCCGGACGTGATCCATCCGCGGGGCTTCGAGCGGGTGGCGGCCTTCACCCGCGAGCCCTGGCCGACCTGGACGTTTCGGCTCGCAGACGGCACCGAGATCACCCAAGAGCTGTTGGTCGACCCCGATTCCTGCGACACGCTGCTACGTTGGCGGCGAATCTCAGGCGCCGGGCCCTGTGCGCTCGCCGTCGTCCCGCTGCTCTCGGGACGGGACTATCACGCCCTGCAAACTGCCAACCCGGCCTTCGACTTCACGCCGCAGGTTCGCGGCGCGGAAATCGGATCCTGCGTCACGTGGCGCCCCTACCCGGATCGGCCCGCGATCTCCGCCCTGACCACCGGCACCTATCGGCATGCGCCGGACTGGTACCACCAATTCATCTATGTCGCGGAGCAGGCGCGCGGGCTCGACTGCGTCGAGGATCTCGCGGCGCCCGGCAGCTTCAGCTTCGACCTTGCGCACCCCGAGCCCGGGCTCATGTTGCTGCGCGCGGGCGAGAGCGCGCCGGTCCGCGTCCGGGCCTTGGCGGACCGGATGGTCGCCACGGCGCGCGTTGCGCGGGAAGGTCCAACGCTCCTTCGGAGCGCCGGAAGCTACCGGGTCGATCGAGGCCGGGGCAGCACCCTAATGGCGGGCTTCCCCTGGTTTACGGATTGGGGCCGCGACACCTTCATCGCCCTGCGCGGCCTGCTGCTGGCGATTGGCGATCTCGAAACCGCCGAGGCTATCCTGACGGGTTGGGCCGGTGCGGTGAGCGAGGGCATGATGCCCAACCGCTTCCCCGATTCCGGTGAGCAGCCGGAATACAATTCCGTCGACGCCTCGCTCTGGTACGTGATCGCCGTGCACGACTTCCTGGCAGCCTCGGGCGCGGCCGGGCGCAGCCCCCAATCCGAACCGGCGCTCCGAGCAGCCTGCCTTGCGATCCTCGACGGCTACGCCGCCGGCACCCGCTTCGGCATCCGGGCCGATGCGGATGGCCTGATTGCGGCCGGTCAGCCCGGCTTACAGCTTACGTGGATGGACGCCAAGGTCGGCGATTGGGTCGTCACGCCTCGCATCGGCAAGCCGGTCGAGATCCAGGCCCTCTGGATCAACGCTCTCCACATCGCGGCGACGCGCTGGGAGCCACGCTTTTCCAGGATCGAGGCGATGGCGCGGGCGAGCTTCGCCGGGCGGTTCCCGAACCCGGCCGGCGGCCTGTTCGACGTGGTCGATGTCGACCACGTTCCAGGCGCGCACGATGCGTCGCTGCGTCCGAACCAGATCTTCGTCGTCGGCGGCCTGCCGTTTCCGCTGCTGACCGGCGAGTCCGCCAAGTCCATCGTCGATGCGGTCGAGGACGAGCTCCTGACGCCGCTTGGCCTGCGTACCCTGTCGCCGAACGATCCCGCCTACGTCGGTCGTTATGGGGGTGACGCACGGAGGCGAGACGGAGCCTACCACCAGGGTACGGTCTGGCCCTGGCTGCTCGGCCCCTTCGTCGACGCGTGGCTCTCCGTACGGGGCCGCAGCGAGGCAGCCCTGAAGGAGGGGCAGGCCCGTTTCCTGCCGCCGCTGGAGCAACACCTTGGCGTGGCGGGTCTCGGTCATGTCAGCGAGGTCGCTGACGGCGATGCACCCCACGGGCCCGGCGGTTGCCCGTTCCAGGCATGGTCGCTCGGCGAGTATATCCGCATTCGCCGGATGCTTGGCCTCGAAGCGTTCTGAAGGAGACCACGATGCCCGAGGACCGGAAGACTTCCCCCCTGTTCGAGACCGAGGAGGGCCGCCGCCTGCGGAACTGCGCCGCGGAGGGCTGGCACCGTTGGGGTCCGTATCTCGCCGAGCGGCAATGGGGCACGGTCCGCGAGGATTATAGCCGGGACGGCACCGCCTGGGACTACCTGCCCCACGATCACGCACGCTCGCGGGCCTACCGCTGGGGCGAGGATGGCATCGCCGGTTTCAGCGATGACAAGCAGCTCTGGTGCCTCGCGCTGGCCCTTTGGAACGGGCATGATCCCATCCTCAAGGAGCGGATGTTCGGTCTGACCAACGCGGAGGGCAACCACGGCGAGGACGTTAAGGAACTGTACTGGTTCCTCGACGGCACGCCGACGCATTCGTACATGCGGATGCTCTACAGGTATCCGCACGCGGCGTTCCCCTACGCCGACCTCGTGGCTGAGAACCGGCGGCGCAAGGGCCGCGACGTACCCGAGTACGAACTCGCCGATACCGGGGTGCTGGCAGAGAACCGCTGCTTCGACGTCGCGATCGAGTACGCCAAGGCCGGGCCGGAAGACGTGCTGATGCGGGTCTCGGTCATCAATCGTGGACCGGAAGCGGCCGAGATCCACGTCCTGCCCCACCTATGGTCGCGCAACACGTGGTCGTGGCACAAGGATCCCAAGCGGCCGCTCCTTCGCCGCGTCGACGGTTCACGCGTCGAGGCGACACGGGCAGCCGGCCCCCCACGGATGTTCACGGCTCTGCAGCCGGCCGAGTTCCTGTTCTGCGAGAACGAGACCAACTCAGCTCGCCTCTTCGGTGCGGGCGGATCGTACCACCCAAAGGATGCGATCAACGACGACGTGGTGGCGGGAACCCGCACGCGCGTGAACCCGCTCAACGAGGGCACCAAGTGCGCGGCGCTGACTCGGCACGTGCTGGCCCCCGGCGAGACGATCGTCCTCCGTTACCGGCTATGCCCGGCTGACGCGCCGAGCCTCGATGAGGCGGGTTCGGAGGCGGTGTTCGCGCGCCGGATTGCGGAGACCGACGCCTTCTACGCCGTTCTTCAGGACGGCATGACCGACCCCGACGCGCGCCTCGTCCAACGCCAAGCGCTCGCTGGCATGCTCTGGTCGAAGCAGTTCTACAACTTCGACGTGCGCCGCTGGCTGATGGGCGATCCGACACAGCCGGAGCCCCCCCCGGAGCGGCGTCGCGGTCGCGACAGCGATTGGGCGCACCTCAACAACGCCGACATCGTCTCGATGCCCGACACCTGGGAATACCCCTGGTACGCGGCTTGGGACCTCGCCTTCCACTGCGTGACCTTCGCGCTGATCGACCCCGACTTCGCCAAGGGCCAACTCGTGCTGCTGACGCGCGAGTGGTACATGCATCCCAACGGTCAGCTGCCGGCTTACGAATGGGCCTTCGGCGACGTCAACCCGCCGGTGCATGCCTGGGCGGCCTTGCGCGTCTATCAGATGGATGCGGCTCTCACAGGGCGGCCCGACCGGATCTTCCTGGAGCGGGTGTTTCACAAGCTCATGCTGAACTTCACCTGGTGGGTGAACAGGAAGGACGCAGACGGCCGCAACGTCTTCCAAGGCGGCTTCCTTGGGCTGGACAACATCGGGATCTTTGACCGCTCGGCGCCACTGCCGACCGGCGGCACCATCGACCAGGCCGACGGAACTGCCTGGATGGCGATGTACACCCTCAACTTGATGCGGATCGCCCTTGAACTGGCCGCGGAGGACCCGGTCTATGAGGACATTGCGACCAAATTCTTCGAGCACTTTCTCCACATCGCCGCGGCGATGACCGACATCGGCGGTAGCGGGGTCGGGCTCTGGGACGAGAGGGATGAGTTTTTCTACGACGTCCTGAACCTGCCCGATGGCCGAACGGTGCCGCTGCGCGTGCGCTCGCTGGTCGGGCTGATCCCACTTTGCGCCGTGGAGGTGCTTGATATCGCGTTGCGCGATCGCTTCCCCGGCTTCGCGCGCCGGGCGGAGTGGATGCTGCGCAACCGGCCGGATCTCGCCGCCCTGGTCTCGCACTGGAGCCAGGGCGCGGGCGAGGGACCGCCGCCCGGCCCGGATGGTGACCGGATGCTGCTGTCGCTGCTGCGCCGACACCGCATGAAGGCGCTCCTGGCGCGCATGCTCGACGAGACCGAGTTGCTATCCGACTACGGTGTCCGCTCCTTATCCAAGGCGCATGCCGCACATCCCTTCGTGCTGGATTGGGATGGGGCACACTACGCCGTGGACTACGAACCGGCCGAGTCAACGACCGCCACGTTTGGGGGCAATTCCAATTGGCGCGGCCCGATCTGGATGCCAATCAACATCCTTCTCATCGAGGCGCTCGACCGTTTCGGAACGTTCTACGGTGATGAGACCCGCTTCGAGTGTCCGGTCGGATCCGGTCGCTACCTTAGCCTGCCGGAGATCGCCGACGAGTTGAGCCGCCGACTTTGCCGGTTGTTCCTGCGCGGCCCTGACGGCCGCCGGCCAGTGCTTGCATCTTACGGCGCGCTCGCCGACGATCCCCACGTGCGCGACTGCATTCCCTTTCACGAATATTTCGACGGCGAAACGGGCGCAGGCCTCGGAGCGATGCATCAGACCGGGTGGACGGGCCTGGTGGCGCTGCTTCTCAGGCCCGGTCGCCTTGCCACCCTGCCAACGACCCGCGCCATCCAATCCTGAGCGTTGGCGGCGCCCCGGCGGCGACTTAGCCGGCGGGGGAGGAACGCTTCGAGGACCTCGTCCATCACCAGTCGGTTCAGCGCGTCGATGGATGAGAACCGCCGATAGCCGCCGTGGCGCGTGAGCGCGTCGCTAAAAGCGCGCACGTGCCGGGATCGGTCCTTAAGCCCGTCCTGGCCGACCTACGATGGACGAAGCTCAGCCTGGACGCCCTGTGAACCGGATGACGGTCTCCGCGAACGCGTAGGGCTCCTCGATATGGACGAAGTGGCCGCTCTCCTCGAAGATCTTGAGCTGCGCCTGCGGAAGCAGATCCGCCAGCAACGCCGCATGGCGTGGGCCGAGGATGAAGTCGTCGGTTCCGGTCACGACGAGGGTTGGAGCCCGCAATGTTGCGAGGCGATCGCGGACGTCGAAGACTTGGCCATCGCCGACGAGCATGGTCGCCTGGAGCTGGCGCCGCATGGTCTCCAGAAGGTCGAGCCGCCGCCGGAAATCCGAGACATAGGCTGGAAGAAGGTCGCGCAACGCCGCAGTATATGCCGCGTCGGTGCGAATAGTGGGGATCGAGGCCCAAGCCTTCTCGACCGCTATGGCTTCCGCCGTCCCCTCGTGTCGGACCACGAAGGCGGCGATCTCGGCGCCCGCGGCTGCCATGAAGTCACCACCCGTGTAGGCCGCGCCCGCGTACAGGATCAGGCCCGCGACGCCGACCGGTCGCTTGAGCGCCGCATCCAGCATCACGAAGGCACCGTGCGAGTGGCCGAGAAGGTAAGGATTGGCGATACCGACAGCGTCGATGAAAGCGAGCACCTGATCGGAGAAGCGGTCTACGCTGTACCCCATAGGATGGGTCGCGAGGCGTCCAGACAACCCCGTCCCAATCGGGTCCAAGTATACCATGGTCAGGTTCTGTTCGAGCAGGGGCATTCGCAAGTAGCTGGCCTCGATGCCGGGCCCGCCGGCATGCACGATGCAATAAGGCCCACTACCAGAGACGCGATAATGCTGATCCACACCGTTCACGGCGATGCTGTGCGTGCCGGGTTCAACGAGCGGAGGCATGAGACATCCCTTCTGATTTTGGAGGACGAGGCGCGACGACGGCAGAACCTCGTAATTGAAAGTCGATCGTGCCCGCAGGGAGTGCGCAACTTCGCCCATGACACAGAGGTCGCGGTCCTGCGCCGTTCGCTCGCGATCGCGAGATCCAGACAAGAAGATTGCCGGAAGCAGACGTGGCACTGCTTCCGAACCAATCAATGATCCTCATACAGGAGAGACAGACTCCGGAGAAAGCTTATAGGCGACTGAGCACGAGTACCGTCCCAACGAGGCCGAGCATCCATACCCCGATCACAGCCAGTATGATCGATCGATGGAGCAGACCAGTTTGTTGGAAGCTTTCGGGCCCGCCGCACGACAAGCTTCGATCTCAGCAGGCCGCTGCAAGCGGTCGATATTCGGACCTCCGCTCCGCCTGAGCACCGCGACGCTCCCCGGAGTGGATTATTGCGTGCGAGGATCTCAAGCAGCGCCTCCGCTGCTCGCTTATAGCCAGTTTTGCTTCCTCAAACCACCGAAGCCACAGCACAGCACCAGATTTGAACGATAACGCACGCCGCGCGGCTTCCATAAGTGAGTCATCCTGGCGAAAACGCCCCTGTCGATCATGACAGTGCCCTTGATGCTTGTGTCGAACCCGGAACCATCTCATCAACATGCACGCTCAAGGCTCTTCGGGGTTCCGCCATGCAATGGCGCCTCCAAGGTCGGACGGCGGCTCCAGCTCTCTAGCCAAGTTCGCGGCTCGAACCCGGTACGCGCTCGGATCGCACCCGTAAGTGGCCTTGAAAGTGTGCGAGAAGTAGCTGCGGCTGGCGTAGCCGATGCTCTCCGATATGACCTTTACGGACATGGGCGAGGACGTCAGCAACTTGGCTGCCAACCGAAGTCGCGCGCGCTGCAGATACTCGATCGGTCCCTCGCCGAATGTGGCAGAGAAGCGCTCGGCGAAACCGGAGCGACTCATCCCGCAGAGCGCTGCCAGGCTCTCGACCGTGTGCGGCGCCCCTGGCGCATCAAGGACTGCCGCGATTGCCGGGACCAATCTCGGATCGCGCAGCGCTTCGAAGATCGGCGACTGAGCTCCTCTCTCCTGCAGATGGATCCGAAGCAGGATCGCCAAGCACTGCTTCATCAGCGCACTCGTGACCTCCTGCGTCCCGAGACTTGGTCGGACTAACTCTTCGACCATGAATGCGAAAGCGTGGCGCAGTTGGCCGTTGCCCGACAGATCTTCGATCAAGGGCTCGTGCAGGCGGTCGAACAGGCCGAGGGCGCCGGCGTATCGCGCCGAAATGGATCCGCACGCCAATAAGATGTCGCGGCTGCCATCACCGGCGGTCAGCGCGATGAGTCCATCCGGAAAGACCCGGCGCGCGTCTTCAGCTGTAACTGTTCGGGTGGCTCCGGCGAAACCGATTGCGTGCCGCCTAGCGCGAGGCGGGATCACCATGTGATTTGGCCCGAAACACAGAGGCTCTTGACCTTCGACGGCGATCGTTCCGGAGCCTGCCAAAACGTAGTGGACGAGGATCGCGTCCGTCATGCCGTTCTTTGCCAGTTGCCACCCGGCCTGGATCTCGCAGTACGCAAATGCCTGAACCTGCACGGACAACGTGGAGAACAAACTTGAGAGAATATCGCCCGACATGGATCCTCCGCATGCGTTTGTCATCGCTCGAGTGTTACCGACGTCGAGCACGTTCTGCCATCAAATTGTCGTGAATAACTTTCAACAGACTTTAGTTGACATGTAATTATATCAACAATACTATCATTTAGCCCCCGTGGATTTGATCGGTAAACGTAAAGGGCATCCGAGATCATGACAAAGAACGTGATCGCATCCGGACATCGCTTGCACCCTTTGTCGGTGCGGGTGATGCACTGGACGAACGCGGTGGCGATGGTGGTTCTGATCGGCTCCGGCTGGGGCATCTACGACGATTCCGTCATCATCCACGGCGTGTACTTCCCCAAGGCGATCCGGCTCGGCTCCTGGGCCGCCGAGAGCCTGCTCTGGCATTTCGCCGCCATGTGGCTGCTGGTTGCCAACGGCGGCGCCTATCTCGTCTACGGCCTCGCGACCGGACGCCTGCGCGAGCGCCTCCTGCCGATCCGTCCACGCGACATCGTGCAGACGGTCCGCGACACGCTGCGGCTCAAGCTCGCCCACGAGGACCTGACGACCTACAACGCCGTCCAGAAGATCCTCTACATCGTCGCCATCCTGGCCGGCCTCAGCCAGGTCGTCAGCGGGCTGGCCATCTGGAAGCCGGTCCAGTTCTCCGGCCTCG
>NZ_KB911306.1:0-36367 GCF_000383455.1 Methylobacterium sp. 285MFTsu5.1 | reverse complement strand
CTGAGGATCTCGTTGGCCTGCCGGAGCTCGCGGTTCTCCCGCTCCAGCGCCTTGATCCGCTCGCGCTCATCCGTCGTCGGTCCGGCCCGCACGCCCCGGTCGCGCTCGGCCTGACGGACCCACTTGCGCAGCGTTTCGCCAGAGCAACCGATTTTGGCCGCGATCGACTGGATCGCGGCCCATTGCGAACCGTGCTCGCTCTCATGCTCCCGGGCCAGCCGGACTGCCCGCTCGCGAACCTCAGGGGAAAAGGGTGGGGTATGCTTCGTCATGGCTCCAGTCTCTCAAGAGTTGGAGCCTCCGAAAATCCCGGGGCGATTCAGTCTGAGCTGCATCGGGTGTGTGGGGTTCACGCGGCGGTGTGACGCTGATTCATGACGAGCTCCAGACAAGGAGCGAGACATGGGCCGACCCTCCAGCCAGGACCTCGGCGAACGCATCGTCGACGCGGCCGGGACGACGTAGCGTCGACAGGCGGCCGCGCTTCGGGGTCGGCGTGGCCACGGCGATCCGCTGGATGGCTGCACTGACGACGACCGGGACGGTGGCTCCCCGTCCCCGGGGCGGGCGCGCCGCTCCAAGCTCGACCCGCACGAGGCCTACCTGCGAGGTCTGATCCCCGAGAGGACCGACATCACCCTGGAGGAGATGCGCGCTCGCCTGAAGGACGAGCGCGACCTCACGGTCGGGCTCGGCACTCTGTGGGCCTTCCTCGATGCGCGCGGCTTGACCTACAAAAATGACAGCCCACGCCGCGGGGCAGGACAGCCTGGACGTGAAGGCGGCCCGCGAGGCGTGGGTTCGAGGGCCAGCCCGACCTCGACCCCACCCGCGTCGTGTTCCTCGACGAGACCTCGACCTCAACCAACATGGCGGGAACCCGCGGACGCTGCCCGCGCGGCGAGCGGCTGCGCTCTCCGGTGCCGCACGACCATTGGAAGACCACGACCTTCGTCGCGGGCCTGCGCCTGTCCGGGATCGCCGCGCCGTTCGTGCTGGACGGACCGATCAACCGCGACGCCTTCCAGACTTACGTCGCGCGTGTGCTCGTGCCCGAACTCGCCCTCGGAGACGTCGTCGTCATGGACAACCTCGGCAGCCACAAGAGGCCGGCCGGCCGCGAAGCGATCGAAGCGGCGGGCGTACGGCTGCTGTTCCTGCCGCCCTACTGCCGGACTTCAACCCGATCGAGATGGCCTTCTCCAAGCTCAAGGCGTTCCTGCGCAAGGCGGCTGAGCGCACGGTCGAAGGACTATGGGTCGCCATCGGCTGGCTCATCGACACCATCACGCCCGATGAATGCGCCAATTTCTTCGCTGCTATGGGATATAATTCAGATTAAATCGAAACGCTCTAGATGATACTAGGCCTTATCATCAAAATATTTGGGTCATTTGCCTTGCTTCTCCTAAATGGAGCCGAATGTCCGCTCTCACTTTTCCCAAGCCTCGAAGCGGACGACCTGTTTACGGCCAGCTTTTGCTCGACCCCGTACGTCCGCTCTTTTATTCTCTGCACCCGAAAGCGGAAGGACAGGAAACCACCCACCCTGGTCATCCGAGGTACAGACCAGTGGGGCTGGACTTGGCCGTAAGCGGAACGGCCGCTTCTGAACTCATTCGCTGGGAAATCGGACGGGCTCCTGGCGATCCAAGCCAGTCAACCTGATCGCCGAAAGCTCTTTCCTGATACGTCGATGTGGATGCCACCTGCCGGCATCGATCAGCCGGAGTGAAGATTTTGCAAGACCATTGCCGGAGGCATCCACCCCGACGCTTCCGCATGAGCAGACCGGACGAATGGCTGAGGCCTCCACGACATGCTAGCGGTGCTGCAACCGACAGCGTAGCAAGGCCATCTCTCCGGGATCGAACGGGAGTGCGATAGCGACAGCTGCATGGATACGCGGGAAGGCAGAGCCGTTCGCTACATCTTCGACGATTTCGTATTGAGCCCGTCCGAGCAGCGGCTTTGGCGAGCCGAAAAAGTCGTAAGGCTCGGGGGACGACCTTTGGAAATTCTGACCGCGCTCGTCGAACGCGCAGGTCAGGTCGTAAGCAAGGCGGATCTCCACAAGCGCGCATGGCCGCGAACGACGGTTGATGAGTCCAATTTGAAGGTCAACATCGCGGCGATCCGGCGCGCACTCGAAGGAGCGGAACCGGAGAAGCGCTTCATCGCGACGGTGAGCGGACAAGGGTACCGCTTCGTCGCGCCCGTCGACGTCATGTCCTGGCCGATTTCGGCAGCAGCGCGGCGCCATAACCTTCCGAAACCGACGGACCTGCTCGGCCGATCCGAGGATCTCGCGGTGATCGCGACGAAGGTGCTGCAGCGACCGCTGGTCACGATCACGGGTCTCGGCGGCGTCGGCAAAACCAGCCTGGCCGTGACGGTGGGGCACGCTCTCGTCGGGCAGTTCCCGGACGGGGTCTGGATGGTCGATCTGTGCGTCATCGACAGCGACCGCTATCTCGCGAGCGCGTTCGCTCAGGAAATGCGCATCGCAATCCATGCAGACGATCCACAGGCTGCACTGGCGACTGCCCTGGCGGATCGGCAGTGCCTGCTCGTCCTCGATTGTTGTGAGAACGCCCTCGATCAGGCGGCCCGGCTGGCCACCATGCTCGCGACCGCCGCGCCCGGAACTCACGTATTGGCCACGAGCCGGGAGCCGCTCCGGATGGCGCACGAGACCGTGCATCGCCTCCAACCCCTGCCGGCTCCGACAGCGTTCGGGACGCTCAACGCGAAGGATGTTCTGACTTTCCCGGCCGTGGCGCTGTTCGTCGCGCGCGCCTCGGCCGCTGCTCCAGACTTCAGCCTCGAGGACGACGATGCGTGGGCCGTCGTCGAGATCTGTCGCCGCCTCGACGGGTTGCCGCTGGCGCTGGAACTTGCCGCGACGCGGGTCGGGGCGTTTGGACTTCGCGGCCTCCTCCGTCTGCTGAACGAGCGCCTGGACCTTCTGGACGACGGCCGACGGGCAGGTCATCCCCGGCACCGTGGCCTGACCGCGACCTTGGACTGGAGCTACGGACTGCTGTCGCAGGGAGAGCAGACCCTGTTTCGACGGCTGTCCGTCTTTCACGGCGTCTTCCCGCTCGACGCCGCGCTCGCGATCGGCCGTTCTGCTGGGGAGGCCGAGCATGCGTGCATCGGCCACTTGGCCGATCTCGTCGCCAAGTCGCTGATTGTCGCTATTCCTGGGTGGTCGGCCCGGTACCAGCTTCTCGACACGACGCGGGCCTACGGATTGCAGCGCCTCGCCGAGAGTGGCGAGGATGATGCGGTCCGTCGGCGGCACGCGGAGTTTTGTGTCGCGCAATGTCGCGACGTCTCGGCGCGCAGGAGCGCGAAGGCGGCATCCGACCCGCGCGAGGAGTTGGTCGCGCTCGTCCAAAACGTCCGCGCCGCACTCGACTGGTGCCTAACCGACCGGCGCGATCCCGTCCTCGGTCGAACGCTGGCAGCCGAGGCGCTCGTGGTGTGGGACACGCTCGCGCTGCTCCAGGAACGGATCGAGGCGAGCGAGTGGGCGCTCGCGTCGGCCGCCCCCGCCGACGGTCCGGAAGACCGGTACGAGATCACGCTGCGGGCGTCGCTCGCTGCGGCCCTGCTGCAGGTCGAGGGTCCGACGGCGCGGATTGCGGAGTTGTGGAGCGGGGCGCTCGCCCGCGCCGAACGGCTGTCCGACCGCGATGGCCAGTTGCGGGCGCTCTGGGGCTTGTGCGACTTCCAGACCTGGGTTGGGGACCACGGCGCCTCGTTCGCCCTGACGGAGCGCATCAGGACGCTGGCGGCCGCCAGCGGCGATCGCGCGGCCGGCGCGGCCGTCGACAGGCCCGCCGCCACCGCGCTCCGCTATCTCGGCCGTCTCGACGAGGCTCGCGAGGCAGCGGAGCGCCTGCTGGCCCGTGCGGCCCGCCGTGACAGTCCCGGCCGGCGGCTGGAGGATCACGGCTTGATCGCGGCACGCGGCACCCTCGCGAACGTCCTGTGGCTCCAGGGACGGCCGGATCACGCCGTCGCGGCGGCGCGGCGCGCGCTCGTCGAGGCCGAAGCCAACGGCCAGGCCTTCGCCCTTACGAATGCCTTGGCGCACACGGTGATCCCGATTGCGCTCCATGGCGGCGATCTCGACGAAGCCGAGCGCGGCCTCGCCCGCCTCGGGGACCACGTCGCGCGTCACGCCATGCGCATCTGGCAGGTCATCGCCGATTGCCTCGAAGCGATCGTGAGCCTCAGCCGGGGCGATGCGGGCGGGCTGCACCGCCTCGAGGATGCCCTCGTCGAGATGGGGGAGATCGGCTTCCGGATGCGGCGTCCGGCCTATCTCGGCTCGCTGGCGTCCGGCCTCGCGGCGCATGGCCACCTTCCGGACGCGCTCGCTCGCATCGACGACGCGCTCGCCGCCTCCGAGCACGGCGGCGAACTCTGGTGCCAGCCGGAACTGCTGCGCATCAAGGGCGAGATCCTCCTCGCCTCCACCGGCGTCGCCGGCGAGGCGGACGCGGCGCGGCACTTCCTGCAAGCGATCGATCTGGCCGGCAGCCAGGGAGCGGCGATATGGCGCCTACGGGCCGCGACGAGCCTCGCCGCGCTGGATGACCGGTATGGTGGCCCGGCAGCCCTCGCCGCCGTCCTCGGCGGCTTCGACGAAGGGCTCAACACGCCCGATCTCAGGGCTGCGCGGGCGCGCCGTGCTGGTCGGGGGGGACTTGGCAGCGATGCGGGCCGGCCGGTCTCCCTGGCCTGACGCCGCCGCCCATGAGCCGATGTGCGGCGAGGGCAGCGGATCGGCGCTCAACAGGCTCTCTCCTTTATGCGTTCCCTGAAACGTCCAAGGTCGGATAATCGGTATAACCCTCGGCTCCCCCGCCATAGAACGTCGCCTGATCGGCCTCCGCGAGAGGGGCGTTGCGGCGCAGCCGCTCGACCAAATCGGGATTCCCGATGAAGGAGCGACCGAAGGCGATCATGTCGGCGTAGCCGGAGGCGATCGCCTCGATGGCGAGCTGCCGGTCGTAGCCGTTATTGGCGATGTAGGCCCCACCGAAAGCGGCGTGCAGCGCCTTGTAGTCGAACGCGGACGACCCGTTCGGCCCGCGCGTCTGCCCCTCGACGCAGTGGAGATAGGCCAGTCCCAGCTCCCCAAGCCTCCGAGCGAGATAGCCGTAGGTTGCCTGCGGGTCGCTGTCGAGCGGGGTATCACCGACAGCCCGCGTCATCGGCGAGAGCCTCAGGCCGACGCGGTCGGCACCCCACACCTCCGCGACCGCCTCTACGACCTCAACGGCAAGCCGCGTGCGGTTCTCGACCGAGCCGCCGTAGCGATCTGTCCTCCGGTTCGTGCTGTCGCGGATGAATTGATCGAGCAGGTAGCAGTTCGCGGAATGCACCTCGATCCCGTCGAAGCCCGCCTGCATGGCGAGGAACGCGGCGCGCCGATAGTCGCCGATCAGATCGGGAATCTCGTCAGTTCGGAGCGCGCGCGGCATGGATGGAGGTGCCTGCGTGCGGCTCTCGAGGAAGACGAGCTCACCGGCCTGGATGGCCGAAGCCGACACGGGCGCCTCGCCATTCTCCTGGAGGCTGACATGCGACATGCGCCCGACATGCCAGAGCTGGCAGACGATCCGGCCGCCTGCCTCGTGCACGGCCGAGGTCACACGCGACCATGCCTCGGCCTGCACCTCCGTGTAGATGCCCGGCGTGAAGGCATAGCCCCGGCCCTGCCGTGAGATGTTGGTCGCCTCGGTGATGATGAGGCCGGCCGATGCGCGCTGCCGATAGTACGCGACGGCGAGATCCGAATGGACGCCGTCCATGCCGGCACGCGAGCGCGTGAGCGGTGCCATGGCGACGCGGTTGGCGACGTCGATGGCACCGATCTTCGTTGGAGAAAACAGATCACGATCTGCGGTCGTCGGCATGTGCGGGATCTCTCCTTGCCTCACAGGTTGCAGACGCGCGCGTTGCCCGGCATTGGGAATCCGACCGCTGCGTTTGCAAGTCTCGCCTCTCACTCCGCCCGGGCGGCCGTCGCGCTCCGGTTGGCGTACATGAGCTCCGTCGAGTGCGAGTAGATCTCGATCAGGTTGCCCCAGGGATCCTCGCAGTAGACCGCCTTGAACGGCTCTCCCTCGAACAGTGTCCAGACCTTCGAGCGCTGCTTGCCGCCCATCTCGGCGATCCGCCGCGCGAGGCCCTCGACGTCGGGGTCGACCAAGCAGAAGTGGAACACGCCGGTCTTCCAGTAGCGGAAGTTGTCGTCGACGGCTTCCGACTTCGGTGTGACGAACTCGAAGAGTTCGATCCCCACCCCGTTCGCGGTGGCGAGGTGGGACACGTATCCCTCCTCGAACCGATCACCGAAGATCCCCTTGAACACCTCGCCGATATGCGAGCCGTCGTGCCTGACGTGCAGGGGCCCGATGATGTGCCGGCAGCTGAAGGCCTTGGTGTACCACTCGGTCGCTGCGCGGATGTCGGTGACGGTCAGGCCGACATGCGTCACGGGAACGGGATGATAGGCCATCTCTCTCTCCGCAGGTGAAGAATCAGGCCGCGCGCGGCAGCCGGTCGAGCAGCTTGTCGAGGGTGATGGGATAGTCGCGGACGCGGATGCCGGTGGCGTTGTAGACGGCGTTCGCCACCGCCGCGGCCGCCCCGCACAAGCCGATCTCGCCGATGCCCTTGGCCTTCATCGGGGACGAGACCGGGTCCGGATGGTCGAGGAAGACGACGTCGAGGTGCGGGATGTCGGCATGGACCGGCACCTCGTAGCCGCCGAGGTCGTGGTTGATGAAGAAGCCGTGGCGCGTGTCGACGACGAGCGCCTCCATGAGCGCCGACCCTACCCCCATCGTCATGGCGCCGATCACCTGGCTTCGCGCCGTGAGCGGATTGAGCACCCGGCCGGCATCGATGACCGCGAGCATGCGGCGGACGCGCATCTCCCCGGTGAACCGGTTCACGGCGACTTCGGCGAACTGCGCCCCGAAGGTGGCCTGGACGAACTCCTTGTCGAGGTCGCCGTAGGTGATCCGGTCCTCGGCGGTCAGTGGTCCGGTCTCAACGGCGTCGCGGAGAGGTACGCTCCGACTGCCAGCCGTGACCCTCCCGTCCGCGAACGCCACATCCTCGGCATTGAAGCCGAGCCGCGCCGCGACGCTCGCCCGCAGCGCCACGCAAGCGGCGTAGAGCCCGGACGTGGCGTTGTTCGCGCCGAACTGTCCGCCGGACCCGGCGGCTTCGGGGTAGTCCGAGTCGCCGAGCCGCACCGTCACGGCCTCGATCGGCACACCCATCATCTCGGCAGCCGTCTGGGCGAGGATGGTGTAGCTGCCGGTCCCGATATCGGTCATGTCGGTCTCGACCGACAGCCGGCCATCCTGCTCGAGCCGGACGCGGGCACCGGACGGCATCAGGAGGTTCTGGCGAAAGCCCGCCGCCATGCCCATGCCGACGAGCCAGCACCCATCGCCCACAGCGCCGGGCACCGGGTTGCGGCGCGCCCAGCCGAAGCGGTCCGCGCCGAGTTGGAGGCACTCGATCAGGTGCCGCTCCGAGAACTGCCGGTGCGGCTTGCGCGGATCGACCTGCGTGTCGTTCCGAATCCGGAAGGCGACGGGATCGATGCCTAGCTTCTCGGCCATCTCGTCCATCGCGATCTCGAGCGCCATCAGGCCCGGGGCCTCACCCGGAGCCCGCATGTCGTTGCCCTCGGCGAGATCGAGGGTCGCGAGCCTCATGGACAGCTCGCGGTTCGGGGCCGCGTAGATGAGCCGTGTCGGCGCGATCGCCGCCTCCGCGTAGGCGCCGGACAGATTTCCGTTGAGGCTGTGGTGGCCGATCGCTGTGAGCCGCCCGTCATGAGTCGCACCGAGACGGATGCGCTGGATCGTGCCGGCGCGGCGCGTGCCGTTATTCGCGATCAGCGGACGCTGCAGCGCGACCTTGCACGGGCGTCCGACGGCTCTGGCGCCGAGGGCCGAGAGGAGCGCGTCGCTCCGCATTATGAGCTTCGATCCGAACCCGCCGCCGATGAACGGCGCGTCCAGCCGCAGATCCTCCTTCGCGATGCCAAGCGCCTGCGCGAGGCTGTTGCGGTGCCAGGAAACGACCTGCGCCGAAGTCCAGATCGTCAGCTTGCCGTCGCGCCACGCGGCCGTGGTGGCGTGCGGCTCCATCATCGCATGAGTCTGGTCGGGGGTGGTGTAGATCTCGTCCAGGATCACGGGAGCGGCGGCGAGCGCTTCCTCGAACGCCCCGATCCGATCGACCACGGGGTAGTCCGGATTGTCGCGATCCGCGATCGGCTCGGCCTTGCCAGCCTCCGCCGCCAAATCGCAGCGCGCCGGCTCGGCTTCGTAGTCGACGCGGACGAGGTGGGCGGCCGCGCGCGCCTCCTCGAAGGTCTCTGCCACGACGAGCGCGACGGCTTGATGATAGTGGCGTACCTCGGCACCGCCGAACAGGTGGAGGGTCGTCCGGAACCCCGGCGGGGCGGAGTCGTGCTCGAGCGTCGTCAGGATCGCGAGGACGCCCGAAGCCCTTCGTGCGGCCGCGGCGTCGATCCGCGTCACCCGACCGCGGGCGATCGTGGCGCCGACGATCCAGCCATAGGCAGGATCGGTCGCCGCATCGTGCCGCTCGTAGGCGTAAGGCGCCGTCCCGGTGACCTTCAGGGCGCCGTCGACGCGCCGATGGGGCTGCCCGACGATGGTCTGACCGTCGATGGAGTTCTGCCCGGCAGGCGTGTCGAACCGCATGTCACACCCTCCCTTCGCTCAGCACCAGTGCGAGCGCGCGCTCGGCGAGCGGGATCTTGAAGGCGTTCCCGGCCGTGGGCGTCGCGCCCTGGAAGGCCGCCGTGACGACGGCTGCCGGTCCACCCGGCAGGAGCGCCTCCGCATCCTCCACCCGCCACGGTCGCGGTGCGACGCCGCCGAATGCGACCCGCCCCGTCCCGTCCTTGTGCAGGACGACTGCGACTGACACGATCGCGAAGGCGTAGGAGGCCCGGTCGCGGACCTTGTGATAGTGGTGCGTCCCGCCCGGCGGTCGCGGGAGCGTCACGGCGGTGACGAGCTCGCCCGGTTCGAGCGGGTGCTCGATCTCCGGCCGGTCGCCCGGCAGCAGATGAAAATCGCCGATCGCGATCCGGCGCTGCGACCCGTCGGGCCTGACGGTCTCGACGGTTGCGTCGAGGACACGCAGCGCCACGGCCATGTCGCCCGGGTTCTGAGCGATGCAATGCGGGCTCGTGCCCACGACGGCGAGCGAGCGGGTGACGCCCCCGAGGGCCGAGCAGCCCGAGCCCGGCTGGCGCTTGTTGCACGGCAGGGACGTCTCGTAGAAGTACGGGCAGCGATTGCGCTGCAGCAGGTTGCCGGCGGTCGTCGCCTTGTTGCGCAGCTGCCCCGTGGCGCCGGCCACGATCGCCCGCGCGAGGACGCCGTAATCGCGCTTCACGCGCGGGTGGGCGGCAACCTCGGTGTTGGTGGCGAGCGCACCGATGCGCAGACCGCCGTCCGGCAGATCCTCGATGGCCTTCAGGGGCAAATGCCGGATGTCGACGAGATGGGCCGGCGCCTCGATCTGGAACTTCATCAGGTCGAGCAGGTTCGTACCGCCCGCGATGAACCGAGCGCCTGGCCGGGCGGCGACGGCCGCCACGGCCGCTTCGGCGCTCGCGACGCGCTCGTAGCTGAAGGGCCGCATCAGGGCCTCCCCGCGACGTCCGCCACGGCATCGGCGATGTTGGAGTAGGCGCCGCATCGGCAGATGTTGCCG
The DNA here is from genome assembly GCF_000383455.1 of Methylobacterium sp. 285MFTsu5.1. Taxonomy (NCBI): domain Bacteria; kingdom Pseudomonadati; phylum Pseudomonadota; class Alphaproteobacteria; order Hyphomicrobiales; family Methylobacteriaceae; genus Methylobacterium; species Methylobacterium sp. 285MFTsu5.1. The sequence continues at coordinate 26,566 of NZ_KB911306.1, read as the reverse complement.
CTCATGCGCTCGCGCAGTTCGCCATTGTCCAGCGTCATCGGTGCCATGAGGTCGCCGGTGGCGTAGCTCGGCACGCCCGCCCTGATCTCGGCGAGGACAGCCACCGCGGAGCAGATCTGGCCCGGCGTGCAGTAGCCGCACTGGAAGGCGTCGTGCGCGATGAACGCCGCCTGCATGGGATGAAGCCGGTCCGGCCGGCCCAATCCCTCGATCGTCGTCACCGCGTCCCCGTCGTGCATGGCCGCGAGGCTGAGGCATGCGTTGATGCGAATCCCATTCACCAGCACCGTGCAGGCACCGCAATGGCCGTGGTCGCACCCCTTCTTGGTGCCCGTGAGGTGCAGGTGCTCGCGCAGGGCGTCGAGCAGCGTCACGCGGCTGTCGAGATCGAGACGCCGCCGTTCGCCGTTGACCGTGAGCGAGAGGGAAAGCGAACCGGATGCCTCCGGAGCGTGCTGATCGACCGCCCTTTGATCGACCTCATGTGGCCTGGGAGGACTCATCGGGTATCCCTTCCTCGTCGATCCAAACTGGCGCGATGGCCGTTCCGCACGGCCGAAGCGCCGAAATCAGGCTCTCGTCTCCCCTCTTCGGCCACCTCACCTCAGCCCCGGTTCGTCGCCGCCCGGCGCGCCTCGGCGGCGTCAGCAAACGTCTTTTTTACGGGACCGAGCACTTGGACGAATTCGAGCTGCTCGCCCTCGGGCCCCTTGCAGTAGATGATCGACCAGCCGTTCGACGGACCCTCGTGGATCTTGATCGTATTGGTATCCCTCGGCGCCGCGCGGCGCTGCTCCTCGGAGTGCACGGGTACGGTGCGGTTCGCCCTGACCTGCGTCATGCCGCGGCGGGCGCACTCGGCCTCGAGATCAGCGATGTACTTGTCGAAGTTCACGTCATCGCGGACGTAGAAGCAGATGTGCATCGAGCGCGGGTAGGCCGGGCTCATGTGGTCGCGCGGCTCGGCCCAGCTGTCGCCGCCGCCCATCGGCTGCGTGGCGTCGCGATACTGCAGGAGTTCGATGACGACGTTCTCGAACTGGACGAAGCGGACATCGAGCCGCTGGGAGCCACCCTTCAGGTCCGGGACGCCGATGGTGCGAGGATCGACGCGGCGCTCGCGGGCAACGATCTCTTGATCGGCCATCAGCGTGAAATGGACCGGCTCCCCCTTGAAATCGCCATCACGCATGACCTCGGTGCCGCCGAGTACCTCGGTGTAGAAGGCGAAAGCCCGGTCCATGTTCTGGACCGTGACGCCGAAATGCTGCACGCCTTGCAGGCGCGCGCCGAGTGGACCATCGTCACGTCCGCCCAGTCGCCCAGTCTGCGCGGAGGCAGTAGTTGCTCCGAGAAGGCCCACGGCTGCAGCGGCACCGGCAACCTGAAGGACTTCACGGCGAATGTGTCCGCCATGCCCGTCGTTGCTTTGATGGTTCATAACGATACACCGGCTCGAGGTTCTCAGCCCAGAGCTATACTAATGTCGCGAGCGATGTGCAGGTAAAAAAAGGTTAAATTCGACAAGGCGCCGGCTCTCTGATGGGGCGGCGCGCAGCACCGAAGGTCTGCTTCTTGGCTAATGACCGAGTGCAGGTTGTGGTGAAACTGGAATGCGCAAGTTGAGCTGCTATAAAGTCCGCTTCGAAGAAGCGGGCCCGGAAACGCGGACGGGCTAATACCGGCCCAGCCCGGCTGCCTGGCAACGTTCACGTCGGCCTCGAGAGCGGTCATCAGCAGCCGCGCGCTCGTATTCGGGTTTGCCCGGTGTCGTCTGGACGCGGTGATAGATCCCGGCGACGCCCTCGATATTCGTCGAGATCGGGACGCGCATCGCTCAGACTCCGAGGATATCGGCCCAGCCGGGCAGGAGATCGGTCAGGGCGTCCCGCCGGTGGCCGTCGCGGCCCGTGACCGCCTCGGCCCGCCAAAGGGCGTGGACGATCGCTTGCTCGATCCCGTCCGCGGCGGCCTCGAACAGCGGGTCGAGCTCCGCGTCGTGCAGCAGGGCGGGCGCCGGCATCGGGCGGCCGGGATCCTGCGGCACCGTGTAGGCGGTCGAGAAGGCGAGCGCGATATCGCCGCTGCCGTGGCCGAACACCGAGCCGGTCCGGGCGAGGCCTGCCCCGGCCCGCAGGGCGAGGCGGCGGAGCTGACGCGCGTCGAGGGGCGCGTCGGTGGCGACGATCATGATGATCGAGCCCTTCTCCGGCGGTTCGGTGCCGGATTCCGGCTCCCCGGCGGCCGCCCGGAGCTGAGCGGCGAGCGGCACGCCGCGGACCCGAATCTGGGACGGCTTGCCGAAATTCGACAGGACGAGCGAGCCCAGCGTGAACCGGCCCCGCGCGCGCGCGCGGACGCGCCGGGAGGCGGTGCCGATGCCGCCCTTGAGCCCGAAGCTCGACATCCCGCGCCCGGCCCCGACCGACCCTTCCGCGACGGCGGCGCCCGCCGCGTCCAGGGCGTCGCGATAATGGGACGCCTCAACCGCCATCCGCTGAAGGTCGTTGAGGTAGCCGTCGTTGCACTCGAAGACGAGCGGGTTGAGCGTCGGCAGCGCGCGCCCGATTTCCGGATTGTCGGCGATCGCGGCGCGGATCTGGGCGGCGACCACCGCCGGCACCGCGAAGGTGTTGGTCAGGGCGATCGGCGTCTCCAGCACACCGAGTTCCTCGACCTGCATCAGGCCGACGGACTTGCCGAAGCCGTTCAGCACGACGCCGGCCGCCGGAACGCGGTCCCGGTATGTATCGCCGCCGTGCGGCCGCACGACTGTAACGCCAGTCTGAACGTCGCCCTCGGCCAGCGTGCAATGGCCGACCGTCACGCCCGGGACGTCGGTGATGGCGTCGCGCGGACCCCGCGGCAGGCGGCCGACGCGGGGCGCGGGGCGCGGGGGGGCGGCCGGCGTCACAGGCGGTCGATCTTCGGGTCGAGGGCGTCCCGGAGGCCGTCCCCGAGGAGATTGAAGGCCAGCACCGTGAAGAAGATCGCGAGGCTCGGGAACAGCGCGACGTGCGGCGCCGAGACCATGTCGGCGCGGGCCTCGTTCAGCATGGCGCCCCATTCGGGCGTCGGCGGCTGCGCGCCCATGCCGAGGAAGGACAGGCTCGCGGCCGTGATGATCGAGGTGCCCAGCCGCATGGTGAAGTAGACCACGATGCCCGAGATCGTGCCCGGCAGGATGTGGCGCAGGATGATCGTCCGGTCCGGAGCGCCGATGCTCCGCGCGGCCTCGATGTAGGTGCTGTTCTTCAGGACCAGGGTCGTGCCGCGAACGAGGCGCGCGAAGGCCGGGACGCTGAAGACCGACACCGCCACCACGACGTTGACGAGCCCCGAGCCCAGGATGGCGACGACGCCGAGCGCCAGCAGGATGCCCGGGAAGGCGAACAGCACGTCGGACATGCGCATGACGATCCGGTCCCACCAGCCGCCGTAGTAGCCCGCCAGGAGACCGAGCACGGTCCCGACGAGCCCGCCGACGGCGACCGAGAGGAAGCCGGTCGCCAGGGAGATCCGCGCGCCCTCGACGATGCGGCTCAGGATGTCGCGCCCGAGGGGATCGACGCCGAGCCAGTGCGCGAGCGACGGGCCCTCGTTGATCCGGTCGTAGTCGAAGTCGTTGACCGGGTCGTAGGGCACGATCCACGGCGCCAGCACGGCGACCACGACCAGCAGGCCGATGAAGCCCAGGGCGAGGACGGCGACGCGCTGGCGCCGGAACTTGCGCCAGAATTCCGACCACGGCGTCCGGATGCCGGTGGGGACGGGCGCGACGGTGGGAGCGGCGGGGACGAGGATATCGGTCACGGCCGGCTCACCTGTAGCGGATGGTCGGGTTGATGAGGCCGTAGAGCACGTCCACGATCAGGTTGATCAGGATGAACTCCAGCGAGAACAGCAGGACCAGGGCCTGGATCACCGGGTAGTCGCGCTGGTTCACGGCATCGACGAGCAGACGGCCCATGCCGGGCCAGTTGAACACCGCCTCGACGACGATCGAGCCGCCGAGCAGGAAGCCGAACTGCAGGCCCATCATGGTCACGACCGGGATCAGAGCGTTGCGCAGGCAGTGCTTGGCGATCACGACGCGCTCCTTGAGCCCCTTGGCGCGGGCGGTGCGCACGAAATCCTCGCCGATGACCTCCACGAAGGCCGCGCGGGTGAAGCGGGCCATCACGGCGGCCACGGCCGCGCCGAGCGTCAGCGACGGCAGCACGTAGTGCCGCCACGTGTCGGCGCCGACGGTCGGCAGCCAGCCGAGCTCGACCGAGAAGATCTGCATCAGGAGGATGCCGAGTGCGAAGGCGGGGAACGAGATGCCGGACACGGCGAGCGTCATCCCGAACCGGTCGGGCCATTCGTTGCGGTAGACCGCCGAGACTATGCCGATGATCAGCCCGAAGGCGACCGCCCAGGCCATGCTGGTGAGGGTGAGCAGGAGGGTCGGCAGGAAGCGCTCGCCGATCTCGGTCGAGACCGGGCGGCGGGTGCGGATCGAGACGCCGAGATCGCCGCGGGCGAGGTTGGCGAAGTAGCGCACGAACTGTTCCGGCAGGGGCCGGTCGAGGCCGAGCTCTGTGCGTACCAGGGCCACCGTCTGGGCGTCGGCATCCTGCCCGGCCGCCAGCCGCGCCGGATCGCCGGGAAGCAGGTGGACGAACAGGAAGACGAGGACCGAGACGATCAGCAGCGTCGGCAGCAGCCCGAGGAGCCGCTTGAGCAGGAAGGTCAGCATAGGCTCGCGCCCGCGATCCGAGGTTTGCGTGAAGCGATCGCGCGGGACGTCCGCGCCGGGCCGGCCATCGTCCGGGCCGCTCGGCGCGGGGTCCGCTGGCGGCGGCTAGGGAGCGACGGCGATCTCGCCGGAATCGATGTTGCCGTCGGGCATGACGTAGACGCCGGAGAGCCGCGCGGAGGTCGCGTAGAGGTTCTGCTCGGTGACGAGCGGCGCCCAGGGGGCGTCCTTCATCACGATCTCCTGCGCCTTGGCGTAGAGCTCGGCGCGCTCCGCGTCGTTCGTCGAGACCAGCGCCTTGGCGAGAAGGGCGTCGAACTCGGCGTTGCTGTAGTAGGCGGTGTTGTTGAGCTTGGGCGGCCACGCCTCCGTCGCGAGCAGCGGCCGCAGGCCCCAGTCTGCCTCACCGGTCGAGGACGACCAGCCGGCATAGTAGAGGCGGACGCGGGCGGTCTTCGGATCGGGGGCGGTCTGCACCCACTCGGTGCGCTGGCCGGGCTCCAGCGCCAGGGTCTGCACCTTGATGCCGACCTGGCCGAGCTGCTGTTGGAGGAACTGGATCGCCTTCTGGGCGGTGGTGGTGGTGTAGGCGCTCCAGAGGGTCGCCTCGAAGCCGTTGGCGTAGCCGGCCTCCTTGAGGAGCTGGCGCGCCTTGGCCGGGTCGTAGGGCCAGGGATCCATCTTGTGGGCGTAGCGCACGCCCTGCGGGACGATGCCCTGCGCCGGGAAGGCGTAGCCCGAGAAGGCGACCTTGGCCAACGCCTCCTTGTTGATCGCGTAGTTGATCGCTTGGCGGACGCGCAGGTCGTCGAACGGCTTCTGAAGCACGTTCATGCTGAGATACCGCTCGATGATCGAGGCGTGCACCTCGATCTTCAGCTTCTTGCTGGCTTCGAGCATCTTGGCCTGCTCGTAGGGCAGCGGGAAGGCGAAATCGGCCTCGCCGGTCTGCAGCATGGCGGCGCGGGTGCCGTTCTCGGGCACCGGCTTCCACGTGATGGTGTCGACCTTCGGGAAGCCGGCCTGCCAGTAATCGGCGAACTTGGCGCCCTTGACGTAGTCGGTCTGCTTCCAGTCGACGAAGGTGAACGGCCCGGTTCCGACCGGGTGGAAGGCGATGTCCTTGCCGTACTTCTTCAGGGCCGTGGGCGAGATGATCGCCGCCGAGGCGTGGGCCAGCGAGTTGATGAACGGCCCGAAGGGCTCCTTCAGGGTGATGCGCAGGCTCGTGGGCGAGAGCACCTCGATCGTCTTGATGCGGTTGAACTGGTTGTACCGCGCGAGGTGGTTCTCAGGGTCGAGGACGCGGTCGAGGTTGGCCTTCACCGCGGCGGCGTCGAACGTCGTGCCGTCGTGGAATTTGACGCCCTCGCGCAGCTTGAACGTGTAGACGAGGCCGTCGGGCGAGGTCTCGTAGCTCTCGGCCAGGACGTTGCGGACCTTGAGATCCTTGTCGAAGCCGAAGAGGCCCTCGTAGAACGACTTGGTGACGGCGGTCGTGAGCGTCGTGTTGGTGTTGTACGGGTCGAGGGTCTCGGGTTGGCCGCTGATCGCCAGGATCGGGTCGCCCGCGGCGGCGGCGGGCGCGGCCGCCACGGCGAGCAGGCCGGCGGCGAGGAGGAAGCGCTCGAACATGGTCAGACCTCGGGGCATGGGACGATCCTGCTGGCGGGGATAGGCGGTGTCAGGCGGCAAGGCCGCCGACCGTGTGGCGGGCGACGAGGTGGCCGGGGCCGATCTCGACGAGGGGCGCGACCTGCGGCTCGTCGCCAAGCGCCCGGACCGGGCTCGGGATCTCGTCGGTCAGGAGCCGGCGGGCGCGCAGGTGCCGGCGGGCCGGGTCGGCGACCGGAACCGCCGCCATCAGCTTGCGGGTGTAGGGGTGCTGCGGGTTCTCGAAGATCGCCCGGCGCGGGCCGATCTCGACGATCTGGCCGAGATACATCACCGCGACGCGGTGGCTGATCCGCTCGACCACCGCCATGTCGTGGCTGATGAAAAGGTAGGCGAGGCCGAACTCCCGCTGGAGGTCGAGCATCAGGTTCACGATCTGCGCCTGGATCGACACGTCGAGGGCCGACACCGCCTCGTCCGCGACGATGACCTTCGGGTTCAGGGCGAGGGCCCGGGCGATGGCGATGCGCTGCCGTTGGCCGCCCGAGAACTCGTGCGGGTAGCGCTGGGCCTGGTCGGGGGTCAGCCCGACGCGCTCGAGCAGCCACGCCACCCGCGCCTCGGCCTCCCGGCGCGTCGCGATCCCGTGGACCAGCAGCGGCTCCATGATCGAGAAGCCGACGGTCAGGCGGGGATCGAGGGAGGCGTAGGGGTCCTGGAAGATGAACTGGATGTTGCGCCGCAGGCCGCGCAACTGCCCGGGGGGCAGGTCGCGGATGTTGCCGCCGTCGAACTCGATCAGGCCGCTCTGGCTCTCCACGAGGCGCAGGAGCGAGCGGCCGGTCGTCGACTTGCCGCAGCCGGATTCGCCGACGAGGGCCAGGGTCTCGCCGGGATGGAGATCGAAGCTGACGCGCTCCACCGCGTGGACGCGGCGGCGCACGCGGTTGAGCAGGCCGCCGCGGATGTCGAACCGGGTGACGAGGTCGCGCACCCGCAGGATCGGCCCGGCGCCGGTGCGCACGGTGTCGTGGGATTCGTCGACCGGGGCGGACGCACCCTGCCCCGCCGGGTGTTCCCGGGCCTCGGCCCGCAGCAGGTCGAACTTCCGCGGCAGGTCGCTGCCCGCCATGGCGCCGAGACGGGGAACGGCGGCGAGCAGCGCCCGGGTGTAGGCGTGGCGCGGCGCGGTGAAGAGCGCGGGCGCCGCCCCCTCCTCCACCTTGTCGCCGCGGTACATGACCAGCACGCGGTCGGCGATCTCGGCCACGACGCCCATGTCGTGAGTGATGAAGACGACGCCCATCTTCATCTCGGCCTGGAGGCTGCGGATCAGTTCGAGGATCTGCGCCTGGATCGTGACGTCGAGGGCCGTGGTCGGCTCATCGGCGATGAGCAACTGCGGCTTGCAGGACAGGGCCATGGCGATCATCACGCGCTGGCGCATGCCGCCGGAGAGCTGGTGCGGGTAGCGCGTGAGGACGTTGCGCGCCTCGGGGATGCGCACGAGGTCGAGCATCCGCAGGGCCTCGGCCCGGGAGGCTGAGGCGCTCTTCCCCTGGTGGACGCGGATCGATTCCGCGATCTGGTCCCCGGCGGTGAAGACCGGGTTCAGGGAGGTCATCGGCTCCTGGAAGATCATCGCGATCTCGGCGCCACGGATCGCCCGCATCTTGGCGTTCGGGGCGGCGGCGAGATCGAGCACCTCGCCCGAGCCGCGCCGGAACAGCATCTGCCCGGCCGCGATCCGGCCGCCGCCGTGCTCCACGAGGCGCATCAGGCTGAGCGAGGTCACGGACTTGCCGGACCCGGACTCGCCGACGATCGCCATGGTCTCGCCGGCGTCGACGTGGAACGCGAGGTCGCGGACCGCCTCCACGACCCGCTCGGAGTTCGCAAAGCGGACGGTAAGGCCGGTGACGGAGACGACCCGTCCGTCGGGCAGAGCGGCAGGAGAGGCGGTCCCGGCTGCGATGGTCGGCATGGCGGATCTCAGCGCGCTGGTGCGGGGACGCGGCGGGTCTCGCCGAAGATCGCGGTGGCCGGCGCCTCGCCGGAGCGGACGAGGCCGCGATACATGCCCTCGGTGTTGAACGGCATTGCGACCCGGCCGCGCGCATCGACGGCGATCAGCCCGCCGCGGCCGCCGACAGTCGGCAGGTGCTCCTCGACAACCGCCCGGGCTGCCACCTCGAGGTCCTGGCCCCCGTAGGCCATGCGCGCGCAGACATCGTGCGCCGCCGCGACGCGGATGAAGGCCTCCCCCGTGCCGGTGCAGGAGACCGCGGCGGTCCTGTCGTCCGCGTAGGTGCCCGCGCCGATCAGCGGCGAGTCGCCGATCCGGCCGGGACGCTTGTTGGTCATGCCGCCGGTCGAGGTCAGGGCGGCGAGGTGGCCGTCCCGGTCGAGGGCGACGGCGCCCACCGTGCCGAACTTGCGGGTCTCGTCGAGGGGCCCCGACGCCGTGTCGTGGTCGAGGGCGACTTGCCCGGCGGCCAACGCCCGGCGAAGCTGGTCGCGGCGGGCCTCTGTCGAGAAAAAATCGGGCTCGACCATCTCAAGGCCGTGCCGGCGCGCGAAGGTCTCGGCGCCGGCACCAGCCATAAGGACGTGCTCGCCGGCCTCCATCAGCGCGCGGGCGGCGCGGCCAGGCCGGCGCACCCGCGAGACGCCCGCGACAGCGCCGGCCCGCAGGGTGGCGCCGTCCATGATCGCGGCGTCGAGTTCGTGGGTCTCGGCGCTGGTGAAGACGGCGCCGTGGCCGGCATTGAAGAGCGGGCACTCCTCCAGGAGGTCGACGGCGACACTCACGGCGTCGAGGGCGCTCCCGCCGTCGGCGAGGCAGGCCGCTCCGGCCGCCAGGATTCCGGCGAGGGCCGCGTGGTAGCGCGCCTCGCCGGGATCGGCCTGGCCCGACGCGATTGTCCCGGCACCGCCGTGGATCACGAGTACGGGGCGGTGGTCGCTCATGGAACGGCTCCCGGAGGCGGGGTGTCGGGCAGGTCGTCGGCTCCGCCCTGCGGCGGCCAGGCGGCGTAGTCGCGGTCGAGCCAGGGCAGCACCGCTTCCGTCACGCGCGTCGCGGCCGGGACGAGATCCTCGGTGGCGTGGGCGAAGGCGCTCGCCAGGGCCTCCACGAGGGCCGTCAGGCTGGCATCCGAGGCGGCGAAGTAGTGGCAGTCGGTCTGCGCGTAGAGCGCGACCGTAGCGGTGGCGACGAGGGGTGAGTGCGGTCCGTCAGTCAGCGCCAGGACCGCGGCGCCGTGCTTCCGTGCGATCTCGGCCAGCCGCACCGTGTCGGCGAAGTACCGCGGGGTTGCGAGCGCGATGACGAGGTCGTCGGTCGTCAGCCGGCGCAGGCTCCGGGCGGCGAAGCCGGGCCCCTCCAGTGTCGCCAGCAGATGGACGTCCTCGCGGTTGACGTCGAGGTTGCGCGCCAGGATGCCGGCCGGCCAGCTGCTGCTGCCCAGGCCCACGACGTAGACCCGTCGGGCCCGGCGGATCGCCTCGACGGCCTGCGCACAGGTCTGGCCGTCGAGCCCACGCCGCGTCGCCTCGATGTTGCGGACGATGTCGGCCAAGGCTCCGTCGAGGATGCCGGACGCGGTCGCGGGCTGATCTCGGCTGCCGCGCAGCTTCTCGACCGGTGCGAGCGCCTTCTCATAGCCGAGGACGAGGGCCGCGCGGAACTTTGCGTAGCCCTCGTAGCCCACGGCGCGGGCAAACCGATTAGCGGTGGCGACGGAGACGCCAACCAAGTCTGCAAGCTCATTCACGGGCAGAGTCGCGGCGCGCAACGGATGATCAAGGACGAAGCGGGCGACCTCTCGGTGAGCGGAGCTGAGCGCCGGAAACGCGTGCGCGATCCGTTGCGCGACAGAAAGTTCCTTGGGTTCCAACGCCACGACGCTCGAGCCGATCAAAAATTCTCACTGCCGGACAGTCTGAGAATTTTTTCGATCACCCGCAAGCGCTTCGACGCTTATTTTCGCGGCACCAGTTGCACAAATCGCTGAACTTCCCAGACAAATTGGGTGACCTCGCTCCTAGTCAGATGCGCCTCCCCGTTCACGGCAACTGCGTTGGCCGATGGCTGCAGTTGCGCTCTGCTGTGGGGGGCTCACTGCAGGTGCAATGGCGACCGGTGAGCCGATCTATGCTGATGTCTGCTTCGGAGATGCCGGCTGACGCCACCGAATGGCCGTGACGGGCGCGAAATCGTCGATCAACTTCCTAGCTCAAGGCCAAGGTCCGGCAGCAGCGCGTCCCAAACCCAGGTGACAGAACGGCGCTTTGACGCACGGCTGCGCATGTCGAGCGCGTGTCTCACCGGTCGCCATTGCACCCAACCCCACTCGACCCACGCCCGGACCTCGGACAGGGCCGCCGCCGCTCCCACGGCACCCCCGCCGCCGCCGAGCCTCGCTTGCCGTGCAGCCGGTGCCGCTCCCCCGCTTATGCCCATTCTGCGGCACTGCCGGTGCCGCGTGGTGGCGGCTGTTCATCCATCAACCCATCCCGGGAACTCCGTCTCGGCCGCGGCGACCCGCGCTTCACTGCCGATCGCACCGCCTTCGTCGTCATCCGTGGCACCGCCCCAACCGGCGCCCGTGCCATCTTCTGCATCGAAACGAAGAACAGTGGAGCCGGCCACGACCCCGCGCTGCCGCCTCATCCGCGGCACCAAGAAATCGGACGCACGACGACCGGCCTATTCATCGCCCCCGAGGGTCCCGCGCTGACCGGCCCGGCCTGCCGGCAGCTCGGCCTCGCCAGCGCAAGGATTTGAAAGTAGAGCGCCCTCGCCTCTTCGATTCCACGCACAAACGGCCTCATCCACGACCGGCGAGCTCTAGCTAAGCCCGGCCCCGACAACCGCCCCTTGCGCACCGGTGCGTTCGCCCTGCGGCATCGGGAGACGACACCGACCCTTCGCCACTGGATCAGAAAGACAGGATCTCGGCGCGTCGCAGCTCGTCCTCCTGAGAGCTGCGCGCGGAACGCGGTCTGACAGGATCGCCCAGGCTCGTTGCATTTAATAATCAACCGGTCTATTTCTAATTCATGCAGTCCGATTCGGTCTCGGTTGTCACCGCGCGCAAGAGGGGTCGGCCACCTAGGCCTGAGCCGGCCTACGGCACGTCGCGGGCGGCCTTGATCCGGGTGGGCGTCGCGCTGCTATCGGAGAAGGGCTACTCGGCAACCGGCCTCGAAGAGGTCCTGCGCACCGCGGGTGTGCCGAAAGGTTCGTTCTATCACTATTTCGCGAGCAAGGACGTCTTCGGCGCCGAACTGATCGAGGCGTACGCAGCCTACTTCGCGCGCAAGCTCGACCGCTGGTTGCTCGATGAGAGTACGACCCCGATCGAGCGCATCAGGAACTTCGTCGCCGACGCGAAGGCCGGCATGGCACGCTACGAGTTCCGTCGCGGCTGTGTCGTCGGCAATCTCGGGCAGGAGATGAGCGCCCTGCCCGAGCTCTTTCGGGACCGTCTGCATGGCGTCCTCCTCGACTGGCAGGCGCGGACGGAGCGCTGTCTCCGGGACGCCCAGGCAGCCGGCCAGATCGCCGCGGATGCCGATTGCGCTGCGCTGGCGGCGTTTTTCTGGATCGGCTGGGAAGGCGCGGTCCTGCGCGCCAAGCTCGAGCGCAGCCCCGAGCCTCTCGACCTCTTCGCCACCCTATTCCTGACCTGTCTTACGCGCTGAGCGCCCCATGGAGTGCCCCGAATGTTCAAGGCAATCCTGATCGAGAAGGATGAGGCGGTCTACCGCGCCGGCCTACGTGAGATCGACGAGGCGCAGCTCCCCGAGGGCGACGTCACCGTGGATGTCGCCTACTCGACGTTGAACTACAAGGACGGGCTCGCGATCACCGGGAAAGGCCCGGTCGTGCGCAAATTTCCGATGGTGCCGGGCATCGACATCGCCGGCACCGTCCGCGAATCCCGGCATCACGACTACAAGGCCGGCGACCGCGTCGTCCTCAACGGCTGGGGCGTCGGCGAGACCCATTGGGGTGGGCTGGCGCAAGTCGCACGGCTCAAGGGCGACTGGCTGGTGCCATTGCCGGAGGCGCTCACGCCACGGCAGGCGATGGCGATCGGCACTGCCGGTTACACGGCGATGCTGTGCGTGATCGCCCTCGAGCGCCACGGCGTCACCCCCGACAAGGGCGAGGTCGTCGTCACCGGCGCGGCCGGTGGCGTCGGCAGCACGGCGGTCGCTCTCCTGTCGCGCCTCGGCTACACGGTCGTGGCGGTGAGCGGCCGTCCCGAGGAGGCCGATTACCTGCGCCGCCTCGGCGCAGCGGAGGTGCTGGATCGGGCGACATTCTCGGATCCGGGCAGGCCGCTCGCCCGGGAGCGCTGGGCCGGGGCCGTCGATGTGGTCGGTAGCCACACGCTGGCGAACGTCTGCGCCGCCATGAAGTACCGGGGCGTCGTAACGGCTTGCGGTCTGGCTCAGGGGATGGACCTGCCTGCGAGCGTGGCCCCCTTCATCCTGCGCGGCGTCAGCCTGCTCGGGATCGACAGCGTGATGTGCCCGCGGCCTGAGCGGATCGAGGCCTGGAACAGGCTGGTCCACGACCTCGATCCGGTCAAGCTCGAGGCGATCACGGAGGAGATCGGCCTGACAGAGGCTGTGGCCACCGCGGAACGCCTGATGTCGGGCCGGGTGCGCGGCCGCGTCGTCGTTGACGTGCATCGCTAGGCGTTCTCGCCGCCTCTCGCCGCCGTTCAACTGCGGAACAGACGGAAATCATACAGGGAAGACTTGGGTGTGATGGCTTAATACTGAACGCGGCACTGCCGCCGGACTGACAAAAACAAACACAGTCCGTTCATACCGATGGAGGAAAGACCATGAAGGGTGTATTCGCGCTGGCGATCCTGTTTGGCGGCCTGTCCGCCGTGCAGGCCGACCCGCTGCCGACCTTCCGTATCGGCGTGCTGAATGATCAGTCCGGGCTCTACGCCGACATCGCGGGGCCGGGCTCCGTCGAGGCCGCGCGCATGGCCGTCGAGGACTTCAAGCCGGACGTGAGAGGCTTCCGCGTCGAGGTTCTCTCGGCCGACCATCAGAACAAGCCCGATATCGGCGCGGCCATCGTGCGACGCTGGTTCGACGTCGACCAGGTCGACGCGATCGTCGACGTACCGACCTCTTCGGTCGCCCTGGCCGTGTCGAACATCGCGAGCGAGAAGGACAAGGCATTCCTGATCGCGAGCGCCGGGTCCTCGGATCTGACCGGGAAGAACTGCACCCGGACCAACGTCCATTGGACCTACGACACCTGGGCTCTCGGCAACAGCACGGCGCGCGCCGTGATCAAGCAGGGCGGAAAGTCCTGGTACTTCCTCACGACGGATTACGCGTTCGGTCACGCTCTGGAGCGCGACGCCACCGAGGCCGTGACGAAGGCGGGCGGCAAGTCCCTCGGACACGTCCTGGCTCCGTTCCAGAGCACCGACTTCTCCTCCTACCTGCTCCAGGCCCAGGGCAGCGGTGCGCAGGTGGTCGCGCTCGCCAATTCCGGCGGCGACACGATCAACGCCATCAAGCAGGCCTCGGAGTTCGGCCTCACCGACGGCGGCCAGAAGCTCGTCGCGCTCCTCGCCTTCATCTCGGACATCCACTCAGTCGGCCTGAAGGTCGCCCACGGCCTGACTCTGACCGAGGCGTTCTACTGGGACCTCAATGACGGCACCCGGACCTGGGCGAAGCGGTTCGCGGCACGCAACGGTGGCCGTTACCCGACGATGAACCAGGCCGGCACCTACGCGGCGATGCTCCACTGGATGAAGGCGATCGCCGCCCTCGACAAGGACAAGGCGCATCGCGGCACCGACATCGTCGCGCAGATGAAGGCGATGCCGACAAACGATCCGCTGTTCGGCCACGGCTCGATCCGCGCGGACGGGCGCACCATCCACGACCTCTACCTGTTCCAGGTCAAGGACCCGTCCGAGTCGAAGGGGCCGTACGACTACTACAAGCTCGTCGACACCATCCCCGGCGACCAGGCGTTCCGGCCCATGGCCGACGGCGGCTGCCCCCTCGTAGCCCATACGGCCGCGAAGTGAGGCAGCCTAGCCATGGCACGTCCTGACGCGGCCGACAGCGCGACCATCAGCGCAAAGCGGATGGCGATCGGGCTGCTGCTCCTGAGCGAGGTGGCGGCTATGGCGACGTGGTTCGCCACCACCGCCTCGATCGGCGCGATCCGCACGCAGTGGACGCTGAGCCCGTTCCAGGAGGCCCTGCTCACCAACAGCGTGCAGGCCGGGTTCGTCGCCGGCACCCTGGTCAGCGCGCTGCTGGGGCTGGCCGACCGGTTCGACCTGCGCCGGCTGTTCTGCGGCTGCGCCGTCGCGGCCGGTCTCGCCAACCTCCTGATGCTGGCCTTCGCGCCGACCTCGCCGATGGTGCCGCTGCTGCGCTTCGTGACGGGGGCCTGCATGGCCGGCGTCTACCCGGTCGGCATGAAGATCGCCGCGACCTGGGCGGTGGGTGACCTGGGGCTGCTGATCGGCCTTCTGGTGGGCGCGCTCACCCTCGGCTCGGCGCTGCCCCACCTCGTCGCGGCCCTCGGCCAGCTCGACTGGCATCTGCCGGTGCTCGGTGCGGCGTTGGGCGCCCTCCTCTCGGCGGCCCTGATCCGCTTCGTGCAACTCGGGCCGATCCGGTCGGAGGCCCCGCCCCTGCGCTTGGAGAACGCCCTGGAGGCGTGGCGCAATCGCGGCGTGCGCTTGGCCAATCTCGGCTATCTCGGCCACATGTGGGAGCTCTACGCGATGTGGGCCTGGATCGGTGCCTTCATGGCGGCGAGCTTCCGTGAGCGTTACGGCAACGCGCCGCCGTTCCCGCCGGAACTGGCCGCCTTCGCGGTGGTGGCGGCCGGGGCGTTCGGCGCGATGCTGGGCGGCTGGGCGGCCGATCGACTCGGGCGCACTCTGGTCACCGGCGCCTCGATGCTGGCCAGCGGCTGCTGTGCCATCGCGGTGGGTTTCCTGTTCGGCGGCCCTGCCTGGGCGGTGCTGGCGGTGGGCGTGCTCTGGGGCGTCGCGGTGATCGCCGATTCGGCGCAGTTCTCGGCGGCGGTGAGCGAGCTGAGCGACCGCAGGCTGATCGGCACGATGCTCACCGTGCAGACCTGCCTCGGCTTTCTCCTGACGCTCGTCAGTATCCAGCTCATCGCCTTCGCCGGGACATTCCTCGGCTGGCGCTTCGCCTTCGCGCTGCTGGCCGTGGGGCCGTTCCTGGGTCTCGCTTCGATGCTGCGGCTGCGGCGCCTACCCGAGGCCAAGCGGCTGGCGGGAGGACGCAAGTGACAGCGAGGAGAAAGCCACCCGTGGCCTTCAAGACGATCACCTACGAGACGCTCGCGCCGGTGGCACGCATCACCCTGAACCGCCCGGAGCGCACCAACGCGATCAGCGCGACCATGCTCGACGAACT
The DNA here is from genome assembly GCF_000383455.1 of Methylobacterium sp. 285MFTsu5.1. Lineage (NCBI taxonomy): Bacteria > Pseudomonadati > Pseudomonadota > Alphaproteobacteria > Hyphomicrobiales > Methylobacteriaceae > Methylobacterium > Methylobacterium sp. 285MFTsu5.1. The sequence goes on along the minus strand of NZ_KB911306.1, from coordinate 10,749 downwards.
CGCGCAGGCGATGGACGCGGCCGAGGCCGACGATGCGGTGCGCGCCGTGATCGTGCGCGGGGCCGGCACGGCCTTCTCGTCGGGCTTCGATCTCAAGGATCAGATGGCGCTGCGCCCTGAAGGCGTGAGCCAGTGGCGCCCGATCCTGCGCAAGGATTTCGATGTGCCGATGCGCTTCTGGCACTGCCCGAAGCCGACCATCGCGGCGGTGCGTGGTCCCTGCCTCGCGGGCGCCTGCGAGTTGGCGTTGGCCTGCGACGTGACCGTGGCGGCCGAGGATGCCTTCTTCGGCGAGCCGGAGCTGAAGTTCGGGGCCGGTATCGTGGTGATGATCCTGCCCTGGATCGTCGGCCCGAAGATCGCCAAGGAGATCATCCTCACGGGCGAGGACCGCATTCCGGCGCGGCGCGCCTACGAGATCGGAATGGTCAACCGAGTCGTGCCGATTGCCGAGCTCGACGCGAGCGCGCTGCGCCTTGCCCGGCACATCGCGGCGATCGACCCGAACCTCGTCAAGGAGACGAAACGGGCCCTCAACCGGTCGATCGAGGCGCGCGGCATGCTGGAGGCCCTGGAGACGGCCCTCGACATCGACCTGCTGATCGAGGGCGAAGGCTCGCCGGACAAGCGGGCCTTCATGGACATCGCCCGGTCGCAAGGCCTCAAGGCGGCACTGGCCTGGCGCGACAGCCGCTTCCCGGGAGCCGGATCGTGACCGGGGCGCTGGCGGAACTCCTGGGCGCTGGGCTCGGCCGCCCAGGCAGCCGGGTGGACGAGAGTTCCGGCCCCGGGATGACGGGGCGCGACCTCGGTGCACACGCGGATCTGGTCGCCGGTCGGCTGCGTGCGGCAGGCATGCGCCCGCACGAGCCGGTGCACCTCACCATCGGCAACCGGGCGCTCGATCTCGGGACGCTGCTCGGCCTCTGGCGGGCGGGCGCGGTCGCGGTGCCCGTTCACCGAGCCGCTGCACCGCTCACCCGCGCGGCGGTCGAGCGGGCGACGCGTGCCCGCTTCCGGGCCGACGGGCTCAGCTTGGAGAAGATCGCGGAGGATGCGCCGCCGGTGCGGCCGCTCCTGGACGGGGCCGCCCTCGTGGTCTTCACCTCGGGCAGCACCGGCGTGCCGAAGGGCGTGGTTCTCGGACACGATGCCCTGGCGCGCAAGCTCGCGATCCTCGACCGACTGCTGGGCTTTCGCCCGGACGACGTCGTCGCGGTGCCGCTCCAGCTGACCTTCATCTTCGGGATCTGGGCGAGCCTCCTGGCGATCCGCTCTGAGGCGAGACTCGTCCTCGTCCCGAAGTTCACGCCCGCGACGCTCGAGGGCCTGCTCGCCGCGGAGGGGACGGTGTTGGCCGCTGTGCCGACCATGCTGCGAGCCCTGCTGGCCGACGGTGTCCCGCCGGCCCCCCGTCTGCGGGCGGTGCTGACCGGCGGCGAGGCGCTCAGCCCGTCGCTGACGCAAGCAGTCCGCGGCGGATGGCCGAAGGCCGAGCTCGTCGACCTCTATGGCTCGACCGAGACTGGCTCCTGCGACTTCTGTCACCGACCGCGGGACGTCTCGGAGGCTGGGTCGATCGGCATGCCAACCGAGGGCGTGTCGTTCCGCATCGTCCGCGACGACGGCGCGCTCGCCGCTCTGGGCGAGACCGGCGAGCTGCGGATCCGAACTGCCTGCGGCATGCTCGGCTATCTCGACGGCGCCGAGCTCACGCGCTCCGCGCTGGAGGCGGACCACTTCCGCACAGGCGATCTCGCGCGCCTGCGCCAGGACGGTCACGTCGAGCTCGTCGGGCGCTCGAAGGAGATCATCGCGCGGGGCGGCAACAAGATCGCGCCCCTGGAGATCGAGAACGCCCTGTGCGCGCATCCGGACATCGCGGCGGCCCTGTGCGCCGGCGTGCCCGACCCGCGCCTCGGCGAGGCGGTCCACGCGGTCGTCGTGCTGAAGCCTGACCGCGCGCTGTCGGCGGACGAACTCAGGCGCTGGGCATCGGCCCATCTCGAACGTTACAAGGTGCCGGACGTGATCGTCTTCAGCGACACGCTGCCGTCGGGCGCGACCGGAAAGGCGAGCCGGGCGATGGTCAGTACGCTCACGCTGATCCACGCGGAGACGACGTCGGCCGACCTGCAGGGCGCGCCAGTGAGCTCCTAGGCTGGGACGGGGGGCCGTCCGCACGATCGTCTTGTCCGCGCTCTCAGCACCGCGGGGAGCCTATTCGCGCGAGCGCCCTTCCGGCTCGAGAGCCGGTCCGCCCTGTCCTGATCGACGTGGACCTGCCGGCGCCGGTGCGCATGCCGCCGAAGCGGATCCGGGTTCGTCGCAAAAACGCGTGGTACAACAAGGATCCAGAGCTGCCGGCTTGATGCAATCAGGTCGGAGCCGGTTCTGGCCTGGGTCGGCCGCGAACGTGCGCCACACCGAGGCGGGGCGGTGAGACGCGCTGCCGTTCGCGTAGACATGTGTCCTAGGAAGCGGCCAACAAGCTACGCAGCGCCTTGCGGTCGGTCTTGCCGACGCCGTTGACCGGCAGCACGTCAAGCCTGCGAATCTGCGCCGGCACGTAGATCCGCGCGAGGGAACCCCGTACGAAATCCTTGAGCCCCGGCTCGTCGAGGCCCTCGCCCTCCCGCAGCACCACGAAGGCCACCGGTACCTCGCCGAGATCCGCGTCGGGGGCGCCGACCACGCAACAGTCGCAGATGGCCGGATGGGCAGCGAGTTGCCGCTCGATCAACGCGGGCGAGATATTCTCGCCGCCGCGAATGATCACGTCCTTGATGCGCCCCGTGATGGCGAGGAAGCCGTCGGCGTCGAAGCGGCCGAGATCACCGGTGCGCAGCCAGCCGTCCACGATCGGCTGGTCCGCGCTGCCGAGATAGCCGGCCATCAGGGCCGGGCCGGAGATGCGGATCTCCCCTTCCCGGCCGGCCTCGACCGGGCGATCCGTGGCCGGATCGAACAGGTCCACATTCTGGCCCGCGAGCACGGTCCCGATCGTGCCGATGCGACGCCGGCCCGGCGGGTTCATGGTCGAGGTGCAGGTCGCCTCCGACAGGCCGTAGGAGACGAGGAGCGGCACGCCGAAGGCCTCCTCGATCTGCCGATGCAGGGTCGGGGTGATCGGCGCCGAGCCGCAGCGCAGGAAGCGCAGGCCCGGGAAGCGCTCCCCGGGGCGCAGCAGGGGCAGCATCCGCGCGTAGATCGTCGGCACGCCGGTCATGTAGGTGATGCCGCCAGATCGCAGGCGGTCGAGGGCGGCCTCGGCCTGGAAGCGCTCCATCAACACGATCTCGGCTCCGGCCAGGAGAGGCACGATCAACTGGTTGTTGATGCCGTTCGTGTGATGAAGTGGCATGACGTGGAGAAGCCGGTCCGCAGGCCCCGTACCGGTGTGACGGAGCACGCCCGCGGCGTTGCAGATCAGGCCTTCGTGGCGCAGCAGCACGCCCTTCGGCCGGCCGGTGCTCCCCGAGGTGAAAAGCAGCATGGCCTCATCCCGCGGGCTGACCTCGGCCGCGAAGGCCGCGCCGTCGGCGAGGCTGTCCAGTGCGCGGACGTCCAGGCCGGTCAGAGCGACGGGCGAGGCGTCGACCTGGGCGACGATGAGATGCCGCATGCCGACGAGCGCAGCCTGCTCGGCCACCACCTCCGGCGCGAGCCCCGGCTCCAGGAAGCAGACGCAGGCGCCGGCCTGCATGGCCCCGAAGTAGGCCACGATGGCCGCCGCACTCTTGGGCGCGATCAGTCCGACCCGGTCACCCTTGGCGGCACCCCAGTCCCGGACTGCGCCCGCGGCGGCGTCGATCCGCGCGCCGAGGTCGGCATAGGATACGACGTCGGAGCCCGAGAGCGCCGTGCGGCCCGTCCCCGCATGATCCGCGATGGCCGCGCGCAGCCGCGCGCTGATCGAGTCCGGCATGGCAGCGCTCATGGCGGCGATCTCCTGTCCCGTCTGTCTGCCCCGCGCCTCAGCGCAGGCGGATGCCCGCATCGGCCTCGAACCGGCCCTCCGGGTCGAGGACCGCCAGCGCCGCCCGCTCCGCCGGGGTCGGCGGAGGCGTCGAGGCGGCACCGTCCGCCGAGAACGCGAAGCCGGTGCGGTCCCGGACCTCGTCGAGGCTCGCCTCCGGATGCCAGGAGGCCAGCACGAGCCGGCCCTCGCGCTTCGTGAAGACGGCGATCGGCGTGACCACGCCGTGCATGCCGCCGGCCGCGGTGACGAAGTCGAGGGTCTCGACGAGGGTGCGGCGGGAATGTTCCGTACGCCACGTGACCGCCCGGCGGGCGGTGGGCAGCATCACGGCGCCGCCGCCGCCGCCCGGCAGCCGCACCCGCGGCGCGTGCCAGTCGCCGATGCAGGAGACGTTCGTGCGGCCCAGCCCGTCGACCTGCGCGGCGCCCAGGAAGCACAGGTCCATCAGGCCGCGGGTGCAGAGATCGTAGAAATCCTCATTGGCGAAGATCGCCCGCGAGCCCTCGGCGAGGACCGGGTCGGAGGACGAGATCGGCACCTTCGACGGGTTCGGGTCGACGCCGCCGGCGACGTTGATGTAGGTGAACGCGAAGGGATAGGCCTGCTTGGCCAGGAGGCAGGCCAGCATCGGCAGGGCCGAGTTCACGCCGCTGAAGGTGATCTCGTTCGGCCGCACGAACCGGGCGAGATTGGTGACGATGTAGGAAAAGCCCGACCAGGCCTCGATCGCGTTGGACGGCGCCTCAGACATGGGCAGCCTCCCGGGCCTCGGGGCCGGCGGCGAGGTGATCGGCGAGCACGCCCGGGGCGTCGGCCATGTAGGCCTCCACGGCCGGGTAATCGATCTCGTAATCCGGCCAGAGCGAGCCGGGCCAAGCCCCGTTCGGCACGATGCTCAACGCCTCGACGAGGAAGTGGGGCACCAGCGTCAGTTCGGGCTGGTCGCGGAAGGAGGCGTCCGGGGCGACCCGCTCGGCCACCACGAGCACGCGCTTGGCCGAGCGGCTCATGATCCGGTCCCAGTGCGAGGTCCCGAAGACGCGCACGTCCCCCGACGCGCTGACCTCGTTGGCCTGGATCACCGCGAAGTCCGGCTGGATGCGCGGGATGGCGTAGACCGCCTCGCCGCTGCCGTAGGGGTCCTCGATCGTCTTCCAGCCGTTGAGCGCCGGCAGGTCCGAGCCGTGGATGCCGCCGCAGGGCATGAACGGCACGCCGAAGGCAGCCGCCCGCAGGCCCGCCGTCAGGCTGGCGCAGGCGTGCTCCTCCAGGCGGACCTCGCCGGACTCGATCGCCCGGCGGTACCAGGGCGCGAGGCCGAAATTGCCTTCCATGGCCACGATCCCCGCCTTCGCCCGCGACAGGGCGCCGGCGCGGCAGAGAATGTCGATGTCATAGCCGGGCGACTGCTTGACGACTTCGAGGTCGCGGCGGCCCTGGCGGATCAGCTCGCGCACGAACGCGAAGGGGCCGCGGTGCAGGAAGCTGCCGCCGAGCGCCAGGGAGCTGCCGTCCGGCACGCGGGCTGCGAGGTCTGCGAGGGGGACGATCTTCTGGGTTCCGGCGCTCACGGGGCGTCCTCCGATCGGGCGTGTGTCAGGCCGCGCGGTAGGCGCGGATCCGGTCCTTCAGCCCCGGGCGCGCGGCCGAGGCGACGAGGTCGGCGAGGTCGTCCGCGCGGGTGTCGCGGGCGGCGGCGCGGTTCAGGGCCGCCCCGGCCCAGGAAGACAGCCGCGTCGCCGCTTCCGAGGCGGCCGCGACGGTGTCGAACCACGAGTCGGTCGCCGCGACGGCGGTGAGGAACCCGTCGGACAGGGCCTCCGGGGCGTCGAAGACCCGCCCCTCCTGGAGGACGAGCCGGGCCTTGGAGCCGCCGACCCGCTCGGCGTAGCGCCGCGTGCCGAGCACCAGCCCGAAGGACAGGCCCGGCATGCGGAAGGTGGCGGCCGGATCGCCGACCCGCCGGCCGCAGGCGCAGATCACGTCGACCCCGGCGCCGAAGTTCCGCCCGTGCGCGAGCGCCAGCGTGTCGAACGGCGCGTGGGCCAGCGCCTGGAGGAGCTGCTCGATCCGCACGAACCGGAGCAGCAGGTCGCCCTCCGACAGGTCCGCGTAGCCGCCGAAGTCGAACCCGGCGCTGAAGTTGCGCCCCGCGCCCTTCAGCACGAGGAGCCGTGTCCCGTCGCCGGCCGCAGCCGCGACGGCGTCGAGCAGCGCGTCGACCAGGGTGGCCGACAGGGCGTTCATCTTGTCGGGGCGGTTGAGCGTCAGGGTCAGCGTGTCGCCGCTGCGCTCTTTCAGGAGTTCGTCCATGGCGCCGCCCTCAAGCCGTGCGCGCGCGAGCCGGCGCGGCCTCGCCGAACAGTTCTGCGTTGTGCTGCCCGAGGGCGGGCGGCTCCCGGTAGATCGGGAAGCCCTCCCCTGAGAACTTCAGCGGCGACACGAAGGTGCGCGTCTCAGCGCCGGACGGCAGGGTCACCGGCTGGACCCAGCCCATATGCGCGACCTGCGGGTCGGCCAGGGCGTCGGCGTAGCCGTTGATCGGTGCGCAGGGCACGCCCGCGGCGCGGAACCGGGCCAGCAGGTCGGCGCAGGTGAGGTCGGCGAAGTCGCGCTCCAGAATCGCCAGGAGTTCGCCCTGGTTCTGCGCCCGCAGGGCGGTCGAGGCGAAGCGCGGATCCTCGGCGAGGTCGTCGCGCCCGATCGCCGCGCAGGCGGCGCGGTAGAGGGCGTCGTTGCCCGCCGCCATGGCGAAGTACCCGTCCTGGGCGCGGAAGGCCTGATAGGGGGCGTTGCGCGGATGGGCCGAGCCCAGGCGCTTCGGGTCGCGGCCGCTGCCGAAATACTCGCTGGTCTGGAGCGCCCCCATCGCCAGGGAGGCGCCGAACATCGAGGCGTCGATGTGTGCGCCGGGTCCGCCCGCCCGCACCTGGAGCAGCGCCGCCGCGATGGCGTAGGCCGCGTAGAGGCCGGTGCCGAAATCCGAGATCGGTACGCCGCACTTGACCGGGGGCGCGCCGGGCTCGCCCGTGACGCTCATCACGCCGCTCATCGCCTGGAGCGTCAGGTCGAACCCGGCCTCGGCGGAGCGCGGCCCCTCCTGGCCGAAGGCTGAGATCGAGCAATAGACCAAGCCGGGCCGCCCGGCGCTGACGCGCACGTAGTCGAGGCCGAGCCGCTTCATCACGCCGGGGCGGTTGTTCTCCAGCACCACGTCGGCAGAGCCGATCAGGTCCAGGGCGCGCGCCTTGTCGGCCGGATCCTTCAGGTCCAGCGTCACAGAGCGCTTGTTGCGGTTGAGCGAGGCGAAGTTCTCGCTGAAGCCCGCGTTGAGGGGCGGCCAGGCCCGCATCGAGTCGCCGCCCTCCGGATTCTCGACCTTGATGACGTCGGCTCCCATGTCGGCGAGCAGCATGGCGCAGAATGGCCCGGCCGCGACACTGCAGAACTCGATCACGCGGATACCGGACAGCGGTCGCATGGGCCTACTCCTCGATCAGGCAAGCGCCGCCGGCGCGCGCGGGGGCGCTGAGCCTCGGGCATGCCGCGGCGCGGCAGGGGATGAGACGGTGATGGGGTTGTAGCCGAGGGCCCGCGACAGGCTGCGCGCCGCGTCGACGACCACGTCGCTGAAGCGGCGGAGCGCCGTGGGATTCAGGCGATCGGCCGGCCCGGAGATACCGATCGCCGCGACGGGACGGCCCATGGCATCGTGGACGATCGCGGCGAGCCCGCACACGCCCTCCCGCCACTCCCCGCGATTGATCGCGAAACCCTGAATCCGGACCTGCTCGAGTTCCCGCCGCAGGAGGTCGAGGGTCGCGATCGTGCGCGGCGTGTGGACCTGGAGCGTCTCCGGCAGGTGGGCCAGCGCCTCCTCCTGATAAGCGAGCAGCGCCTTGCCGGACGCCACGCAATAGGCCGGAGCGCGGCCACCGATCGACGAATAGGCGCGAACCGGCTGGGGGCTCTCGATCTTGTGCAGGTAGATGACGTCCGCCCGGTCGAGCAGCGACAGGTGGATGGTCTCCTGGGTTTGATCGGCCAGGGTCCGCATGAAGGGCTCGGCGACCTGCCGGACGTCGATCCGCGCCACAACGGGACTGGCGAGCTCGAAGAGCTTCAAGGTGCAGGCGTAGGTGCCACCCGTCTGGGCGCGCACGTAGCCGGCGGCCACCAGTGTCTGGAGCGTGCGATGCACATTGCTCTTCGTGAGGTTGAGCGCGCGTGCCAGTTCGCTGACGCCCCGGGGCGTCTCGCTGCCGGCCAAGTGCTCGAGAAGCATCAATCCCTTGAGGAGGGTGCTGTCCATCGTTCCAACATTCGAAACGCCGTTCTGGTAAAAGCTAGCGTTGCCCGTGGCGCCTCGTCAAGTGCAGTCCTCTGAACGAGTTGCAACAACAATGGCGGTTTCTCGAATACCGGCCGCGCGGTCGCGAATTCTGCAGGTTCTCCATTGACTGCAGGCCAGGGCGTTCATAGCCTATCAATTCCTGATACGTCGTTCCAAATAATAGAACAACTTGCGTCGTTCTCAGGCCGGCACAGCCTTCCGAAGAGGAGGCCGATTCATTGACGGGAGAGAAACCATGGACGCTTCGGTGCAGCGACCGCCCTCGAAGAAGGACGTCTTCCGCGTCGTGAGCGGAAACTTCCTCGAAATGTTCGATTTTATGGTCTACGGCTTCTACGCCGCTGCGGTGGCAAAGGCCGTCTTTCCCAACGACAACGAGTACGTCTCGTTGATGCTGTCGTTGGCCACCTTCGGGATCGGCTTCCTGATGCGTCCGCTCGGCGCCATCGTGCTTGGCGCCTATATCGACCGCCACGGCCGACGAGCCGGGTTGGTCATGAGCCTCGCCATCATGTCGGTGGGCGTCGCGCTCATCACGTTCACGCCGACCTACGCATCGATTGGCATCGCCGCTCCCATTCTCGTCCTGATCGGCCGACTGCTGCAGGGGTTCTCCGCCGGCGCCGAATCCGGCGGCGTCTCGGTCTATCTGTCGGAGATCGCGACGCCGGGGAATCGCGGCTTCTACGTGAGCTGGCAATCGGCGAGCCAGCAGGTCGCCGTGGTCTTCGCCGCCGTTATCGGCGTGACCCTGCGCGGCTTCCTGACGGAGGAGCAGATGCTCGCCTGGGGATGGCGCATTCCGTTCCTGATCGGCTGCCTGATCATCCCCGTCCTGTTCTGGATCCGGCGCTCGATGCAGGAGAGCGAGGATTTTGCGCAGCGGGCGAAGCATCGCCGCGTAACCCTCGGCGAGATCTACCGGTCACTTCTCCAGAACTGGGCGATCGTGCTCAAGGCGGTGCTGCTCGTCACACTGACGAGCGTCTTCTTCTACATGATCACGGCCTATACCCCGACCTACGCGCGTCAGGTTCTTGGCCTAAGTGCGCATGACAGCTTCGTGGTCACCGTCTGCGTCGGCGTGGCGAACTTCGTCTGGGTGCCCGTTATGGGGGCGGTGTCGGACCGGGTCGGGCGGCTTCCGGTGCTCCTGACCTTCTCGGTGTTGATCGGTCTCACGGCTTACCCGGTCATGGCGTGGCTCGTGACAGACCCGTCCTTCGGCCGCTTGCTGGCCGCCCTCATGTGGATGTCGTTCCTGTATGGCGGCTACCAGGGGGTGATGGTCGTCACGCTGACCGAGATCATGCCGGCCGAGGTTCGCGCCACAGGCTTCTCCCTGGCCTACAGTCTCGCACAGGCAATTTTCGGCGGCTTCACCCCGGCGATCTGTACCTATCTGATCCACGCAACGGGGAATCGAGCCATGCCAGGCCTCTGGCTCGCTTGTGCGGCCCTGTTCTCGATCGTGGGCGCTCTGACCCTCTACCGCAACGTGCACATCTCCCGACGTGGGACGACGGCTGTCACGCCGGCCTGAGCGCGGACCGGCACAAGCGCGTTGGCCGACTCGTTCAATGGCCGCCTGCGCGACGAGTGCCTGAACGCGAACTGGTTCTCGTCGTCGGCCGCCGCGAGGAGCGAGATCGATGCGTGGCGGCCGCAGGCCAGCCCGGCTGGACCACAGCCTCCGTCTCTGGGCGCCTCAAGGCGTTTCAGCTCTTCCGACGACGGACACGCGGCGCGGCCCCGTCATCGGCGTCGTCGACCCGCAGGCGGCGATCAAACGCGACATCGCCGGCCACAACCGACACGCCGAGCCCGTCATCTGGACCCGGCCGGCCACCGATATCCTCGCAGCCGTCAGCCTGGCCTACTGGTACCCTTTCGGGAACGGATCGGGCTTGATCAGCTCGGGGCTGGTGTAGACGATCTCGAACTGGCCGTCGGGCTTCGCCCGGCCGACACGGGTCTTCGACCAGAGATGGTGGTTCTCGTCGATCTTCACGTAACCTTCCGGCGCCCCCTTGAATTCCAGGCCGGGCGAGGCCGCCACGACCTTGTCGACGTCGAAGGTGCCGGCCTTCTCGCAGGCCATCTTCCACAGGAACGGGCCGAGATAGGCCGCCTGCGTCACGTCGCCGATGACCGTCTTCTCGCCCCACATCTTCTTGAACGCGGCCACGAACGCCTTATTGTTCTCGTTCTGGATCGACTCGAAGTACTTCATGCACGAGTAGGCCCCGGCGATGTTCTCGCCGCCGATGCCGTCAACCTCGTCCTCGGTCACCGACAGCGTCATCAGCACCTGCTTCGACAGGTCGATGCCCGCCGCCTTCAGCTGCTTGTAGAACGCCACGTTCGAGCCGCCCACGATCGTGGCGAAGATCACCTTCGGCTTGGTGAGCTT
>NZ_KB911305.1:0-37970 GCF_000383455.1 Methylobacterium sp. 285MFTsu5.1 | reverse complement strand
ACCAAACGGCCTGCGTCGAAGATCTGGATCTCGTCGGCGAACTGGTGGACCTCGACGACACGCCGTGTCCGGTCGGGCACGCTGTAGAGGTTGCCGCCGACGCTCACGAGGCCATCGTGGGTGACGCGCCGCTCCAGACGCAGTACGGCCCGGAACGGCACGGCCGGCAGCGGCTGCAGGCTGGGCCGCTCTTCGGCGAAGGCTTCCGAGACGATGCGCAGCGTCGTGCCGTGCAGGCGCACGTTGGCGACGGTGGCGAGCCAATCGCCAAGCTGGACGTTCAGGTCCTCGAGATTGCGGAAGCTACGGGCGAGGAGGAAGTCCTCGCGCACGTAGCGGAACGGCCGCTCCACCTTTCCTTTGGTTTTCGCCCGGTAGGGCCGGCAGGCGCGCGGCAGGAAGCCGTAGTGGGTGGCCAGCGCCACGAGCGAGCGGTTGTAGACGATGTTGCCGTCCTCGCTCTCGCCGGTCACCGCGGTCTTCATGCGGTCGTAGAGGATCTCCAGCGGCACGCCGCCCAGGGCCGTGAAGGCGGCGATGTGGCAGCGCAGGACTGTCTGCAGATCCTGGTGCAGGACAAAGCGCGCCCAGACGTGGCGGGAGTGGCCCAGCACCATCGAGAACAGCCAGACGATGCGCGTCACGCCCGGCTCGTCCGCAAACGAGACGACGAAGCGGGCGAAGTCGGCCTGGGCCTGCTGGCCGGGCGGGGTCTCGAAGCGGACCTCGAACGGCGCGGGCACCGTCGGGCGTATCCCGCGCAGGTAGTCGGTGACTGCGGTGTAGCCGCCCGCGTAGCCGCGCTCCTTGAGCTCGCGCCAGAGACGCGAGCCGGTCAGTGCGGGATAGGCGGCGACGCGCTCGCGCAGGTAGGCGGTGAAGGGGTCGAGGCGACGTTCGCGGGGCGGGCGTGGTGTGTAGGCCGGGGGTTCGAGGCCGCGGGCGATGTACCGACGTACCGTCTTGCGGTCGAGGCTGAGCTGGCGAGCGATGGCCGTGACGGACAGGCCCTGGCGGTGCAGGTCCAGGATCATGACGAGTTCTCCGAGCTGGATCACCGCCGACACTCCTCGTGCGCTCACGAGGTTCGATCATCGGCGACGTGACGACGCCCGGCTGCCCAGTTCAGCGCCTCCGACCCTGCGGACGCGCGCAGAACTGGGGATTTTTCAGTCGGCGCCTTCGTCCATCATTCACCCTCCGTCGTGCGGGCGCTGCCGTGAAGAATTTGGCCCATAGCGCATCCCTCGCCGCATGGTGGTCAACCGTACCACCACATCGCGGGATCAAACACCTAGCGCGTTGCTGCAATATCGTCATTTACCTGATGATTTTTTAGAACCATCACCATGTCCGTTTTTGAAATGGGCGTGAACTTCTTTCTTTTGGTATTGTATATGAAAATGTGGTCCATGGCCGACTATTTCATGAAATATTGCAGTTTGGCCACTTTTTGTCTTGTTGGCATTTGTAGAGTTATATGCATTCAAGAATTTTAACATATCGGGAATGTTGTCCTCTAAGCCATGTGATCTAATATCTATCGCGGCCCAAACGCCATGTGCCGTTATTTTCTTTTTCTTTGTCACGTTCTTGTAGATGCTGTCATTTTCAGACTGACTTCTATATATACATGTAACAATCACATCTTTATTGAAGCTTGAGGACACATAGTCCGCTAATTTTTGTACGATACTACAAAGCGCGGGATTAAAATGCTGCAGCTTGACATATTGCGGCTGCAAGTCTTTATCTTTTACGTAGAGCATAGCTGGACCTGCGATCATTCTTGAACATCGGACGTATCTATGCATTTCAGAATGAAAATGGGAAGAGAAAGTTTCTAGTGCCATTCTAGTGTCATTTCCCATGCAAAAATCCTATTACCTATAGTAATGATTTTCTGGTAGTGAATAATTGTGCTCAATATTTTTGGTGCGACAAAATAAACGGATGATGACCTGTCCGGAAGATTCAATGGAGACTTAAATGGCTGAAGACGAAAGACTAAAAGATAAGCCAAAAGACAACGGTGGAACTCTTCCTACTATGAAATATGATTACAAAACGATGCCGATGATCTCAGAGAATATTTGGCACGCTCAGATGGCTGGATGGGATAGAGTACTTACTTACGATTACGTGTCTGACACTCAAATTCGAGAAAAGCAAAGGCGCGACAAACGCGCCAAAAGTATTGTCAAAGAGGGAGTTGTTCGATCGAGAAATAGCAGTGCCGACGAATACCCGTTTGCTTCAACTGTAGAAAATGCGGGTAGTGTTTTTATTGGACATGCATCTAAAGAAGAGTAGGATCGTCAAGGAGGTTTAATTTCTGCTTTTTATAAGACTCATAATGGAAAGATTATAGCTGGCGGAAAACCATTTTGGTTTGAAGTAAAGGTAATAAACTATCCTACAGAAAAAGCCGAAGCTGCTCTCAAGCTCAAAAAATAACAGCTTCTTGTGAACGTATTCGTATCCCTCGGACCTACATGCCAATCCTGCGTGGCTGGAACAAACTAGATGCCACCTTGCCGTAATCTGGTGAAGGCAGGCTGGGCAAGCTGCGCCCTGTCCTAGCTTCTGGGTTCTGAAAAATAGCAGGATGGCCTCGTTCCCCTGGGAACAAGCCAGGGACCTCTTCTCGTGGGAGTACCCTGTTTGACCTCTAAGCGTGGCCTGTGCCTAATGCCGAGTGGCGCGCTGGAGCGTCGTGCGGGAGATTGAGACCGCAGAACTGAAAAAGACCCGCCTTTGGGGGCGGGCCTCTCACAGCCGGTGGTGTCACCGGGATAGATGTCTGATTGGCGTCAACATCATCCCTGACAGCACCGCCTTCGTCAACGTATGGCCCGCCCCGTCCGCAAGTGGCTTGGATCCGCTGGTCTGTGCAGTCTGCATCAACGTATCCGGCCTTCCGGCGAGCCGTTAGCCAAGATGGAGATCCGCGCGTCCTGGGCCTCATAAAGGGGTCGGCGTCGAGCGCCATTTTTGCGGAGAGGCTTGCAGAACACCGGTCGACTGTCAGGCCATCTTCCTCTCACCGCCCGCAGACATCGGAAGGCCGGCGCGTCCGCGTCGGCCGAACTCGGATCAGGCAGTCACGGCCGCCGGCTCGTAGACGCGCCCGTGGCGCAGCAGCGCCCAGACGATGCGCGCCATCTTGGCCGCCAGGGCGACCACCGCCGTATTGACGTGCGACCGCGCCAGCAGCCCGCGCAGCCACTGCCCGAGATGGGTATCGCTCTGGCGCAGCGAGGGCAGCGCGGCGCGGGCACCCTGGACCAGCGTCTTGCGCAGGTACTTGCTGCCGCGCTTGGTGATGCCGACGAGCCGAGGCTTCCCGCCGGTCGTCACCTGCCGCGGTACAAGGCCGAGCCAAGCCGCCAGATCGCGCCCGCGGGCGAAGCTGGCCACGTCGCCGATGGCCGCCACCAGCGCGGTCGCGTTGAGTGCGCCGATGCCCGGGATCGTGGTCAGCCGACGAGCGTCCTCGTTGATGCGGGCCTGCTCGGCGAACTCGGCGTCGAGCGCGGCGATGCGCCGGTCGAGATCCTGCCAGCGTTCGCGCACCTCGGCCATGAGGGTTCGCATGCGCGGTGTGAGCGATGCGCCCGCGTCCGTGTCCAGCAACGCGGCCAGGCAAGCGGTGAGCTTGGCGCGCCCCTGCGCCACGACGTGGCCACGCTCCAGCAGGACGGAGCGGATCTGGTTGGTCAGCGCCGTGCGCTCGCCCACGAGCTGGTCGCGCACCCGGTGCAGGGTCTGCACGTCGAGCTGCGACTCGGATTTGAGTGCCACGAAGCGCATCGTCGGGCGTGTGGCCGCTTCGGCGATGGCCTCGGCGTCGCGGTCGTCGTTCTTCTGCGCCTTGACGTAGGGGCGCACGTACTCCGGCGACATCAATCGGATGGTGTGGCCTTGCTTGGCCAGGGCGCGGCCCATGTGATGGGCGCCACAGCAGGCCTCCATCGCAACGACGCACCCCGGCAGCTTCGCGCCGAAGGCGATCACCCCCTCGCGCTGCATGCGTCGGCGCAGCACGACCCGCCCCGCCGCGTCCAGCCCGACGAGGCTGCAGCTGTTCTTGCCCAGATCGATCCCAAGAACCGCGATCGTCATCGTCCTGCTCCCTTCCTCATCTCGGCTACCCTGCAAGCCTAGCAGCGTAGCCCGGTGAGGGGCCGGCCATCCATAAAGGGGCGATCCACGCCGCAGAGCAGGCACGCGAGGACGTAAGGGCGGCCCGCGAGGCTTGGTTCGAGAACCAGGGCGCCCTCGATCCCGACAGACTGGTCTTCCTCGACGAGACCGCCGCGGCCACTAACATGGCGCGCCGCTACGGCCGGGCGCCGCGAGGCGAGCGCTGCCGCCTCGCCGTCTCGCACGGGCATTACAAGACTACCACCGTCACCGCCGCGCTGCGCCGCAATGGCCTGTGTGCCACCGCCCTGTTCGTGGGAGCCACCAATGGCACACGCTTCCGGGCCTACGTCATCAGCACACTCGTGCCCGTGCTCAAGCCCAACGACACCGTCATCCTCGACAACCTGCAGGCTCACAAGGTGGCAGGTGTGCGCGAGGCCATCGAGGCCGCGGGGGCGAGGCTGCTCTACCTCCCACCCTACAGCCCGGACTTCAATCCGATCGAGCAGATCTTCGCCAAGTTGAAGTGCCTGCTCCGAACTGCGGCGACCCGCACTGTCCCCGACCTGTGGCACACCATACGGCAGGCCTTCACTCGGTTCACGGCCAACGATTGCAGCAACTGCATCGCTGCCGCCGGGTACGACACCGATTTGGCCGTCGCTACGTGAGCGGGCATGGCTCTAGCCAGATCGCTGCGCCAACAGTCAGGCCACACAGCGTCCGTTCGGTACGGCGGAAGTCGATTGGTAATTCACCGGAGGTTGCCACGATTGATCCTCTGATCTGAACAGATTGCCTTCCATGGCGGCCGGTGCTTCATCGCCAATATAGGATTTACGCTCGATGAGTCAGCGCTTCATCGAGTCGTCAGATATCTCTTGAGTGTGACGGAACACCATCGCCAATCGGGTTCATCGCGAGCTTCAAGGCGGCGGCTTCGGAGGGTCTGAGGAACCGGGTTCGGTCGCGTTCTCGGTACGCGTCAGGGTGTGGACGTTGCGGTACCGGCTCAGACGCAGTCCGATCATCGTTTCGAATTTATCACGGACGGCGCTTACCGAGAGGCGGCGGACCGTCCCGTCATTGGCCGATGAGTAGAAGATCGGCTTATTTGCTTCGGCGGGCCTCGGCAGGATATCGGCGGCCGCCGTGTTGGGCGCTTCCACAGCTCGGCTGATCAGGCGCTCCGCGCCGTCCGGGCCAAGGAAGTGGACTAGGTACGTTTCACCCCCGGTCAGAGGCCGGCCTAGGCGGCGAGCGATCCGGTCGCCATCGCGTTTCAGCATCTCGGCCGCGAAGACTGCCGATAGATATGCGTCGCGCCTGAGCGTAAGGATGCGCAATCGGTCTGCCGGTGGCAAGTCACCCGCGCATAATCGGGCATCCCGTTCGAGCCCGTAGGCGCTTCCGAAATCTCGCACCACACCTAACCATGTCTTCTCGATAAACTGAAATAGACCCGTCGCTGAGGAGGTCTGAGCCTGAACTTCTGTGGCGAAGCTTGATTCCTTATCGGCGATTGCCATCAGCAATACCGGATCCATACTCGTGATCCGCGCTGCTCGCACGATCTTTTCGACGAGGTAGCGCCGGATCCGCATGGGGCCGAAGACCAGAAGCTCGTCGGGATCATGCGCTTGGCCGCCTTCTAGAGCAGTGGCTAGAGAGGCGTAGGCAGCAAGTTCCGGCCGATCCGATGCCCGGCGGCGGGCGTCCGTGAGGTCGCCCTGCAGGATCGACTTGCCGACTGATGGCGCCAGTTTCACTGAGGGCCGCGTGATCGGGCGCGCATCGGCGAGCGGTACGCGCTTGAGCTCGATGCCTGGCGGGGCCAGCTTGATAACAGGCGCGAGCGGCGAAGAGGGGGCAGGCTCGGCGTCCGTGACGTCGTAGAATTGATCTGCGAGATCCGGTGAGACGAGGATGACGGGCTGGTCCGAGGCCAGAGACAGAATAGCCGTCGCCCCGGTGAGGTCGGGGTCCTCCTCCTGCTCGTCTGGCACTATGAGCCACCCGATTCCGATAGCAGTACAGACAAGCAGCGCGATGAGCGTCGAGCCAACGAGGGGTCGCCGCGTGAGATCGACGGGATGCGTGAGGGAAAGAAGGGTCCGCCATGCAGTCTCAGCAACTTCGTTCCCACGCGGCTGCAACCTGATTGTCCGCTCCGCGTGAAGACGTTCGGCGGTGAAAGCAGCAACAGCGTCGAACCAATCCACCGGCGGCGTCCCTCGGGGGCCCTCCTCCTCCAAGGCCGAGACCCGCGCGGAGATGTGTTCGGCAAGGAGGCGCGATGTCCTTAGCTCGCGAGTAAGCTCGCGTGGACTGATCGAGCATCCGCGCGCCCGCGCGTCGATGGCGCGGAACCAGTGGGACAGAGGGGGGTGCGGTTTTGAGAAAGGCGTCCCCTGACAAGGATAGACTTTGTGCCCGCAGCCAGTGCACGAGAATGCTCTATGCTTGGCGGCGGGCACGAATTTGCCCGCCTGGCCACAGGCTTCGCAGACTTTCGCACCGCACAACCGCATGATTTCGGCGAGGCACGCCTCCTCCGTCAGAAATTCCCCGAGCTTGATCGGCGAATTTACAGAAGCACGCGCCCAGAATTCTGCCGGAGGATTTAGCATCGTCTCATCCTCCGGTGAGCTTGAAATACTTCATCGTTACGCCGGTGATTTGGCCCTTCGCCTCCTCATCGCCGAGAATCCTGGCGAAACGCTCCGCGGTGAGTGGTCCGCCTTTCAGGGCCTCGTGGAGGCTGACCAAGGGGCGATAGCTTGCGAGAGCCATGAGAAGTAGAGGCGTGGCGTCGGCGTTTGGCTCAGCAGGCATTAACCGAAGCCTTAGGTTAAGGATGTTGCCGGCTCGCGTCACATATCCTGCAAGATTATGGACAATCCCGTCGTGCGAGATGAGCAGCAACTCGACGGGCCGGTCCGGCCGCATCTCCGATCTTGCCACCAGTTCGTCTCCGCGTCGCAGGATGTCCGATTTTAGGGTCAGGCTCGGCTGAGGCATCGCTCGCTGGGCAGGGCTCCTGCGGCCGAGGAAATCGACGATCGGGCATTGAGCTGCCGTCACTTGGCGGAGGTTGATCTCGGGATCGAACCCGAGAGTGCGCTGAAACGCCTCGTCGAATTCCATGAATGTGGCCGGCGTCGCCCCGTAAGCCTCAATCGTCGTATCGTTGACCGCGACCGTAACGGGGGCGATGAAGAAGCAGCGGCCGCCGGAATAGTCGCGGAGGAAATCGCGAACCTGATCGATGCTGGCTGCGCGGGCCGGATTTGTCGGTTTGTCGACCGTCTCGCCGGGGGGCGGCCCATCTGGTACCGAGGTGTCGCGCTGTTCGTTCCCGGGATTGGGTGCATCATCGGGTCCGGCGCCACCGCGCATGTCCGGGTCGGCATGCTTTCTACGGTCCGTCGTCGTGCCGAGACGTTCCGAATCGGACGGGGGAGAGAGTGAATCCGAACCCTTGGGCGGCAGGTCATTGGCGTCCGTCGGTTCGGGAACCGACTTGCTCGTCCGTGCACCGTAGAAGGTGCTCAGATCGAGGTTACCCGTCAGGTAGGCCGCGCCCCAGCCAGCTGCGAGAATAAGCACAGTGGCGAGACCCGCGATCCCCCAGAGGCGTCCCCGTCTGCCCCCTGCGGGCAGCGGGATCCAGTCCGCGATCTCGGCCATGCGGGCGGGACGGTCCTTGGGGTTGGACTGCAACATGCGCTGAAGGATCTGGCGCAGGACTGGATCGATGCCAGAGATCTCTGGGACTCTGCGCCGCTTTTCGAGCACTTCGACATGGCTCGTACCCATGTCGAGGTGCTTGCCGCAGGCCGCCGCGGCGATGACGAGGCCGAGGCTATAGATGTCCGAGCGCGGGCCGACCTCCCCGCCGTAGAGTCCGAGTTGCTCGGGCGAGACGTAATTGATCTTGCCGGCGAAGCCGCTGCCAATCAACGTGCCGTCGCCGAGCGGCGAGCGCGCGATCCCAAAATCGATGATCTTCGCGCGAGCGACATCGCCTCCGGGCAAGAGGATGTTGTCCGGCGAGAGGTCGCGGTGGATGATGCCGTGCTGGTGGGCGGCCTGCAATCCTAGGGCCAGACGGTGCATCAGCACCCGGATCTCGCCCGTGCCGAGCGCGCCGCGTCGGATGATGTCGGAGAGGGCCTCGCCCTCGACGAACTCCATCGCGAGGTAGGGGATGCCGAGCACCGGATCGATCGTGAACACGAAGTAGCGAACGATCGCCTCATGGTGCAGGTTGTGCAGCGACGAGGCCTCCTTGCGGAACAGCGAGAGCGCCATCTCATTGCGGGCCATGTCGGGCCGGATCGTCTTGATGGCTACGGCGTCGCGGGTGACGATCGCGCGGCCACGATAGATATCACCCATCCCGCCGGACGTGATGAACGCCTCGACCTCGTAGAGCCCGTTGAGCTGCGTGCCCGGCGGCAAGCGTCCGTGGGGGGCGGTTACAACGATAGTTTCTTCGCTCATGGGCGGACCTTGCACCTTACATGTCCGCCAGGGCCGGCGGGTCGACCGCGCCTGGCTCCGGTTCATACCGCACCACCACGGCTGTCACATTGTCGGTGCCACCATCGGCGAGGGCGAGGGCGATAAGCGCGTCGCAGGCCGCTTGGGGATCGGCGCCGTCCAGTTCGGCGAGGATCTGCGCGGGCTCAGCATGGCCGGTCAGCCCATCGGAGCAGATCAGGAACATGTCCCCCACCTCCATCACCCCGTGGATCATCTCCAGTTCCGGCTCGGCTTGGACGCCCACGGCCCGAGTCACCACGTTGCGGCGGGGATACGCCTTCGCTTCCTCGGGGGTGAGCGTGCCTTTGTCGAGGAGGCGCTGGACCTCCGTATGGTCGCGGGACAACTGGTCGATCGCGCCGCCGCGGATGCGATAGATCCGGCTGTCTCCGAGCCAGACGCAGGCGAAATCGCTCTCGAAGGCCAGAAGCACAGCGACGGTCGTACCGATGATATGTCCTCGGTCCCGGGCTAGGTCCTGGATCGCCATGTTGGCGCGCAGGATGCGATCCTGGGTGCGCGAGAACAGGTCGCCGGGAGAAACCGCCGTGCCGATCGAGGCGAGACACTCGATTGTGGTCGCGCTCGCGACGTCGCCGGCCGCGTGGCCGCCCATCCCGTCGGCCACGGCGAAGACGCCGATCTCGGGGGCGAGGAGGTAGTTGTCCTCGTTGATCTGGCGCACCCGGCCGGTATCGGTCGCGGCGGCGCACCGGAATGGCGGTCGGTACGGCTTGCTTGGCTCGGCGAGCGGGACATCGAAGGGATCCAGGGATCGCGGCGTCATGCGGGGGCCCCTGCCTCGCGGCTGCTGATCAGAAATTGCGCGAAGATGGTGGGATCTGGCAGGCCAACCGCCATCATCACCCGTGGGCGGAAGGCGGCGCCGCCGGTCGTCCACCAATAGCTCGATCCGGCGCTGCCCCGGTCGGGGTCCGCGCCGCGCAGGGCGGCGAAGGCGGCCGGCGGATCGCCGTCGAAGGGACCGGCCAGCGTATTCCGGCCGAGGCGCAGGAGGCCGGGTACCGCCCCGACGCCGGAGGTCGCCGCCGGCGAACCGAGGCCGGCGACAGCGGCGGTCAACTCATCGAGCGTGGTCTCCAGTCCGAGGGCGCTGAGCAAGATGTCTTCGGCCGCGCCGAGCCACGCGTCGTGCGCTTCGGTTTCCGGATTCGGCAGCGTCTCATCGGCCTCCGCGCCGGCGGCGAGCACGAGGGGGAAGTAGCGCCCGACGCCGTCGACTGAGGGCATGAGGACGCCGAGCATCGTCATCCCGCAGACCGCGTGGCCGATCCAGAAGCGCCAGATCGGCGCGTGCAGGTAGGAGTCCTGCCAAGCCGTGCCGAGCTGCGCCCGGCTCGACGCGACTCCCTGCTGCAACCACGGCTCGAAGGTGGCCAGGAAGCCGCGCCAGGTCTGAATGGCCACGAAATCCCGCTTGGCCGGAAGCTTGCCGTAGAGGGCGAAGCGCATGGCCGTCAGATCCCTGAAGGGCAGCGGAAGTCCCGCAAGCCCGGAAGGACAAAGGGGTTTGTAAGCGCGCTGACGTTGATCTGATAGGAGAGCTGGCGTCCCCCGACCACGAAGGTCGCCATGATATTGTCGCCCTGCTTCAATACGGAGCCGGTATCGAGCGCTCGGAAGAGAGACCAGACACCAGTCTTCTCCATCACGATGGGTTGCGTGCCGTAGCCGAAATCCAGGGTGATCGCCGTCCGGCCGAGTCCGGCGGGGCCCGGCCATTGCATCGTCACGGGCGCGTTCACCCCCTGCTGCGTCTCCAGCACCGTCCCGTTCACGTCGAGCTTCGCCTTGGACACGTCGGCGCTAAGTGTCAGCGGCGTCACCGCGAAGGCGAAGGCGGGCATGTTCCCCCCGGTCGGGAAGAACGCCTCGCGGATCTCCGAGGCGCGCTGGAACTCGCGCAGCGTGTTCGCGGAGAAGGCCCGCGCCACCTGATCGTCCTGCCGCCAGACCCATTGCGGACGGGACCGGTCGGCGTGGGAGGCGAGGTTTGTGGTGAAGTAGCGGTCGAGGATGCCACCCGGCCCAAACAGCCGCGCGAAGTCCGCGAGCGGCGTCTCCCGCTCGCTGGCGCGTGAGAAAGGATACCGGTTCGTCACGATCTGCTGGCAATCCCGAATCACCTGCTCACCGAGAGATTGGGCGACCTGCGAGACCGCCGCGCCGGTTGCGCTGCCCTCGAACTCGGCGGCAACGCCCCGGATCATCGTCTCGAAGGGCGGCGGGAACCGCGCCGCCAGGGCATGGAGGGCGCGCGCTTGGGTGACGAGCGTGTTATTCGCCTGCGCCGCCTCGTTCGGGTTCAGGGCCTGGAGGGCGGCGGTCTTGATCTCGCTGAGGCCGGCGATCAGCGTATCTACGGCGCGCCGGCCTGGCTCGCCGTCGAGGAGGACGTGATAGGGCCGGAAGGCAGCCTCGATAGCAGCGCCCGGCGCCTCGTTGGTGGGGATCGCGAAGCGGTCCGCGCCGGTCCGAGAGCCGATTCCGATACCCGCAAGACCACCCGGAAGTCGGCTCGCAACGGCCCGTTCTGCCATGTCGGCTGCGGCCTTCCCCACGGTGGCCTTGGCCCGATCCAACCGATCGCCCTTAGCGCGGATGTCGCGCTCCCGGGTCAATTGCGTCTCGTCGCGCAGCGACTCGAGGATCTGCCGCAGGGGCGAGGTCGGCGCCGCTACCGCTTGGAGGGCGATGTAGCGGGGCTTGTCGCTGAGGAGGGGGCGCATCTTGAGCTTTCCCAGCGCCTGCCTCCAGGCGGGGACGAAGTCACGGGCGTAGAGTTTGAACAGGTCTCCGAACAGCGTCCCGTATTGCGCCGTATAGGCCTGCTGCTCACCGGCCGGGCCCAGCACCCAGCGGTCGCGCTCGGCAGCGTCAGAGACGTCACCGAACCGGTCGATGAAGGCTTCGAAGAACCCGTCATAAGTGAAGAAATAAGGCACTCGTACCCGGTCGAGGTCGCCGCCGCCGACCACCTCGAAGACCAGCGAGGCATCTGGCCCCCCAGCCTTCAGCGCAGTCCAATCGCGCTGCGAGGTCGTTCGCGCATCGGAGCGAAGCAACTCGTAGGCGCGCTCGGCGATGCTCAGCCGGGCGAGCGTGCGCTGGCAATCGTCGACCAGGGATTGAGTGACCGAGACGAGAAGCGGCTGGCCGTCCTCCAGATCGAGCATCGCCTGAAGGTGCTCTTCGAGGAGCTCGCGGCCCTTGGCGTAGCCGGCGCCGGGGAACAGGTTCTCCGCCCAGTCTCGCCGCATCCATGCGATTATGAGGTCTCGGTCGGGGGGAGCTTCGGGGCGCCCGCCGAGCATCAGGTAGACTTTGAGGGCTTCGTAGAGGAAGCCCGGATTGTTCCTGTTGGCTTCGAGCTGTTCCTCAAGGCGGAAGATCAACCGTGGCCTCAGGAGGCGTTCCAGCCCCGCATGGTAGGCGGTCAGCGCAGCTGAACTCAGGCGATCTCGCTGGCTGAGGCCGAAGGTCGCCAGGATAGGGGGGGCCTCATGACGGGTGGAATAGCCCGCGGGCATGAAACGGAGCGTGTTGAGGAGGGGAACCACGCGGGCGAGGTTGCGATCGGCGACTACCGGCTCGCGCAGGATCTCGCTCGCCTCGCCCTGGTACTTGGCCAAAAGCGTATTGCTCTGCTGCACGAGTTGGCTGTTGCGCAGGTAGCTCGTCCACCACAGGCCGACGAGGATCGCGGAGGCTACCGCGAGCCCAGCATAGGCCCCCAGCCGCATGAGGTTGGAACGGCGCACGGCTTGCCGATCGGTGGAGACCCAGCCGGCTTCGCCTATGATGACGGTCTTCAGGAGATCGGTGAGGAAGTAGCTCCGGCCCTGGCCCGAATAGGCGCCGGCGCCGACCTCCTGCGCGCCGAAACTGCGCGATAGCGAGCCGATCAACTGGTCGATCGGTGTTCCGTTCTGGGTGCCGGAGGTGAAATAGAAACCGCGCAATGTCGCGCTGACATGATAGCGTGAGGGCTCGAAAACGCGGTTGAGGAAATCGACGACGCGTGGCTTGGCGGAGGCGATCTGGCTCGGGAAGCCGAACAACACCACGCGGGAAGTCGGGTTCGGCTCGTCCTGAAGTCTGTCCGGCAGCCAGGCATTGGCCCGCTCGACGAGGGCATCGAACTCCGCGGGCACGTCGCCGATCATGTTGCGGGTCTTCTCGTCCGTTTGGAACGTATG
The DNA here is from genome assembly GCF_000383455.1 of Methylobacterium sp. 285MFTsu5.1. NCBI lineage: Bacteria > Pseudomonadati > Pseudomonadota > Alphaproteobacteria > Hyphomicrobiales > Methylobacteriaceae > Methylobacterium > Methylobacterium sp. 285MFTsu5.1. The sequence continues at coordinate 25,053 of NZ_KB911305.1, read as the reverse complement.
GCCCCAGACCATGCGCCGGCTCGACTCGGGCAGGTGGCCGAAGAACTCCTGGAAGCCCGCCAGAAGGTCGGCCTTGGTGAACAGGACGTAGACCGGGAAGTCGATCCCGAGGCGCTCGTTCAGTTCGAGGAGGCGCTTGCGCACGGCGGTCGAATGAGCGGCGATCTCGGCCTCGTCGGAGGTTAAGAGTTCCGCGATGCTGATCGCAACGATGACCCCATTCAGCGGCTGTTGGGGCCTGTGCTTCTTCAGGATATCGAGGAAAGCAGTCCAACTCTGGCGGTCCGACCGAGGGTCGGAATCCTGCGTGGTGTAGCGGCCGGCGGTATCGATCAGCACCGCTTCGTCGGTGAACCACCAGTCACAATACCGGGTGCCGCCGCTGCCGGCGATGGCTTCCGGGGTCGCCGCGCGGGCGAGGGGGAATCTCAGGCCAGAATTGACGAGGGCGGTGGTCTTCCCCGAGCCCGGCGGCCCAATCATGATGTACCAGGGCAGCTCGTAAAGGTGATTACCCTTACCGCCCTTCGCGCTGCGAAGCGTCACTAGGGCATCGCGCATGGAGGCCTGAAGCACGTCTCGGTCGTTCTCCGGCACCTCATCGCCGGCGGCCATCTCAGCCTCCAGCGCCCGGATAGCCCTGTGCCGCCGATAAAGGACGAAGCCCACATAGCCGGCGGCCGCGAAAAAGATCAGGCAGCTGAGGGCCAGCCGAACCCAGAAGGGGTTGAGGGGCCGCACGTCAGCCACCGCCACCAGCGGGCCGCCCCACCAGACCAGGGCACACAAGGCGAGGGCGCCGGCCACTATGAAGCCGAGGCGGAGCCAAGCGACCAGATTCATTGCGGGACGCTCACACAGGATGGTTCAGGAAGGCGCATCGTTTCGGCTCGTCGACAGACGATGGGAGCGGCTCAGCCACCGCGGGGGATGAGGATCTCGACGCGCCGGTTTCGCGCGCGTCCCTCCGGTGTGTCGTTGGAAGCGATCGGCACGTCCGCGCCCTTCCCCTCTGTGGAGACCCGATCGGGCTGGCCCACGGCAGCGCCCAGGATTTGCGCGACCGCCTTCGCCCGCTCCAGGGAGAGGTGGAAGTTCGACGGAAAGCGAATGTTCTTGATCGGCGCGCTATCGGTATGCCCGACGACCTTGATCGCGCCGGGCTGCACTTGGAGCAGCTTGCCGAGCCGATCCAGCAGGACCCGGAACTCCGGTTTTACCGCGGCGTCGCCGGGCGCGAACATGGCAGAGGCCAAGCGCAATACGATCTGGTTACCCGCCTCGCCGACCGTGATCTTCTGGGCAGCGATGTCGGCCTGAAGGGCGGACTGGAGCTTCGCCGTGGGGCTGGCGGGTCGGGGGGGCGGAGGTGGAGGAGGGGGCGTGTAGACGCGGCGTTGGATGCCGAGTTCGGTTCTCGGATGCACAGCGACGAGCGCGGTGGCTGTTGCCTCGGTGCTTCCCGCAAGCATGAAGCGCAGCAGGATATAGAAGCCTACGAGGAGGGCGCCGACTATCGAACCAATTGCCCAGACGGGGGTTTCCACGCGGGCCGTGATGGGCGCGATCGCTAGGCCCTGCCAGCGCGGCGAGATCTCCCGGTCGGCCGGGCGCGCGCGCCGAAGCAACTCGTAGAGGTTGCGCTGGATCTGCTGCAGGGTGGCGGCACCGCCAGCCGACGTCCGGTGGATGCCCTGAAATCCCATCGCCAAGCAGGCGAACTGGAGTTCGAGCAGATCGTAATTGCCCGTCGGGTCCATTCGGGCGCGGTCGAGTTCCTCGAAGAAACGAACGCCGCCGGTCAGTTCGCCGAAGAAGCGGCTTAACATGCTGTACTGCGTCCAAACATGCCGCTCGTTCGTCGGAATGTTCTGCACCACGTCGTCGGCCGTGGCACAGACGACGTATTTTGCGATCCGCGTCTGCTCGGCCTGGGCGCCGGCGGTGCGGGCATCCTTCTCGAAATCTTCGACGGCGGCCGCGACCTGCTCCATCAGGTTCGCGAACGAGGCTCGGGAGAGTTGGACGCGCAGGCGCCCGAACAGCAGCAAGAGTGGGCCGGCGGCCTTCAGGTAGGGGTTCTTGTTGGCGGCGACGACGATGTCGCGCTTGAGGACAAGCGCTCGCGCCCGCTGGCCTTCCTCATGAGGCAACATCGCGGGGGACGGGCGCGGGGCCGCCCAGGCATCTGGTTGGGCTTCGGAGCCCGGTACGGCCAGGTACGGCATTACGCCCGGCGAGTGAGATGGGGACGCGGACGCAGGGGGAGGTACCTGGGAAGCTGGAGGCGCCTGCGGTGGGCGCCGGCCCGCGGGGTTCGGAACGATAATCGTCCGGTCCCCGCGACCGAAGGGGTCGGACGGAGCGCTCACCGCGCTCGCTCCATGGGAAGAGCGCCCGTGGCTACGACTGCGCCTACGGCTAAGGTGGACCCCATCAGCGCCGTCCCTCCTGCACCGCCCACAATTCCAACTGAAGTTCCGGCCAGTCGCCGGCAAAATGCAGGCCGATGGAGCTTGCGACGCTGAATTCCGGCCAGAGCGGTGACTGCCGGTCCAGAAGGAAGTAGACGTGGTCGGAGATCGCCCGGATCTGCGACGGCGGCGTCGGCAGGTGGACGAGGCCGACGCCAGGCAGGTTGGCGTGGACGATCTCATTCATCTTCGTGTTCGGGCCGACTTTGAACAAGTGGGGGAACTGAGCCTGAATCTCGCTCAAGGGGCGCCGGGCCGAGACCTCGATCACGAAGGCCGAATTGCGGAACAGGTTGCGGTCGCGGATCGTTGAGATGAACGCGTTCTGAGCGCGTTCGATCAAATCCAGTCGAATCGCGCGCCGGGTCAGCGGCGCGCTGAGGAAGTGTTGGATGTCGCGCAACAACGGTTCGAAGACGGACTCCAGGTTGTCGTGATCATAGGCTGGATAGGTCTGCGCCCGCCGTTCCTCGGTGGCGAAGGTGGCGAGTTCGCCGGCGAGACGGAGAAAATCCTCGTAAAGCCGCTCGGGATGGACGTAGCGGGAGCCGCGCAGATGGTGCAGGATGGTGATAGTCCGGTTCAGCACCTGGAGCATTAAGTAATCGGCGCTCTGAAGACCCCCACCAGCGGTCGGATCGGCGGCGTAGCGGGCCAACTCTTCGAGCTTGTTCTCAATCCAGCCGATGACGCGGTCGATCCAGCCCGTCGCGACAGGATGCGCGGCGCAGACGAGGAGCGGCGGAGCGAAGCGTTCGTCCAGCACGATCGCCCGATCGCGGACCTCGACCACTCGCCCGATCGCCAGTGCCACGTAGCCCGGCTTAGGGCCCCGGCCGAGATCGAAGGTGAGGCGTGGATGGGCGATCTCGATCTCTTCCTCGACGCGCAGCGCCGAGGTTGAGTCGATCAGCGTCTCGGTCGCGGGGTAGAAGCGGCTCGCGCTTTCCGCCTCGGCGGATTCGACCTCGCGGCTATTAGGGGTCGCCACCGGCATCATCAGCCATAGGATCTTTTTGCCGGCATCCTGTGGGACGTCGAGGGGTGACGGCAGGGGAGACTGCCCCGGAATGTCGAACGGCGTCCCATCGGGCATAATCCCCGTGGCACGGCGCACCGAGAAGCGACTCTGCTGTGCCAGGTCGCGGTCGATCTCCAGATGGGAAAAGCCCCATGGATAGGGTGTCAGATGCCGGATACGACTCTCGACCAGGTTCTCGAGGTAGCGGTCGGCCTGCTGCAGGTGATGCGGACGCAGGAACAGGCCCTCAGACCAAACAATCTTACTGTTCCAAGACATTCGCACTGCCCTTACCGAAGATGTTGTATAACCCCACTGTCGAAGCCTGTCAGTCAAGAAATTCGGCTTCCGCAGTAATCCTCGGACCCGCAATTAAGGAGCCACACCGGACTGGATATGATATGGGCCGAGTGCCCGGTACGATCGGGAGTAGCTATCAATAAAACGTGAAGCAATGCGGAGCAGAGGCGGGACGATGTCGAATGCTCGATCGACTATGTATCGCCGGAATCGTAGCACTCCGAGAAGAAGCGCATGAACGCGTCCTCCATTCCATCGTCGTGAGCGGCGGTCATCGTATCCCACCTCGTGGCATAGAGGTCCCACAGGCGCGCCTTGCGCGACCCGAGCAAGGCATTTAACCCACGATCATCGCCAAGCGAGGCCTCAATGGCGTCAGGGTCGAGGTCCTGGAGTAGCAGGCGCACGGCGTGCTGCATCGCCGCGTAGACTTTGACCTGATGGGCCTTCAGATCGCGAAAACCGTCTTCCATGGCGCGGCGCGGCGGCAGATAGCCGCTCGTGGGACGGCCGAACAGGATGCGCAGCGCATCCTCGACGGTCGGAGTGAACTTGAGCGGGTTGTTGTCTAGGGCCTGGATCATAGTCTGGTTGGCGGCGCGGGCTGCCCGCTTCGTCTCCGCTCGCGCGGCGAGTAACTGTTTGAGATTCTCGATGGAAAGCCGCGTCAGGGCGCCGAGGTCCTCGGCGAAATCGCCCGGGTCGCGCCAGTCGAACAGGTCGGCGGGCACGCCCGCACCCTTAGCGAACCGCTGCACAAAACTGTCCACGCCCGCATGGGCCCCGAGGGTAGAGGCACTCCTCTCGATGCCGGAGAGCGGCGCCATGGCATTCTCGAAAGGCGGTGCGGAAGGAGGGGGCGAAGGCGCGGCGCGTTGGAGCGGTTCAGTGCCGAGGGTTGGCGCCCCCCAGGGATTATCGCCTGGCGGTGCCGAGATGCCCCCACGGCGGGACGGTGGGTCGCTCCAAGGAGATCCAGATCCGGTGGGCGGGGCGACCCACGGGGGCGAGTCGACCGGCGCGCGGTCCGGACGAGGCTCAGGGACCGGAGCGAATCCCGAAGCGACCGGTGTGGGCGGGAGGTCCATCTGCCACTCGGAGTAGTCGGCTCGGGCTGAGCGATGGTCAGCGGGACGCAGGTCCGCGCGCGAGATCTGAGGCGCGGCGTCGTCACTCGCCGACCAGGGGTCCTGCAGATCGTGGTCTCGGCTGCGCTCGGGAGCTGAAGCGGCCGTGCGCGGCGACTCGCCGTCGATCTCGACCCGTATGATGAAATGGCCGATATAAAGTCGGTCGCCGGCCCTCAGGCAATGCGGCTCTTGGAGACGATGCACCGTCTGATTGACGAAGGTGCCGTTGCGCGACACGTCGTGCAGCCAGTATCCCCCATCCCGCCAGCGCACCTCACAATGGCGCCCCGAGATCGCGCGCGAGGGATCCGGCAGCGTCCAGTCCAGATACTGATCGCGACCGATATCGAGACCGCGCGTCCCACTGGTCGTGAAACTCAGCGGACCCCCATCCGGTAAGCTGGTCTCGTTCTCGATGATTAGACTCAGCGGCATCGTGCCGGACTGGCTCCTGTTCCGCCGCGCCGGTCCGGCCACGGCTCAATCGATGTACCGAAAGGCGCGAGCGCGCGCATCCGGGCGGCCTTGTTAATCCTGGCAAAATCTCATCAATCTTACCGTGTAGGGACTGCAGAGATCGGCTCAGATCCCGAGCGGAAGCTTCTTCGAAGGCTTCCGAGTCGAGTCGCGGCGCCAAACCGCGCTCCTCCGCCGACGGGAAGCGCCAAAAGCCCTTGTTACGACGTGCAGTCTTCCAGCGAACCGGCTAGCCATTTGGCGGACAACACTAAGATGCGTGCATGAGGCGCACGCCTCCGTCCAGGCATTGCCGCAGGCAGGTGGCCCGCTCGCGGGCGACGACCCGAGAGAGGCCGCCGAGGATCGCGACCCGCACCGCCTTGGCGGTGTAGTGAGGTGCGGCCATAACCGTCCCATGCCCAGGCCTCGCGATGTTACCGCCAGACCATCCCGCCGCCAGCGCGAGCCAAGTCGTCGGGCAGCGCCGGTCGCCGCCGGTCGCGCAGCCGAGTGCGGCCAGCCTCTGCTCCTCCTCGGGCTCGCGCACCCAGGCCTCGGCGGCTTGCATGCCCCTGAACTCCGCTGCGCCCGGCGAGAGGAGGCGCACGCACTGGCAGGCCCACCAGACCGCCTCTCGGCGTCCCAGGACATAGGCGCAGAAGGCGATACCATCCTCGGGCGTTTTGCTGTCGCCGAGGCGTTGCAAATAGGTGACCGGCGCCTCGTTTGTGGGCCCAGCCACCATGTCGTCGCGCAGGGTTGGAAGTGCATCGAAGACTTCCTGAACTGTGCTGAAGCGCAGCCTCGTCATGGACGCCTCAGTTGATCTTGATCAGCGGAGCGGTCTGCTCGATCTCGCTGACGGCTTCGATCTTGATCTGCCCGGATTCGATCTTGAGGGTCGAGACTGTCATGGTGATCTTGCTGGCACCAACCTCGAGAACAATTTCGCTGCCCGCCTTGAAGTGGATTTTCTCGGCGACTTCCCCGTTCCAGTTCCCACTCTCGACCTTCAAGGACTCATCGCCGTTCTTCAGCGTGGTGGCGCGAGAAGGTGAGCCGGCTGCGGTCTCGAAGGTCTCGCCGATGATACGAGTTTCGGCATGGCGCACCACCGAGTCGTGATCCTTCTCGGCTCGGAAACGGATTTTCTCCTCGTTCTTTTTATCCTCGAAAACAAATTCATTGTAGCCATTATGACCTTTACTTGAATCTGACTTAACTCCCGACATAGTTTTGTTCTGCGGCAGCGAATACGGATACTTGTAATCCTTGTTGTAGACGGCGCCTACGACGATCGGCTGATCTGGGTCACCTTCTAGAAACTCGACAACCACCTCTTGGCCGACCCGAGGGATGAATTGCCAGCCCCAGGCCTTGCCGGACCACATCTGCGCGACCCGGACCGGGCGGGAGATGCGCTTCTTGTCTCGGTTCCAGTGAAACTGCACGAAGATGCGACCCTCTTCGTCGACATCGATCTCCTCACCCTTGGTGTTCTCGCGTGTCACGACGATGGCGGTCTGAGGGCCTCGAATCATCGGCTTCGGCGTCGCGAGGGGAGCCCGGAATGGACGCGAACTTTTCAGAAGCTCGTAATGACCTCTGTAGATTTCATCCCCCTCCGAGCCGGCACCCGTCGCGTAGGCTTCCGACACGATGCTGTGAACGGCACGAACCACGAGGTACTCCCCGTCGTCGGTCGGATGTCTGTCCAGCGCTATGAGGCCGCCCGGATAGAGGCTGATGGCATCGCCCTGGGCGTGCTTGCGGTAATCGAGCGCCTGCTCGGCCTCCAGTCGGATCCGTGAGACCGTCTTACCGCGGTCGCGCTCGGTGAAACGGCCAGGATAATCGTAGACCTCCAGCTTCGCGTCCTTGTAGCTCTCAGATCCCTGAGATTCAGATTTCAGATCGGCGGTCGGTTTCATGTAGTCGAAGTCGTTGAGGGTATACTTGCCGGTGCGAAACCGACGCTCGGCCGTCCACTGGTAGATATGCTCCGAGATGCGGCGATTCTGGCCCGCCAACTCCACGTAGGGAAGCTTACCGCCAGGCAGGTCGATTTTTTTATGGCAGGACTTCGAATCGGCAATGACCAAGAGGTGCTGTCCGTCAGAATGCGAGTAGAACGTATAAAGGCCAAATTCCTCCATCAAGCGCGAGACGAAATCGAGGTCCGTTTCACGGTACTGGACAGTATATTCAATTTCTGGGTACTCGCTCTCATTGGCCTTTATGTCGTAGCGGCCAAGTGCCCCCTCGTCGAGAACCTCGCGAAGGATCGCGACGACGGTTTTTTTATTGAAGATACGACAATTTGACCGCCGGCTTAGTAGCCACAGCCAGGGTCGAAGCACCAAATGATAGGCATAGAGACTTTGGCTCATGCCGGTCCACTGTGCCTCGACGAGAACGCCATTGAAGTAACGTCTCGTCCCTCCATAACTCCCGACGTCGATCGTGCAGGGACGACCAATCGACTGAGTGAAATCGATATTCTTATTGGGGCTTAGGGCGTCAGCACGAAATTCGAACAACTCGCTCAAACCTTCGCTGCCATCCATCCTCAACAAGACCAATTCGTCCCCAGGATTGGGTGTTTTCAGGCGAGCTATCCGTTTTTCCTGCTTAGGAGAAGATTGCATTCGGCTGTCTTCCGACGTCTTAAAAAGTAAGCAACAGGCGCCTTGACAATACATGAGCCGCAACGCATAGTCGACCCTCCGACGGTGGGCTTGACGATGTTCCGGTCAAAATTGATTCTTGGCGTCTCTGCGTGCCTGCTGGCGACGGCGGCTTGGGGCCAATCCAAGCCGGCCTACACCGCTGCCGATATCGAGAGGCATTTCTCGGCGAAGGATCTTGGCGCGGCGCGCTCGCTCTGCATCGGCGTTGAGAGCGAGTGCGCGAAAACGGCGGGCTCGAGGCCGAAAATCAGCAGCGGTTTCGACCTGATCGTCAATTTTGATTACAACAGCGATACGCTCACCGAGGGAGCCAAAGCCAATCTCGACGAGTTCGCTAAGGCCCTGCGTGGGGCGAGCCTGGATCATTCCAGTTTCATGGTGGAAGGCCATACCGACGCGAAGGGCGGCGAAGGATTCAACATGGAACTGTCGGCGCGGCGTGCGCAGGCAGTGGTGCACTACCTGGAAGAGCGAGGGGTTGAGGCGAGCCGGCTTCAGGCAAAAGCGTTCGGCAAAAGCCGTCCTCGCACAAAGGATCCGTCTGCGCCGGAGAATCGCCGGGTAGAGGCGCGGTTGCAGGGCGAGTAGCGCGACGTACCTGATCCGATCCGACCGGGGGGGCGTGCTGAACGGGCCTTCTTCGTATGGCAATCCGGGATGGGCGGTTGACCTCGGCCTAGTTTATGGCAAAGCTCTGATGCCGCCGCGGCGCGGGCTCTCCAATCCTATGTTTGCGGCAGCCTGATGGCCTCCATAGACCTCACAGGGCTCGCAAAGCCTATATCGCCGGATGACGTATGCGGTCCGGATCTCGACTTCGAAGGTGACATACAGTTTTCGCAGTTCATGGCGAGGGCGGGATACTTTCTCCCGACCACGTATTTCCAGCGCAAGCCAAACGGCGAACTCGTCGCCTTCGACCGGGCGACGATCGACTTCAAGGCGGAGTTCCGTTCTCTCGAGGCACTCCTCCAGCGCACTCACGACCTTCGGTTGCTCTCGGTCACGAGCCGCCTCATGGCGCTCGATCGTCAATTCGCCGATTGCGCGCGCTGCCTCGAACTCGTGGCCGATCTGCTGGCCGGGGCGTGGGAGGAAATCCATCCCCGCGGCGAGGAAGACGACTACAGTTACCGGTCGGTCGTGCTCCAAGAATTCGATGATCTCCCGTCGATGATCATGCCACTTCAGCATCTTCCGCTGTTTCAGCATCGCCGTTTCGGTCCGATCTCTTACCGGACATTTCTCGTCACAACCGAGGCCGCACCGCCCCGCGACGGTGAGGCGGTTCTAGATCGCGGTGAATTGGAACGGGCCCTGCTCGAATCGGATCCCGACATGCGGGCGGAGTCGCAGGCGGCAGCCCGTACCATGGCGGCGGCGGTAGCTCGGATCAGCGAAGTCACGGCCGAGCGGATAGGCGACCAGAATGCCGTCAGGCTGACCCGCCTGGGCGAATTGGCGCAGGGCATCTTGCGATTTCTGAGCCCCGTCGAAGTCATCGTCGAGGCGCCGGAAGTGCCGGGGGAGATGGCGGAATCCCCCCCGCCACTTCGCGCTGGATCCATCGCGAGCGCTGCCCAAGCCGCAGCGGCGCTCGCGGCCGTCGCGGACTACTTCCAGCGATCCGAACCTTCCAGTCCGGCCGAGCTTCTGGTGCGCCAAGCCCGGCGCCTGATCGGTCTACCCTTCTCCGACATGCTGCGCACCCTGTTGCCCAATCATGCGGACGAAGCCACCCTCTACATAGGCCCAAAGCCGGAATCGTCCTTCGAGCTGCGCATCGACCACATGATGGACGTGTTGGGCCGCGACGGCGCGAGCTCGGATCGCCTGGATGTGCCTCCTCCCGAGACCGGCTTCGCCGTAGGATCCCGCACTGTCGCGGTCGCTTTGTTGAAGGAAGTCAGTGCCTTCTATCGCGCAAGCGAGCCATCCAGCCCTATCCCGCTTTTCACCGACCGCGCCTGCACGATGGTGAACAGGGATTTCTTGAGCATCCTCGCCGATGTGCTTCCTGGCATCCGCTTGTCACGCGACGGGGATTGATGTTCGTTCGAGGACCGACAAGCTTGACATCATAACAGGACTGGATTTTATCACTTCTTCGGAATGCGCTGCGTGGGTGGAGAAATTAGAGGCTAAGTAAGATCGAGACACGTCCGCCTGTGATCGGCATACTCTATGAAGCTTAAGTCGGTGCGGAGTACGTGCTCCGCTTCCAGCAAACTACCGGCACCGTAATAGAGTTCTTCACGGTTCACGGCGTTGTTGTAGAAGGCGCAGGAGATCGGAATGTCCGATTCAAGTCAGAAGTTCATCAAGCGCAACAGGCCACCACGTGTCCATATTACCTATGAAGATCCGTACGACGCCGAAAAGAACATAGAATTGCCCTTCGTCATGGGCGTTCTCTCCGACCTATCCGGGAACGATCCCGGCGTGGAGAAAGAGAAGGTCGGGGAGCGCAAGTTCGTCGAATTCGACATGGACAATTTCGAGCGGCGCATGGCTGCGATCCAGCCGGGCGCGACCTTTCGGGTCTCGAACATGCTGTCGGATGACAAGGACGAGAAGCTCTCCGTCAAGCTGCGCTTCAACAAGATGGAAGATTTCACGCCCGGCGCGATCGCGCGGCAAGTCGAGCCCCTCGCCGAGATCCTGAGGGCCCGCGAACAGCTTGCGAACCTGCTAAGATACATGGATGGCAAGACAGCCGCGAGTGATCAGATCCAGGCATTGCTGAAAGACCCTGCTCAGATGAGCGCATTGCTCCAGCTGGCTACCACGGCGAATCCGGCCTCGCCGGCGTCGCAGGACGAGGCGTCCGAGTAGCAGAAGACGAACCGCGCGCAGCCCGCAGGGCGAGCTCGCGCGGCTAGTCCGGTTGCGAACCTGCGGGCCGGTGAACACTTTGATCGGGTAACGAGAGGCGACCATGTCAGCAGGAACAGCCGGCCTGGAGCAGCGGCAAGACCAAACCACCGGGAAGCCCGGTGGCCTCGGAGAGTTCTCGGATCTGCTGAAGCAGAGCTTCAAACCGCGCAATAACCGAGCGCAGACGGAGGTGGAAAACGCCGTCGTCACGCTGATTAGCCAGGCGCTGTCGAACGCGGGTGTCGTGAAGAACGATGTCCTCGATACGATCGAGGAAATGATCGCTCGGCTAGATCAGAAGCTCACGGCGCAGGTCAACGAGATCCTGCATGCCGACGAGTTCCAGCGCATCGAGAGCGCTTGGCGTGGGCTCAACTACCTTGTGATGAATTCCGAGACGGACGCCACGCTGAAGATTCGCGTGCTGAACACTTCAAAGACCGAGCTGTACCGCGAGTTGCGCCAGTATCCCGGCGCGCGTTGGGACCAGAGTCCGCTGTTCAAGCAGGTCTACGAAGCCGAGTTCGGTCAGCTCGGCGGCGAGCCGTTCGGATGCCTCATCGGCGACTATTACTTCAATCATCAGCCGACGGACGTGTCGTTGCTGCGTGACCTGAGCAAGGTTGCCGCCGCCGCTCACGCCCCGTTCTTCGCGGCCGCCGACCCCATGCTCCTCGGGATGGACAGCTACACGGAACTCGCCAATCCCCGCGATATCGGCAAGATCTTCGACACGCCGGACTACGCCGCCTGGAAGTCCCTTCGCGATGCCCATGATTCGCGATATATGGGCCTCTGCCTGCCCCGCGTGCTATCGCGCGTCCCCTATGGCGCAAAGACTGAGCCGGTCGAGGAATTCGCCTTCGAGGAGGATACGGATGGACATAGGGGCGACAAGTACGCCTGGATGAACGCAGCCTACGCCATGGCCGTGAACATCAACCGCGCCTACAAGGATTGCGGGTGGACAGTCCGTATTCGAGGTGTCCAGTCAGGCGGCGAGGTCATGAACCTGCCGACCCACACGTTCCCCACCGATGACGGCGGCGTCGACCTGAAATGCCCGACCGAGATCGCGATCAGCGATCGGCGCGAGGCGGAACTGGCCAAGGCCGGCCTGATCCCGCTGATCCACAGAAAGAACACGGACAAGGCCGCCTTTATCGGAGCACAGTCCCTATACAAACCGAAGAGTTTCTTCGGCGAAAAGGGCGTTGAGGCGACCGCATCCGACAACCTGTCCTCGCGCCTGCCTTACATGTTCGCGGTCAGCCGCTTCGCGCATTACTTGAAGTGCATGGTGCGTGATAAGGTCGGCTCAACGATGGAGAAGGATCAGCTGACGCGTTGGTTGCAAGATTGGATCGTGCAATACGTCGATGGCGATCCTGTCAATTCGTCTGAGAAGGTCAAAGCTAGCAAGCCGCTGGCGGCCGCAAAGGTCGAGATCTTCGAAAACGAGGAAAATCCGGGTTATTACGCGGCTCGCTTTTACTTGCGGCCCCACTTCCAGCTCGAAGGAATGGATGTCGGCATGAGCCTCGTCTCGCGTCTTCCAGTTCCGAAATCCTGAGACTGGCGAGGCCGAAGATTTTCTTCTGGAAAGTTCGCCCGGGGGACGTGCCACGCGCTCCTCTCGCTGACGAGAGAAATCGGAGAGGAGGCAGCACTGAACTGCTCAGTGCCATCACCGTTCCTTTCCCTCTCATCGAGGCGGAGTGTCCTTGCGTGGAGCACCACGAGCGCACGATCTGGGCCTTAGCGGAGCGCTTTAACGCCAATCATTTCTGTCGCCGAAAGTGCGGTTATCGTTCGACTTTTGGCAGAGGGGCCCGAGTGATCTGTGCCCCTACAACGAAAGTGCGGCTGGCGTCTGGGATCGCGTATCTCGATCAGGGCGACATCAGTTCTGTGAATATTTTGAAAGGGAGAGACTTGCCATGGCTGTCGACATGTTCCTCAAGCTAGAAGGCATTGATGGGGAAACTCAGGACAAGGATCAGAAGGGCAAGAAATCGATGGACGTCCTGGCCTGGAGCTGGGGCGGCTCGCAGGCCGGCACGTCGCACATGGGCTCCGGTTCGGGCACAGGCAAGGTAGCCGTCCAGGACATCAGTCTGACGAAATACATCGACCGCGCCTCTCCAACCCTGTTCCAATTCCTCTGCAACGGCAAGCCCATCGACAAGGGAACGCTCACCGTCCGTAAGGCCGGCGAGAAGGCGCTCGAATACATCATTATCGAAATGGAACAGATTATTGTCACCAACGTCTCGGTCGGTGGGTCCGGCGGCGAGGATCGGTTGACCGAGAATGTGTCTCTGAACTTCCGCAAGTTTACCTACAGCTACCAGCCGCAGAGTGCGAATGGCGGCCCCGAGGGCGGCGCCGTAAAGGTGATCTGGAGCATCGCCGAAAACTCGGCTTGAGGTTGCCGACCGGAGGCGCGTCAGCCCCTCGCATCCTACGTAAGATGCGAGGGTTAGAGCGCTTCCGGCTGTCATGCAGCACATCGCTGGTCGAGAGCTAGGTCATCGCAGATTGAGGAATTGAAGGTGGCGGTCCGTGTCCGATCCTCAGTTGTGGATGTGTTCCGCACCGCCTTTCAAGATCGCGATCGGGGCTACGAGGCGCTGGCCTCGGATGCGGACCAGCTGCGCCCTATCGTCGGCCGCAAGTCCACCGTGGCCGGTGTCGTGTCGGATGCCGAGTTGCTGCAGAGCGTGTGTCGCGATCTTGGGACCCTGCTCAATGCCGTCAATTTCGCAGGCGGGACCGATCTCACAGCCTTCCCTCAGATCCGGAGTTCGATCCTGAATTTCGGGTTCCCCGACTTGGTCCACCGTTCGATCGACAAGGGAACGATCACCCAGATCGGCGCGGAACTGGCGGCGGCCCTCTCGATGTTCGAACCGCGCCTAGCCCGTGACTCGATCCGATGCGTCTGCGACGAGCGCGTCGATGCCGACATGCTTCGGATCCGCTTCATCGTCTCGGCGGATCTCGATTGCGACCCGCTGAATGTCCCCGTGACGTTCTTCGCCGACCTCGAACGGGATTCCGGCAAGATCCTGGTCCAGCGCCGATGAATCAGGAGTTCCTCGACCTCTACAATCGCGAGCTCGGCATTCTGCGGGAGCAGGGCCGGGAGTTTGCGGAGGAGTTCCCGAGTCTCGCCGAGCGCCTGGGTGGATTGCTCGAAGAGCGATCGGATCCCATGATTTTGGGCATGCTGGAGGGCGCGGCGTTCTTGGCCGCCCGCGTCCAACTGAAGCTGAAGCACGAATTCCCCGAGTTTACTGCTAACCTGCTCGAACAACTCGTCCCGAACTACCTAGCCCCGACACCCTCTGCGCTGCTGGTGCAGGTGAAGCCAGCCTTCGGCGATGCAGCTCTGCGGGAGGGGCGTCAAATCCCAGCCGGATCGCATCTCGACTCTATCTATCGGGAGGCGCAGCGCCAGATCTCGTGCCGATTCTGCACGACCGCCGACCTGACGATCTGGCCATTTGAAATCGTCCAGGCCGAATATTTCGCCTCGCCCGGTTCTCTCCAGGCGCTCGGCATACCCACGGGCTCAGAATGCGTCGCGGGCTTGCGACTCAAATTCCTCCACCGCACCGCACCGCGCCAAGAAGAGGAGATGCCCGACAAGATCGCCGCCCAGGAACCGGCAAGCTGGGCCGCTGGCTGTCAGATTGAGCGCCTTCCAATCTATCTGGTCGGCCCGGAGGCCGAGGCCGTTGCGATTTTAGAGCAGCTGCTCGCGAACCGCATCGGCCTATTCTTTCGCATCCTCGACGCGACGGGCGACCCCCTGGTGATCCCCGGCGCCCTTGACGCCATCCGGCCAGTCGGCTTGGGCGCCGAGGAATCGCTCGTCCCGAACGACCTGCGGGTCTTCGAGGGCTTCGATCTCCTGCGGGACTATTTCCTGTTTCCTCGCAAATTCCTCGGTTTCGAAGTCGCTGGCCTCGCTGCGGTCATGCCGCGGCTCCGGGCACGCACCTTCGAGATCGTCGTCACGTTCGACGAGGCGAATGCCCGCCTTCCGGCGGCCGTCAAGACCGAGGCTTTTGCGCTGTACGCGGTCCCCGCCATCAACCTGTTCCAGATGTCCCTCGATCGAGTTCCCGTAGTCGCGCGCCAGCATGAGTTTCACCTCGTTCCCGACCGCAGCCGCAGCCTCGATTTCGAGGTTCATCAGGTCCTCGAGGTCCACGCCCACCGGGCCGGTCTGAGCCACAAGGTCGCGGTTCCTCCGCTCTATGCCGCCTCTCGGGAGGGCGGCAGGGAGCCTGGTCTGGCCTACACGATCCGCCGCCTCCCGCGCCAAAGGACGGGCGCCGAGCGAAGCTACGGATACGTCTCGGACTATGCCGGGACGGACGTGTTCCTGTCCCTCCTTGAGCCCGATCGCCTCGACGACGAGCGCGGCGTCGCGGAACTCAGCGTCCGCGCCCTCTGCTCAAACCGGCACCTGCCGGAGCAGCTCCCGGTAGGCGAGCGCCCCGTCGATTTCCACTTCCTCGACGACGCCTCCCTGACGGTCGTATGCCTGAGCGGACCGACCCGCCCACGCGAAGCCGTGGTCGCATCCCTGCGCAGCCGCACCGAGACCGCCTTCACCGGCTCGGTGGCGTGGCGCCTGATCAACATCCTGAGCCTCAACCATCTCGGGCTCGTCTCGCGGGGGGCCGGACGCGGCGCCGAGGCCCTGCGTGAGGTGCTCATGCTGTTTGCCGACCTCAGCCAGGGCTCCACTGAGCGCCGCATCCGGGGCGTGCGGGCCATCGACAGCCGGGCCGTGAACCGCCGGCTCCGCCACCGGACCGGTACAGGCACCGCTCGGGGTACCGAGATCACAATTTTGCTGGAGGAGAAGGCGTTCGAGGGTACGGGCTGCTTCCTACTCGGCTTGATTCTTGATCGGTTTTTTGCCGAATATGCCGGAGTAAATCACTTTACGCAGACGGTGCTTTGCACGGTCGAGCGCGGCGAGATCATGCGCTGGCCGCCCCGGGTCGGCGCTAGGCGGCCCCTGTGAGCGCAGCGCCCGAAACCCTCCGCGCTGCCCTTGAGGCGGAACCCTACAAGTTTGATCTTCTCTGGTTGATGCGCCTGATCGAGCGCAGCTTTCCAGATATGCCGCGGATCGGCGACAGCGCCAGCCGCGATCAAGATTACCTCGCCCTCGGCGAGAACCCGTTCCTGGCCTTCCCACCCTCCACGATAGAAGCCGTGGAGACAGATGCCCAGGGGCGCCTGCGCCTGTTCGTCCGCTTCCTCGGGCTCCTGGGGCCGCACGGGCCACTCCCGCTGCAGACCACGGATGAGACCTACGGATGGTGGAGTAACGGCCATGCAGGCTTCCCGCGTTTCCTCGATCTCCTGAACCACCGGTTCCTCCAGCTGTACTACCGAGTTTGGGCGGACGCCCGGCCGGTCGCGCAGGCGGATCGGCCTCATCAGGATCGCTTCGCCGATTACATCGGCAGCGCGATCGGGCTCGGGTCGGAGATTTTTCGGGGGCAGGATACGGTCTCGGACGCGGCGAGGCTGAATTTCGCCGGGCTTCTCGGCCCGAAGGCCCGGTCCGCGTCGCGCTTGCGCCAAGCGGTCGAGGGTTTGTTCGGCATCCGCTGCGAGGTGGAGGAATTCGTGGGCACCTTCCTGCCCTTCGATCGCGCCGATCAGACTCGGCTCGGGAAGTCCTTCGCGGGACTAGGCGTCGATTGCTTGATCGGCGCGAGCGTCTTCAGCATTGAGGACACGATCCGGCTGCGGCTTTACGCCCGCGACCGCGACGCATTCGAATCATTCCTGCCGACGGGACCGCTCTGTACGCCTTTGGCGGATCTTCTCTACTTCTATCTCGGCTGCGAGATTGACTGCGAAGTGGAGATCGCCCTTCCGAGACGGGCAGTACGCCCGCTCCAGCTCAACCGGGAGGCAGGGGGGCGGCTCGGCTACACCACCTGGATGGTGAGGACGCAGGACGCGGACGCTGAGGGATATCGCTGCGATGCGAGGTTGAACCCAGCGGAACGCGCCCGGCGCCCCGCTGATGCAGAACCACAGGGGGACCGACATGGCCGACATCAGTCTTGAGACTGTCACCGGCAAACTCAACCGCGTCGGCTACGAAGCCTTTTTCCAGGCCTTGCGCCACGCCAAGGGGGCCGGCAACCGAAATGTCGAACTCGGCCACTGGCTGCTTCACCTGCTGCAGCGCAGCGGGACCGACATCTCCCTGACCGCGGATGCCTACAAGCTCGACCAGGCGCGGCTGCTCGGCGAGATCGAGCGAGCGGTCTCCGGCCTGCGCCGCAACGAAACTGAGATGCCGGGCATCTCGAACGCCGTGGTCGACCTGCTCGACCGGGGCTGGCACTACGCGACCCTGTTCTTCGGTGAGACGCAGATCCGCACCGGCCACATCTTGGTGGCTGGGCTGAAGGCCCCAGAGCTGCGCCGCGCCTTCCTTGCCCTATCGCAGGAATTCACCAAGATCCCGGTCGAGGCGCTCAGCGCAGAGCACCGGGACCTCTGGGGCCGGTCGGATGAGGAAACCCTGCAGCCCATGGACGGCTCGGGCGTTGTCGCGGCCGGGACGCCCGGGGCGGCCTCCGGCGCGACGAACGGCAAGACCGCGCTCGATCGCTTTTCGCAGGACCTCACCGCCCGCGCCGCGAGCGGCGAGATGGACCCGATTCGGGGACGCGACGAGGAGATTCGGCAGCTCGTCGACGTGCTGATGCGCCGCCGCCAGAACAACCCGATTCTCACGGGCGAGGCTGGCGTCGGCAAGACCGCCGTGGTGGAGGGGTTTGCTCAGCGGATCGCCTCGGGCGACGTTCCGCCCTCGCTGAGGGGCGTGCGCCTCTGCGCCCTCGATATCGGGTTGATGCAGGCCGGGGCCTCGATGAAGGGCGAGTTCGAGCAGCGGCTCCGCTCAGTCATTGACGAGGTGCAATCTTCCCCTCACCCCATCATCCTGTTCATCGACGAGGCCCACACCCTGATCGGTGCCGGCGGCGCCGCCGGGACGGGGGACGCGGCCAACCTGCTCAAGCCTGCGCTTGCCCGGGGCACACTCAAGACAATCGCCGCGACGACCTGGGCGGAGTACCGCCAGTATTTCGAGAAGGACCCCGCCCTCACGCGCCGGTTCCAGGCGATTCAGATTGGCGAACCCGATGTAGCCCGCTGCTGCGACATGGTGCGCGGCCTGCTGGCGCCGATGGAGAAACACCACGGCGTCCGAATCTCCGACCGGGCAGTGATGGCCGCCGTTGAGTTCTCGCACCGTTACATTCCCGCCCGTCAGCTTCCCGACAAAGCAGTGAGCCTGCTCGACACGGCCTGCGCCCGCGTCGCAATCAGCCAGAGCGCGACGCCGGCGGCCATCGAGGACGCGCGGGCGGGCATCGCCGCCCTGGAGGCTGAGCGCGCGGCCCTGGTCGCGGACCGCGACCTCAACATGGCGGACGAGGGGCGTGTCGGCGAGATCGACGCCGAATTAGAGGTGCGGCGAACCAAGCTGACGGAGCTCGATGGGAAATGGTCGTCCGAGCGCGGCCTTGTCGACGAGATCCGGGCGTTGCGCCAGGCCCTCGGCCGCGCGGAGCCTGACGCGCAGACGCAGCGCGACTCGCTACGCGACCGCTCCGAGGCCCTCGCCGCGATCGATCCGGAAGGGCGCATGATCTACGCCCATGTGGACGAGCAAGCGGTGGCCTCAGTCGTCTCCGATTGGACTGGCATTCCGGTCGGTCGGATGGTGCGTGACGAGATCGAGACCGTCCTGCGCCTGCCCGAGATCCTGAACAAGCGCGTGGTCGGCCAGTCGCATGGACTGTCGATGATCGCGAAGCGCATCGAGACCAACCGGGCTAAGCTTGAGAACCCGAACAAACCGATCGGCGTGTTCATGCTCTGCGGTCCCTCCGGTGTCGGCAAGACCGAGACGGCGCTCGCCCTCGCCGAGGCCCTCTACGGAGGCGAACAGAACATGATTACCATCAACATGAGCGAGTTCCAGGAGGCGCACACAGTCTCGACGCTCAAGGGCGCACCGCCCGGCTACGTCGGCTATGGCGAGGGTGGGCGGCTCACCGAGGCGGTGCGGCGCCGCCCCTACAGCGTCATCCTCCTCGACGAGGTCGAGAAAGCGCATGGCGACGTGCACGAGATCTTCTTTCAGGTCTTCGATAAGGGGATGATGGAGGACGGTACCGGCCGGCGGATCGACTTCAAAAACACTCTTATCATCCTGACTTCCAATGTCGGCACTGATCTCCTCATGCAATTGGCGCAGGATCCAGATTACGTGACTGATCCCGCGGCGATGGCGGCAGCGCTGCGTCCGCAACTCCTTAAGGTGTTCCCGGCCGCGCTCCTCGGTCGGATGGTGACGATCCCGTATCTCCCGCTCTCACCGGAGATGCTCGGCGGCATCGTTCGGCTCCAGCTCGACCGGATCGGACGCCGCATTCGCGACAACCACGGCGCAGGGTTCCGCTACGACGACGCCGTAGTGTCCCACATCGTCTCCCTGTGCAATGACCCCGATTCGGGTGGTCGAATGATCGACAATGTCATCACGGGCACAATCTTACCGGACATTTCTGTGAAAATACTGGGCCATACTCTTCACGGCAACAAAGTACTGTCCATCGAGTTAGCGATGGGCGAGGGGAAGATCGAGTGTCAAGTCCAGGTCGGAGCCGTCGTCGCAACGGCGCTGCATCAACCGTAAGCTGCTTTGAAACCGAGGATGCTTGGCGTGTCCCTCAAATCGCTTCAAGTCGGCCATTACGACACGAACACTTTCCGCAAGAAGTTCCTGGAGGTGTTCGCGAGTAGTCCTAAATATAATTTCAAGGCGCTGAACGATGTTCTTGTCCTCTTGGACATGATCGCTCGCGATCCTTGCATTACCGATCGGCGATGGGCCGCCTACATGCTCGCCACCGTGATGTGGGAGACCACCTCACTCGAAACCCATTACGTCCAGGCGAAGGACAAGAAGGGCCACCCGCTCTTTGAGAAATCCGGCCATCCGATCATGCTGAAACGTAAGGCATGGGTCTACAAGATGGCTCCGGTCGATGAGGTTGGACACGGTAAGGGACGACGTTACCATGAGCCGGTCAAAGTCATGCGTCTCGACGACGGCGGGGCACGGATCACCGAGCCGGACTGTGATCAGTTTAGCATATCAAAATTCGGCGTCGTTAAGCGATTGACGAAACACGCGAGAATGGGGTCCCAAGCTGGCGGCCCGCATCATAAAACCTTTGACCAAGCTTCGGGGCAGGAACATGCATATTTCGGGCGCGGCTACGTGCAACTGACCTGGTGGTCTAATTATGCTTCGATGAGCGTCGCACTCAAGCGCGGCCTAGACTTGTTACTTCACCCCGAGCAGGTCAAAACCCCACGAGTCTCCTATGAAATCATGTCCTACGGCATGCGGACGGGGTTCGGCTTCGCCAACGGGCACAAGTTCAGCAATTATTTTTGTGGGCAGCTCTGCGATTATGTAAATGCACGGAAAATGGTCAATGCATTGGATCACGCCGATGAGATCGCGGAAATTGCCCATAGATTTGAATATATACTAAAAAAATCTTCTCTCATCTGAAGGCTCATGGTAGCAAAAATTAATGAGTGACTGTATAGAAATCTAGTTATGCCTTCGGTGGTTTGAGGAAAACCGAAATGTGTCATCGTTCGGTTGGATTTATTGAGATCGGGCTCGCCGCAAGTATCTTGAGCCTGTGCCCGGGACTCACGTCCGCGATGACGCCCAAGGATGAGGTTCGATGCGGCTGGTTCGATAATCCGAGCCCGGGTAATGCGACGCTTTACGACCGGGACGGCGAGTGGGCCATCGCGATCCAAGGCGGGCATCAAGCCAAAGGAGATTGGCCACCGAATTTTGCCCCCTCCCAGCATGTAAAACCCGGGACCGCTAGCTATGGATATGGTTGCGCCTGCTTCACGGCGACTTTTGACAAGGCGGAACACTCGGTCATCGCCATAAAATCATCGATTTCTTGAGACCTCAAATCCTGTCGGGCTGATCACAAGGTCAAGAAACTCGAGGGAAAATTTTAGAACAATTCCCGCCGAAGCGGACGCGGGTTTGAGGCAGGCAGCTTCTCTGGGAGTTTTCGTAATCAAATAAAGCTTGATCGAAAGTCAAATTTTAACGCAGCCGTTGCGGGGTCTAATATGACAAAAGAAAACCGGTTCGAACAAGTAGATGAAGCGCCCGACGATGCGATGACCTTAATCTTAAGCCGCGCGGGAGACCGTCTATTCGGGAAGTTCGTCTGCCCCGCCTCCGTCACCGGCGGCCGCCTACCGAAAGATTTTCGAGGCGCCGAGATGCCGCTGAAGGAGTCATTTCGGGCGGCGATCAAGTTTGCCAACGATTTTAAAGTGCCAATGGTTGTCATCGATCCGGATGGGCTGTGGCAGCCGGAGTGGGGCATGCTCGAGCGCGAGGACGACTCAGTGGAATGACGGTATGTTCAAGGCACTGAATACGTGGGTCAACCTCGGCGCCTTCCGGCCTAACGATCCCAACCGCGCGACCGCCATGGCCTTCGTTTTCCATCACATCCGTCCCGTCACGAAGCAGACGGTCGTGCTCGACGATGGGCGCTGGCTCCAGCTCATGCCGAACGAGGTTTCGCTGATCGGCGGCATCGGAGCTGACACGTTCATCTGCTTCAAGCGACAGGGGGAACCTGGTACCGGAGAACTCGTCAAGTTCTATACGGCCGAACAGATCATGCGCTATCCGACAGGCTCCTTCATCCAGTGGAGGCTTGCGCAAAGTAACTTGTACAGTTCGGGCTGGGACGTCTTTAATGGTCCCATGCGCATCACAATCGCCTGGGCCTGAGCGCTCCGCGCAGGATCAAATTTCTCGGAGCGGGAGGCGTTTCAGCCCCCGATCAGCACGGTCGGCAAGCCAGTCGTGATCACGCCTCCGTGGGTGGTCAGGTCGCCGATCCGTGCTGCGGGTTGGCCGCCGATCAGCACTGTCGCGGACCCTTTTATAATCGAATCGACTGGCCCGGTGCACAGAGCGAGGTCCCCGACCCGGGCGGCGGCGATGCCGCCGATTAGCACGGTCGGCATGCATGGCGGCAAGATCGGCCCGCCGACATGCGGCACGAGCACCGTCACCATCGGGCAGGTGTGGAGATCCGTGATACGGGCCGCAGGCATACCCAAGGCAAACTCTCCATCGATCGCCAAGCTTGATGACACTATCCGCTCCGCGCTTATGGGGCAAAACCTAGCAGACGGCCCGGATTGCCGTCGCGCACGCGACCTCTGACGGATAGGTGCTCCATTGGTTCGGTCATGTCCTTACGGCGGCGATTATCGCTACCAGCCGGCGTAATCTGAAACGGAGAAAGTTCCGCTCCGGCACAGGCCGTTGTCGAGATGCCATACCGATTTGGAAACGCCGGGATGGCCATCCACAGCCAGTCCCAATTCGGGTACACTCACGTATCGCGGAGACGGTGGACTGTTCCGTGAGTTCCGTGGGGAAGGGTAGCCGTGAGGCGGGCGTCGACGAGGATCGGTCGGGTATCCGGCAGCAGCCGCCGCTCGGCTTCGGCGAGGCCGTCGTTCCGCGTGGCGGCTTACCTCGTCGCGTTGCTCCTGGTGTGGGCGGCCGTCGCGTCCTGGTTCGCTTATTCTGGCGACCGGGAGAGCAAGCGCCTGGCAACTGAACAGGCAAGCCAGAAGGCAGCCTACGAAGACAAGGTGCGCGCGCTGACCCGTCGCCTCGTCGGCGTCGCGAGCCATCAGGTTCTGGAGCAGGATGGTCTCGCGGGGCGGATAGCGGACATCGTCACCCGCCAGGTCGACCTTGAGAACCGCCTCGCGACGCTCAACGCCTACGCCCAGCGCGTCGCTGAGCCCAGCCGTGCGCCGACTGAAACACCGGCTCGGGAGCCGGCTCCCACCACGGGACCATCCGCGGGCGAGTCGAACGTGCTGCAGCTTGGACGATCGCGCGACCTTGGACAGTCCGGGCCTGGACCCCGCTCGGACCTTGGAGGCACTGGCGCCGATTCGATATCGGGGCGAGTGCGGGCGTTCCTGGCACTGCCAACGCGCGAGCAGTTTGCAGGCCTCGAAGTCTCCCTCGACCGCGTGGACCGGATGGAGGTGCGCGTCCTCGGCGGCTTTGCTCAACGGGTGCGGGATGAGATCAGCATCCTGCGCGGAGCCCTCACCGGTCTCGGTGTCGCCATGACGCTTCAGCCTGCGTCGGCGATCGCGGCAGCAACAGGCCCGAGAGACGCGTTCGAGGCAGCCACCCGTACTCTCGAGGCGGCGTTTGCCGAGCAACAGCGGTGGCGTTTGGCCGCCGATCAGGTTCCTTTGCGGCGTCCCATTGAGCAAGCGGAGCGGCATCTCACCAGTAATTTCGGCCAGCGCAAGGACCCGTTCACCGGCACCGCGACGATGCATGCCGGGATGGATTTCCGGGCCCCGGTTGGCACCGAGGTGCGGGCCACCGCCGCCGGCCGGGTCATCACGGCGGCACCGACCGGCGGATACGGCAACCTCGTGGAGATCGACCACGGCGGTGGGGTGGTGACGCGCTATGGCCACCTCTCGGTCTACGCGGTCTCCGCCGGGCAGGCGGTGCGGCCGGAGACGGTGATCGGCCAGGTCGGCTCGACCGGGCGCTCAACTGGGCCGCACCTCCATTATGAGACGCGGGTCAACAGCGTTGCGGTCGATCCTTTGCGCTTCCTCAAGGCTGGCTCGGTCCTTCCGAACATGGGCGCGGTGTCCGAGATCGTTGAACCGCACAACGCGGGTGGCGAGGAATCGGACGATTGATGCCCTCCCTCCGTAATCCATTGGCGCGACAGGCGCCCATGACTAGACCAGCGGGAATGACCGAGTTCTACGTCCGGATCGGCGCATTTTCATGCGTCGCAACCGCTGCTGGAACCGTGGGGTAGCCATGCAGGCGCGCAGGCTCCTCGTCCTGATCGTCAGCCTCGTGCTGACTTTGACTGCGGAGGGCGCGCTTGCCGCACCGCCGGAGCGGCGCGTCGCATTTGTGGTGGGCAATGCTACCTATCAGCGCTTTCCTCCTCTGCTTAATCCGCGCAACGACGCAGAGGACGTCACGTCGGCGCTGAAGAAGGCGGGATTTCAAGTTTACGGCGGCATCGATCTGACCCGAGAGACGTTGCGCGACCAACTTCGGCAATTTGCCCGCGCTGCGCAGGGAGCAGATGCCGCTCTCGCTTACTATGCGGGGCACGGGCTTCAGTACAAAGGCCGCAATTACATCGTCCCAATCGATGCCAAGCTTCAGGACGAGTTCGATCTGGAATACGAAACTGTCCGGGTGGACGATATAGTCGGCGAACTCAACCGTGCCGACGGAGCGAGAATTCTTATTCTTGATGCCTGTCGAAATCTTCCACTGAAAGAGCGCAGCGACCGTAACCCATTCGATACGGGCTTGGCCAAGATAAGTGGTCGCGGCCTCGTCGTGGCCTATGCGACCCAGGCCAATGCGCTGGCCTATGACGGAACTGGGCGCAACAGCATCTTCACGAGCGCCTTCTTGAAGATCATTGACGAGCCGGGCTTGGATCTCCCTCAGTTCTTTCAGCGCGTCAGCATGACTGTCGATACCCAGAGCAAAGGTCAGCAAACGCCAGAGCTGTCTCTATCCTATCCAGGAAAATTCGTCTTCAACCGCAGCGAGACCGATCGCGATGTTTGGCGAAGGATCCGCGACAGCAGCGACGCCCTCGTGCTACGAGACTTCATCAAGCGTTATCCAGACAGTGATTTTGTTGAGCTAGCAAAGCTCCGGCTCAAGCTCCAGGATGATTGGAGAGCCCTTGAGACGCAACAGGAGCAGCGGAAGAAGGACGCCGAGATACGCCGCAACGCCGAACAGGCCGCCCACGAAGCCGAGGCGAAGAGGCGCATCGACGAGGCGCGCCAGCGCGCGCTTGCCGAGGAGCAGGCCGAGAAGGCCAAGCGCGCCGAGGCTGCGCGTCTAGCCGACGAGGCGCGCCAGCGCG